>NZ_JADGMP010000005.1:0-330428 GCF_015549295.1 Cupriavidus sp. IK-TO18
CCGTCCGGTTCCTCAGAAAGGACCTTAACTGAACGGCATTACCGCCTCGGCGGGGTTTTCTCATCCGGCAAGTGCGCCTCAATCCGTCACTGCACCCTTGCTGGCCGTCGACGCCAGCTTCGAAAACTTCGCCAGCACCCCACGCGTATAGCGCGGCCCCGGCGCCTTCCAGTCGGCACGCCGCTTCGCCAGCTCTTCCTCCGGCACGTTCAGCTGCAGCAGCAGCTTGTGCGCGTCGATGGTGATCGAGTCCCCTTCCTGCACCAGCGCGATCGTGCCGCCCACCGCCGCCTCAGGCGCGACGTGGCCGACCACCATGCCCCAGGTACCACCCGAAAAGCGGCCATCGGTGATAAACCCGACCGACTCGCCCAGTCCCTTGCCGATGATGGCCGAGGTCGGCGCCAGCATTTCCGGCATGCCCGGGCCGCCCTTGGGGCCGAGGTAGCGCAGCACCAGCACGTCGCCGGCGTTGATCTTGTCGGCCAGGATGGCTTCCATCGCGCTCTGCTCGTCCTCGAACACGCGCGCCGGGCCGGTGATGACCGGGTTCTTGAGCCCGGTGATCTTGGCGACGGCGCCTTCCTCGGCCAGGTTGCCCTTCAGGATGGCAAGGTGGCCTTCCTTGTAGAGCGCTTTTTCGATCGGCAGGATCACATCCTGGTCGGCACGCGGGGTGTCTGGCACGTGTTCGAGTTCTTCGGCCAGCGTGCGGCCGGTAATGGTCAGGCAGTCGCCATGCAGCAGGCCGGCCTTGAGCAGGATCTTCATGACCTGCGGGATGCCGCCCGCCTTGTGCAGGTCGGTGGCCACGTATTGCCCCGAAGGCTTCAGGTTGCAGATCACCGGCACCTTGCGGCGGATGCGCTCGAAGTCCTCGATGGTCCATTCGACTTCCGCCGAATGCGCGATGGCGAGGTAGTGCAGCACCGCGTTGGTCGAGCCGCCGGTGGCCATGATCAGCGCCACGGCATTCTCGATCGACTGGCGCGTGATGATGTCACGCGGCTTGATGTCCTTCTTGATCGCCTCTACCAGCACGCGCGCAGATTCCGCCGCGCTGTCGACCTTCTCCTGGTCCGGGTTGGCCATGGTCGACGAGTACAGCAGCGACATGCCCAGCGCCTCGAACGACGAACTCATCGTGTTTGCGGTGTACATGCCGCCGCACGAGCCGGTAGACGGGCAGGCGTGCTGTTCGACGCCCTCGAAGTCTTCCTGGCTCATGCGGCCGGCGGTGAATTCGCCTACGGCTTCGAACGACGACACGATGGTCAGGTCCTTGCCCTTCCAGTTGCCCGGCTTGATGGTGCCGCCATAGACATAGATGCCCGGCACGTTGGTGCGTGCCAGCGCGATCATGCCGCCGGGCATGTTCTTGTCGCAGCCGCCGATCACGACCACGCCGTCCATCCACTGGCCCTGCGCCGCGGTCTCGATGCAGTCGGCGATGACCTCGCGCGAGATCAGGGAGTACTTCATCCCCTCGGTGCCCATCGACATGCCGTCCGAGATGGTCGGCGTGCCGAACACCTGCGGGTTGGCGCCGGACGCCTTGACCGCGTCGATCGCCGCGTCGGCCAGGCGCTGCAGGCCGGCATTGCACGGCGTGATCGTCGAGTGACCGTTGGCGATGCCCACCATCGGCTTGTCGAAGTCTTCCTTCTTGTAGCCGAGGGCGTAGTACATCGAGCGGTTGGGGGAACGCGCCACGCCTTGGGTGATGTTCTGCGAGCGTTTGTTGAATGCCATGGTGGGTCTCCGGGGGATGTCCGGCGCCGCGGAGTTGTGCGCTGTCACGCGGGCAGCCGATGTTGTGCCGGAAAGCATGCCCCTTGCATTTTGGAGTGTCAAATATATTATTTTCCCTCTATTGAGTCGAAAAAAATATCAGGAGGCGTCTTGGACCTGCGTCAGCTGCGTTACTTCGTCACCGTGGCGGAAGAGCTGCATTTCGGCCGGGCCGCGCAACGGCTATCGATGACACAGCCGCCGCTGTCGCAGCAGATCCAGGCGCTGGAGGAGGAACTTGGCGTGCCGCTGTTCGTGCGCACGCGGCGCTCCGTGGCGCTGACACCGGCCGGCGCGCAGTGGCTGCCCGAGGTGCGGCGGGTGTTGGCCGATGCCGCGGCCCTGCCCGGGCTGGCGCAGCGGCTGGCGCGGGGCGAGCTGGGTTCGCTGTCGCTGGCCTTCGTCAGCACCGCCGACTATGGCATCCTGCCTGACCTGCTGCGGCGGTTCCGGGCGCGTCATCCGGAGGTGCAACTGCAGTTGCGCGAGGCCACCAGCGACGTCCAGCTCGAAGCGCTGCTGGAAGGCGCGATCGACGCGGGCCTGGTGATCCGGCCACAGCTGCCTGCGATGCCGCCCGGACTGGCCTACCTGCCGCTGGTCAGCGAACCGCTGGTGCTGGCAGTCGCCGACGGCTGGCGGCCGGCAGGCGGGCTCGCGCAGGACGGCAAGGTATCGCTGCGCGAGGCAGCATCCGAACCGCTGATCATCTTCCCGCGCCGAAGCGCGCCGGCGTTTTATGACATCATTACGGGCTACTATGCGCGCGAGGGCCTGGTGCCGGCGATCGCGCAGGAAGCCATCCAGATGCAGACCATTGTCAGCCTGGTGTCGGCTGGCATGGGCGTGGCGCTGGTGCCGGCATCGCTGTGCAACCTCCGGCGCACCGGCGTGTCGTACCTGGCGCTGCGCGAGTCCGGCCCGCAGATCGAGACCGGGCTGGCCTGGCGCGACGGCGGCAGCGCCGGCGTCGCGCCGGTGCTGCGGTCGTTCATCGAGATTGCCGGCGCACTGGCCACCGAGGCCACCTTAGCCGCCGCGGCGCCGCGCTGAGCGCGCGGCCGGCCCATACCGATAACTTCATTCACGCCAACATGCTGATCCATCCCCAGTTCGACCCGGTTGCCATCCACCTGGGCCCGCTTGCCATCCGCTGGTACGGGCTGATGTACCTGGCCGGGTTCATCATGTTCCTGTGGTTCGGCCGCCTGCGCATCCGCCAGCCGCACATGGCGGCCAAGGGCTGGACCACGCGCGACCTCGACGACATGCTGTTCTTCGGCGTGCTGGGCGTGATCCTGGGCGGGCGGCTGGGCTATGTGCTGTTCTACAAGCCGACGTACTACCTGTCGCACCCGATGGAAATCTTCAAGGTGTGGGAGGGCGGCATGGCCTTCCACGGCGGCTTTCTCGGCGTGATCGTGGCCATGTGGCTGTTCGGCAGGCTGCGCCGCCGCCACTGGATGGAGGTGACCGACTTCATCGCACCGATGATCCCGTGCGGGCTGGCCGCCGGCCGCATCGGCAATTTCATCAACGGCGAGCTGTGGGGCCGCGCGACCGACCTGCCCTGGGGCATGATCTTCCCGCAGGCGGGCGACAACATCCCGCGCCATCCGTCGCAGCTGTACCAGTTCGCCGGCGAAGGCGTGGCGCTGTTCATCATCCTGTGGCTGTTCGCGCGCAAGCCGCGGCCGATGGGCGCGGTCTCGGGCGTGTTCCTGATCGGCTATGGCGCGTTCCGCTTTGCCGCCGAATTCGCGCGCGAGCCGGACAGCTTCCTGGGCCTGCTGGCGCTGAAGATGTCGATGGGGCAGTGGCTGAGCCTGCCGATGATCCTGGCCGGCATCGCGATGGTGATCTGGGCCTACCGGCGCCAGCCGGGCGCGGGCGCGCCGCAGCCGGCGGCCTGAGCCAAGGCGCCGCGGGCGGTTACTTTCCGGCGCGGCGCAGTGCGTCGATGCGCGCCTGCGTATGCGGGTGCGTCGACAGGAAGTCCTGGCCGCGCTCCGGTGCGGTCTCCGGTGCCGACGATGCCGACGATGGCGCGCCGGCGCCCGCACGATGTTCCAGCTTGACCAGCACATCGGCTAGCGCCGCGGGCGGCAGGCCATTGCGCTGCATGACCTCGATGGCAAAGTCGTCGGCCTCGCGCTCGTGGTCGCGCGAGTAGCGCAGCGTCAGCATGGCGGCCGGCACGCCCGCCAGTACGGTCGAGATATCGCCGAACAGGTAGGCCGACAGCGCACCCAGCGCCGAGGCCTGGATGACCTGCTGCAGGCCGTGGCGGCGCGCCACGTGGCCGGCTTCGTGCGCCAGCACCCCCATCATTCCGGCGCCGGTGCCGGCCAGGCCGACCAGTTCGTCGGTGACTACGATGGTGCCGCCGGGCAGCGCCAGGGCATTGGCGCCGATTTCACCGCCCTGGCGGAACAGGATCTGGTAGTCGTGCCCCGCGTCGGGCGGCCGCCTGAGCGCGGCAAAGCCCTGGCGGATGCGTTCCTGCTCGGCCTGCGGCAGCTGCGTCGGCTTGACCACGCCGTTGTCCAGGCTCGCCAGCGTCAGCCTGCCCAGATGGGCCTCCACTTCCGCCGGCACCGTGCGCGCCATCACGCCCGCGCCCCACGGCAGCAGCACGTAGTAGCCCAGCACCAGCACCGCCACCAGCGCCGCCACCGCCATCCCCGCCAGGCGCCAGCTGTTCTGCGCGCGAGACACCAGCCCTTCGCGATGGCCGGTGGCGGCCAGCATGTGGTCGAAGGCGGCGTGGTCGTTGATTTCGCAGAAGGCGCCGTCGGCGAACGTGACCAGCCGCGGCGCGCGCCGTACGCGTTCGGATACGCGCACATCGGACAGCGCCGCGCGGCGCAGTTCGGCGCCGCTGTCGTCGCGCAGCACCGCCTGCTGCGCTTCCACGGCCAGGGTTGCCGGATGCGCACGCGAGGTGCGGCCATCGAAGAAGGTGACTGGGATCATGGTGCTGACGCTACCGGGCGCTGCAGTCAGAGCGCGATGTCGATGTCGTACCAGTCTACTGCTGCATCGCCGAGCGCACCGACCTGCTGCACCTCGCCGGCGACAAAGCTGTCGAGCGGGCCGGCGGCCAGCATGGTCACGCTTTCGACCCGGTAACGCGTAGCGCGCACCCGCGCGAAAGGCAGGTACAGGCCCAGCGTGAGCGCGATGGCGATCAGGTTGGTGACGAAGATAAAGATCATGCGGCCCGCGCCGACCTGGCAGCGGAACGCGTGCTGGGCGAGCGTGGTGTGGCTCCATACGACGTTCTGCAGGCGCGCCATCAGGTAGGGGCTGACCGCCAGCAGGCCCAGGTAGAAACCGGCAATCGCGAAGCCGAGGATCGCCGCGGCGGCGAGGCCCTTGGTCCCCGGTGCCACCACCGCGCCCAGGACAAAGCTGAGCACGATGCCGGCGACAGCCGTTGCCAGCACCACGCCGAACGCCCGCAGGTAGACGCCGTAGAACTCGCCGGCGCCGGCGGCAAAGCCGAATGGCGCCGTGCCGAAGCGCGTGTTGCGGTGCTGGTACTGCTTGAAACGCTGGTGCGCCAGCGGCCCGAGCAGCCCCAGCGTGAACACCGCCGCCAGCGGCCACAGCACGAATACCTTGTAGGCCTCGGCATCCCCGCCGGTAAAGGCAAAGCGCAGGCCGCGGTAGCTGGAATTGGCCATGCGGAAGCGCAGCGAGCGCACCAGCAGCAGCGGGAACACCGCCAGCAGCGCCACCAGCATCGCCAGCGCGAGGAAGGGCGATACGTTCGAGGCCAGCTGGAACGCAAGGGCGAGGCCGAACACGATGGCGCGGCCCTTCAGGATCGCCGAGGGCTTGCCGTGGTAATCGAAGCTGGCCCCGTCGAGCCGGGTATTGCGATAGAAGTACTGCAGCGTGCGCACCTTGGCCCATGCGGAATAGATGCCGAAGGTGACGATGGTCAGCAGTACATTAACAATCCAGATACGGAAATATTCCGATCCGGACCCGGTGAAAGACAGGCGCAGAGGTTGCGGTGACGCCGGCTCCGTGTCAAAGGCCGCGGACGAAGAGAACGTGAAATCGCTGCTGCCGGCGTGCATGAGGGAAGCTCCCGGGAAAATGGAAATGCGGATTGGCCAATGGAACGCGGCAAAAGACCCTGCGCGCTTGTATCAGATATGCAACCATTTGAAATCAGGCCATTGCGATGCGCGCGGCACATTCTCGCATCGATAAATTAAGACCGCGGCACATTTTGCATATGCAATTGCCGACAGTCGGGTTTGCCTGGTTGGCGCCATGGGAAAACCCTCGTAACAATCGAGAAACATCCTGTTACACTGATTGTAATCTGTAACAAGTTTCGGATGCGTGCCATCAATAAATTCAAGGACTTAGATCCACTGGCACGGTAATCGCTAACGATGCTGTTACAAGATGAGCGGCAAGCCACAGTCGCCACGGAAGCGTTCAGGGAGGGTCCACACGGACCACTGGGGGCGGATGCTTCACGCCACAGAACAGGGCAACGGGAAAATCCGCGCGCAAGCGCGTTTCGAGGGGGGCGCCGGGCCAGCGCCAGGTTTGAATGATGACCCACGCAGCGGATACGAACCTATTCGCAGGCGATGCAAGCAGTTCAGTAGTCCTTTCAGGCGCGGGCGTTTCTTTGCAGGGAGGCATGGAAACGCCCGCCGCACCTCCTTCTCGCCACGCCGGCGCCATTCACGCGCTTTCTCGCGCGCTTCCTCGCACGCTTTCTCCGACGCCTGATTCCGTATTGATCCCGTATTCTGCAGTGCAACATCGAAACCGCTTGTATCGTTGCCGCCCTAATCCATAATTATGAATTATGGCAACCGGGACGCATGGTTCCGGCCACGGATTCCTCAACCGGGGGTGGCAATGCGCATCGTCCAGCAGGCGCTGTACCTCGAAGTCGCAGACCGGCTGCGCGCAATGATCGATGCCCATACGCTGACCCCCGGCGCCTGGATCGATGAAAGCGCGATGGCCGAGTCGCTCGGCATCTCGCGCACGCCGCTGCGCGAAGCGCTGAAGGTGCTGGCTGCCGAAGGGCTGGTCCGGCTCGAGCCGCGCCGCGGCTGCTTTGTCAATAAATTGTCCGAGCAGGACCTGGACGAGATCTTCCCGCTGATGGCGCTGCTCGAAGGCCGCTGCGCCTACGAGGCCGCGCGCAACGCCACGCGGGCCGACCTGGACGCGCTGGACGGCCTGCACGCCGACCTGGCCCGCTATGCGCAGGCTGGCGATATCGATGCCTATTACGAAACCAACGCGCAGATCCATGAGGCGATCCAGCGCCTGGCCGGCAACCGCTGGCTGTCGGGGCTGATCAGCGACCTGCGCAAGGTGCTGCGGTTGTCGCGCCACAAGAGCCTGAAGTTGCCCGGCCGCATCCACGAGTCCTGCGCCGAGCATCTGTCGGTGTTCGCCGCGCTCAAGGCGCGCGACCCTGAAGGCGCCGAGGCGATGATGAAGACCCATCTGCTGCGCCAGCGCGCGGCCCTGCAGGCGCTCGACCATGCCGCCGGCGCGGCCCAGCCGACCCGGGCGCCGCCGCCACTGCGCGTGGCCGGCGGCGACGACTAGCGGCCCGCGCCCCACGCTTTACGCCGCAGCATGGCAAGTCCTTTACGTTCCGATCGATGCACAAGGCAGGTACCGCATGAACTCCTTCGACACGGGTGACCGGAAAATCAGCGCGCCGCTGGGCGAGAGCGAGCCGGCCGGCAGTAATTTCCTGTCGCGGCTGGGCCGCTGGTGGGGCCGCAAGGGCGAGGCCGAGGCCGCGACCAAGGCAGCCAACGGCGTGGCGCACGCCGACGGCGAGGTGCCGTTGCCAACGCGCGTGGCGCGGCGACAGCGTGAGCAGTTGCGGCTGTGCTTCGATGCCCGCCTGACCGACGGTGCCGCCAATGCCGCTGCGCAGGCGTGGCAGGCCGAGTACGAGGCCGCGGGCGAGGCCACCCGGCGCGCCATGCTGGAGTTGCTTGCGGAGGTCGCCGGCAGCAGCGGCGAAAAGGCCGCCGACGCCAAGGGCGAGGGCAAGGGTGACACAAAGGGTGAAGCCAGGGGTGACACAAAGCCCGACGGCAAGGCAGGCCATTCCGGACTGACCCACGCCCTGTCCAGCGCCCGCATCCGCTTCTTCAAGCGTTTGGCCGCGCTCCACGGCCAGCGCGGCAGCAGCGCCTGCGGGCTGCACTTCCTGATCCAGCTGCGCGCCGACATGCTGCGCTGGCAGCGCCGGGTGCCGGGGCTGCGCGTGCTCGACGACGACCTCGAGGCGCTGTTCTCCAACTGGTTCGACGTGGGCCTGCTGGAACTGCAGCCGATCACCTGGGACTCGCCCGCCTCGCTGCTGGAAAAGCTGATCCGTTATGAGGCCGTACACGAGATCGCCTCGTGGACCGACCTGCGCAACCGGCTCGACTCCGATCGCCGCTGCTACGCCTTCTTCCATCCGCGCATCCCGCGCGAGCCGCTGATCTTCGTCGAGGTCGCGTTCGTCCCCGAGATGGCCGCCAATGTCCAGACATTGCTCGACGAGGCCGCCCCGCTGGAAGACCTGCGCCGCGTAAAGTGGGCCATCTTCTACTCGATCAGCAACACGCAGGCCGGCCTGCGCGGCGTCAGCTTCGGCAATTTCCTGCTCAAGCGCGTGATCGAGGAACTGCAGCGCGAATTTCCCAAGGTCAAGCAGTTCGCCACGCTGTCGCCGATTCCCGGGTTTGCCGACTGGCTGCGCAAGCAGGACGCCGAGGCGGTCTCTCGCGCGCTCGGCGACAAGCGCCTGGCGCGCTGGCGCGAGCGCCACGGCGAGGCGCCGGCCGACGGGGCAGGGTGGCTGGCGGCGCTGTCGCCCGAAGCGCCCGCCGATGCCGACCCGTTGACGCGCGATACCGCGATGGCGCTGGCCGCGCATTACCTGGTGCGCGAGCGCCACCAGGCGCTGCCGGCGGACCCGGTGGCACGCTTCCATCTCGGCAACGGCGCCTGTGTCGAGCGGCTCAACTGGGCCGCCGACCTGTCGCGCAAAGGCCGAAGCCAGAGCTGCGGCATGATGGTGAATTACCTTTACGTGCCCGAGGCGCTGGATGACAATCTGGCACGCCTGGGTGCAGGCAACCCGCGCATCGGCCGTAGCGTCGGGAAGCTGCTGTGACCCTGGTCCGGTCACGGGGATGGCCCAGCACAGCGCGGCGCCGTGCGCCGCGTTTCCTTGTCGGGACCTTGCAGTAGAGCCGTGCCACAGCGCCTGCGCGTGGCAATTCAGATCGACTTTCCGCAGAAAAGAGAGAGAGGAGACAGCAACATGAATCGTCGTCAGTTCAGCCTGGCCGCCTGCGCGCGCGCAGCGGGCATGGCACTTGGCGTGGCCGGCATCGGCGCCGCCACGCTGTTCGCGGCACCCGCCGCCCATGCCGATGCCTGGCCGTCCAAGCCCGTCACCGTGATCGTGCCGTTCCCGGCCGGCGGCGGCACCGATGCCTTTGCGCGCCCGCTGACCGCGCAGCTGTCCAAGCAGCTGGGCAAGCAGTTCGTGATCGACAACCGCGGCGGCGCGGGCGGCACGGTCGGGGCCAGCATCGCGGCCAAGGCCGCGCCGGACGGCTACACCGTGTTCATCGGCGGTGCGCACCATGCGATCGCGCCGTCGTTCTACAAGAAGCTGGACTACGACATCGAGAAGGATTTCATCCCGGTGACGGTGATCGCCCAGCCGCCGCAGGTGATAGTGGTCAATCCCAACCGCGTCAAGGCCAATACGCTGCAGGAGCTGATTGCCTACGCCAAGGCCAATCCCGGCAAGCTCAACTACGGCTCGGCCGGCAACGGTTCGGCCCACCACCTGGCGGGCGAGCTGTTCAAGATCCAGACCAAGACCTTCATCACCCATATCCCGTACAAGGGCGCCGGCCCCGCATTGTCCGACCTGATCGCGGGCCAGGTCGACCTGATGTTCGACGGCCTGGGCTCGTCGGCGCAGCATATCCGTGCCGGCCGCATCAAGGCGCTGGCGGTGGCATCGAGCAAGCGCTCGGCGGCCTTCCCCAATGTGCCGACCGCGGCCGAGGCCGGGGTGCCTAACTACGAGGTCTCGACCTGGTATGCGATGTGGGTGCCCAAGGGTACGCCCAAGGACATCGTCGACCGCCTGTACGCCGAGACCGAGAAGGCGCTGAACACGCCGGAAATGAAGCAGGTCTGGCTCAACAACGGCTCCGAGACACCGGTCTTCACGCAGGAGCAGTTCGCGCAGTTCCAGCGTGCCGAGATCCGCCGCTGGGCGCAGGTGGTGCAGCAGTCCGGCGCCAAGATGGATTGACGCGTCATCATGTCGAAGTCCGATCCATGCAACGGAGCGGGGCGATGAGCGGTACCGTCGTCTTTGCCTCCCAGGGCACCACTGCCACCGTCACGCTGTCGCACGCCGGCAAGCTCAACGCCATCTCCGCGCAGATGTGGCGCGAGCTGGCGGCAGGCTTCACCCGCCTGGCGGCCGACTCCGCGCTGCGCTGCGTGGTGGTGCGCGGCGCCGACGGCAACTTTGCCGCCGGCGCCGACATCGCCGAGTTTCCCGCCGAACGCGGCGACGAGGCTGCGGTGCGGCACTACCACATGGCCACCATCGCGCCGGCGCTGGCCGCCGTGGCGCAATGCCCGCACCCGACCGTGGCGAAGATCGAGGGCGTATGCGTAGGCGGCGGCCTGGAGATCGCATGCCATTGCGACCTGCGCATCGCCGCCTCGGACAGCCGCTTCGGGGTGCCGATCAACCGGCTCGGCTTCCCGATGGCGCCGGGCGAGCTGCAAGGCCTGCTGGCGCTGGCGGGGCGCGCCGCAACGCTCGAGATCCTGCTGGAAGGCCGTGTCTTCGACGCCGCCGAGGCGCATGCCAAGGGCCTGTTGACGCGCGTGGTGGAGCCAGGCGCGCTGGCCGCCGAAGTCGATGCCGCGGTGCGCCGCATTGCCGCCGGCGCACCCGCCGCGGCGCGCATCAACAAGGCCACCATCCACCGCCTGGCGCCGATGCCGGCGCCGCTGTCGCCGGCCGAGCTCGACGCGCACTTCGCCTATGCGGAAGGCGCCGACCATGCCGAGGGCGTGGCCGCCTTCCTGGCGCGCCGGCCGCCGCAGTTCCGGGGAGAGTAGTCCGGCAAATCTGCCAGAATGCGGGATTGCCATGCCCGCACCATCTGGCATCGGGGGCCATGCCCCTGCGTGACCCATACCGTTCCAAGCCTTTCGTTCGATCCACACCATGAACGCCAACCTGTTCGCCCTGTTCGAAACCCGCTTTCCCGCGGACCGCACCGCCTGCTGCATCGAGACCCACGACGGCCTGTACTACAGCTGGGACGACCTCGACCGCGCCACCGCCAAGCTGGCCAACCTGCTGGGCTCGCTGAACCTGCCCGAAGGCGCGCGCGTGGCCGTGCAGGTCGAGAAGTCGCCCGAGGCGCTGTTCCTGTATCTGGCCACGCTGCGCGCGGGCTACGTCTACCTGCCGCTGAATACCGCTTACCAGGAGGCGGAGATCGACTATTTCGTCGGCAACGCCGAGCCGTCGGTGGTGGTGTGCAGCAGCAAGAATTTCGCCTGGGTGTCCAAGGTGGCTTTCCGCCACGGCGTCAACCACGTCTTTACGCTGGACGATGACCGCAGCGGCTCGCTGCTGGCACGTGCGGCCGGCAAGGACGACACCTTTGCCACCGTCGCGCGCGCGGACGACGACCTCGCCGCCATCCTCTACACCTCGGGCACCACCGGCCGCAGCAAGGGCGCGATGCTGACGCACCGCAACCTCGCCTCCAACGCGCAGACGCTGCACGAATACTGGGGCTGGCGCAGCGACGACGTGCTGCTGCACATGCTGCCGATCTTCCACGTGCACGGCCTGTTCGTGGCCTCGCACGGCGCGCTGCTGGCCGGCGCCAAGATGATCTGGGCGCCCCGGCTCGACATGGCGCAGGTGCTGAAATTCCTGCCGCGCTCGACCGTGATGATGGGCGTGCCGACCTACTACGTGCGCATGCTGCAGGAGCCGCGCTTCGACGACGACACCTGCCGCCGCATGCGGCTGTTCGTGTCGGGCTCGGCGCCGCTGCTGCTGGAAACCTTCGACGCCTTCCGCGAGCGCACCGGCCATACCATCCTGGAGCGCTACGGCATGAGCGAGACGGTGATGCTGGTGTCCAACCCGTATGACTCCGCGCTGGGCGAACGCATCGGCGGCACCGTCGGGATGCCGCTGCCGGGCGTGTCGGTGCGCGTGGTCGATGGCGATGGCAACCCTTGCGCGCCGGGCGAGATCGGCAATGTCGAGGTCAAGGGCCCGAACGTATTCCATGGCTACTGGCGCATGCCGGAGAAGACCAGGGAAGAGTTCACCGGGGACGGCTGGTTCAAGACCGGCGACGTCGGCCGCTTTGGCGGCGCCATTGTCAGCCAGGCTGGCGAGCGCCAGGTGCCGGACAGCTACCTGACCATTGTCGGCCGCAGCAAGGACCTGATCATCTCGGGCGGCTACAACGTCTACCCGAAGGAAATCGAAAGCTTTATCGACGAGATGCCGGGCGTGGCCGAGAGCGCGGTGATCGGCGTGCCGCACTCGGACTTCGGCGAGGCAGTGGTGGCGGTGGTGGTGACGAAGCCGGGCGCGGAGATCGATGAGTCGGCGATGATCGGCACGCTGAAGGGACGCATCGCCAATTTCAAGGTGCCCAAGCGCGTGCACGTGGTGGACGAACTGCCGCGCAATACGATGGGGAAGGTGCAGAAGAACGTGTTGCGGCAGCAGTTTGCAACGCTCTGACGTTCCAGGGCATGCTGCCTCTCCCGCTTGCGGGAGAGGCAGCATGCAAGCGGTGGCTCACCGGCTTACTTCAGCATCTGCACCGACCCGTTCACCGATACCGTCACCTGCGTCTTGCCGCCTTCCACCGGCACCGGCACCGCGGCATCGGCCATCATCGCCTTGGCTGCGCCATACATGCGCGGCATCGGCGGCACCACGCCGCTTTCGCTCACGTTGACCTCCCGGATGGTGTAGCTGTTGTAGCCGAACAGCTTGGTGCTCGACTGCGCCTTGTTGCGGAACGTTGCCGCCGCCTGTTCGGCCAGCCTGGCCTCGGCCGCTTCGCGCGCTTCGCGCGACAGCGAGAAGGCGATGTTCTGCACCTGCATCTGGCTGGCCAGCTCGCCTGCCAGCTTCGATACCGCCGGGAAATCGCGCGACTTCAGGATGACCTCGGAGCGCCCGCGCCACGTGCTGATGCGGCCGTTGCGGTCGGTGCTCGGGTGGATGGTGAAGCCGCCCGATTCCGCGGTCACGCCCTGCGTGCGCTTTGCCTGTGCCAGCACGGCCTGGGTGCGCGTGGACAGCGCCGTCGAGATCGCCGTGGGCTCCGCGCCTTCCTGTTCGGCGGCCAGCGTCAGTTGCACGATGTCGGTCGGCACTTCGCTCATTGCCTGTGCTGACAGCGACAGCACGCCGGACGGCGTCTCGGCCGGCCCGCCATGCGCCGAAGCGACGATGGCGGTGGTGCCCAGCAGGGTGGCGGCAAGCCATTGTTTCATCTTGTTCTCCCGAAAAAACGTAGTGGCTGTCAGACGGAACCGGCGCCTGAAACGTTCCGCGAGATTGCAAACGAATGTTGCGGACCCGGTGCCCTCAGAACGCCTGCCAGGCCTTCCACAGCATGTAGGACGCCAGGCACAGCAGCAGCACCGCAAAGGCCTTGCGCAGCTGCCCGACATCCATCTGGTGCGCGGTGCGCGCCCCCAGCGGCGCGGTCAGCATGCTGGCCGCGACAATGACGAGCATCGCCGGCAGGTAGATGTAGCCGATCGATCCCGGCGGCAGTCCCGGCATCTGCCAGCCGCTCCAGACATAGCCCGCCACGCTGGCGGCAGCGATCGGGAAGCCCAGTGCGGCCGACGTCGCCACCGCGTTGTGGATCGGCACGTTGCACCAGGTCATGAACGGTACCGAGACAAAGGCGCCGCCCGCGCCGACCAGGCTCGACAGGAACCCGATCACGCCGCCCGTGCCCAGCATGCCCGCCGCGCCCGGCAGTTGCCGGCTCGGGGCGGGTCGGCGGCTGCGCAGCATCTGCAGCGCGGAAAACCCGACAAACACGGCAAAGGCAAGCGACAGCCAGCTGGTCTTGAGCGCGGCAAAGACCTTGCCGCCCCCGATCATGCCGCCGAGCACGATGCCCGGTGCCAGCGCCAGCACCACCGGCCAGCGCACCGCGCCGCGCTTGTGGTGCGCGCGCACCGACGACAGCGACGTGAACAGGATGGTGCCCATCGAGGTGGCGATCGCCATATGGACAATGGCTTCCGTGGGAAAGCCCAGCGCGCTGAACAGCAGCGTCAGGAACGGCACCATCATCATGCCGCCGCCGACGCCGAGCAGCCCGGCGCAGAAGCCGGTAAAGGCGCCAAGGGCCAGCAGCGCAGGGACCAGCACCGGCAGGGTAGCAAGCTGCATGGGTCAGCGCGCCGGTGTCAGCGCATCAGCTTGCCGGTAATGAAGCGCCATTCCGCCGGCGTGACCGGCGTGATCGAGAGCCGGTTGCCACGGCGCAGCACCACCATGTCGGCCAGTTCTTCATGCTCGCGCAGCGCGGCCAGCGAAATCAGCTCGCTCTTGCGCTCGAAGCGCACGTCGACCAGCAGCCAGCGCGGCGTATCGGGCGTCGACGCGGCGTCGTAGTACGGGCTCTTGGCATCGAACTGGGTCGGGTCGGGGTAGGGCGTGGAGCAGACCTCGGCCAGGCCGGCAATGCCGGGCTCGGGACACGACGAGTGGTAGAACAGCACGCCGTCGCCGATCTGCATGGTGTCGCGCATGAAGTTGCGCGCCTGGTAGTTGCGCACGCCGGTCCACGGCAGCGTCCCCTCGCGGGCGAGGTCGTCGATGCTGGCCTCGTCCGGTTCCGATTTCATCAGCCAATACTGGCGGGCGCGTTTGTTCGGGGTCGGGCTCACGGCGCGGTTCGAGGATGAAGGAGTCGGAGTGCGCGGGCGAGGCCCGCGCGCGTGCGCAAAGAAAAAAGGCGATGGTTCAGAAAACCACCGCCTTTTTAGGGGGTCCCCGCCTCGGCCGCTGGGTCGGCATCCTGAACCCAAGTGAGGTTCAGAGTGGCTGCGGAAGTCGCATTTCGGGTACATCATCCACTCAGGGAGTCCAAGCCAGGCCCGGACTATGAATGCGACGACGCGCTCGCCCACGCGACATGATCCCGCACCATGCAATGCATATCGGTTCAAGGAGTTTATGACCCTCACGAACCAGGCAGGGAAACTGTCAAACGTCTGACGCTACAACCGCTTCGACCGGCCGGGTAGGTGACCTGCCTGCGGGATGTCAGACGTTTGCCGTTTCTAACTAGGATGGGATGAAAACGGCGGCCGGGCGCGATAACCTGGCCAGTCAGCTGCACTTTTGTGGTGCCTCGTGCAGTCTGGCTACACTATACACCGCGTCGCAGGCCTTACCAAGTCCACACGCGCGTATCGTTACATTTTGCGCGACAGCGCGGCATCCGCTGCACATCCCTCCATTTTCACGGTATATAAGGCTGCCCGGCTGGGTTTCAACCGGCCCGTTCAGCCCCGCGTGCCGGTACCCACGTGCGCGTATTGCCGCAACGCTTCGTCGGCGCGTTCGTTCAGTTCGCGGATGCGCGCGTGGATGGCCTCGACCGGGATCGTGCCTTCGGCCTGCTGCTTGCGCTGCAGGGCCAGCAGATCGGACGCGATCGAAATCGCGGCCATCACCGCCACGCGCTCGACGCCCTTGGCGGCAATGCCGTTGCGCAGCTTGTTCATCTGCGTGTCGACCAGTGCCACGGCCTCGAGCAGCGCGGCCTCGTTCTCGGGCGCGATGGCAAAGCGGTACGGCTGGCCGGCGATATTGACTTCGACTTGCTTGTTGCTCATGCGTGTTCTCCGGAGGCCTTGTGCGGCTCTGCCGCGGCGCCCTCGCCCAGCAGGTCGAGCTGGCGCGTGTCGCTGGCGGTCGGCAGCTTGTCAAGGATGGACTGGATGCGCAGCTGCGCTTCCTCGATCTTGATGTTGAGCAACTCGCGGTCGGCTGCCATGGCCTCGCGCTCGCTGCGCAACTGCGCGGCTTCACCCTCCAGCCGGGCGATCTCGTCGCGCAGCCGCTGGTTTTCCGCCGCCAGGGTGTCCGCATGGTGCAGCACGCGCCCGATCTTCGCGGCCAGTTGTTCGAGTTCGTTGAGCATAGGGCCTGTCATGATGGGATAAAGGTCAGGTAACGCGATTCTAGCCGATGCGCCGCCGCGCACAATGCGAAGGAAAGCGTTTGTGACCGGGTACCTGCATGGAAGTTGCAGCCTTCTGCACCCAAAACCACGGCAGAGTTGTGACAAAACACTACGGGCGCCGCGTTGACTCGGGTAGCGAAACTCCCTACACTCGCGCACGTTCCAGGTGCTCGCCCTTTTCGTCCCTGGCGAAAGGGCAGTTCAACGGGAAACAGGGAGCCTTGCCGGCCGCGCGCCGGACGGGCCAACCTGTGCTGCCCCCGCAACGGTAAGCGACCGCGTGCGCATCCGCCAGCGCCAGCCACTTCCGCAGCCAGCTGCCGGAAGGGCCGCCGGCAACGACCGGGATCCGATCCCGGCCACATGTCCACGCAGGACCGGCCGCACGCCACTGAACCTCGGGTTCGGGAAGGCGCCGGTTCCGAGTCGCCAGCCCGGATACCGGCCTGAACGCGGGCTGCCGCCCGTGCGCGGCACGCCTCATCGCCATATGGTCCGCGGGGGAACGGGCCCGGCCGTTCCTACCTAGTCCTGCATCATGCGTTCATCGCTCCACAGGTCGACCCGCCCGGCAGCAGCCCCGGCGGTGCGTCCGCTCGTGCCCGCAACCTCGTCTGCGATTGCGGCAGCCATTGCCTCGTTCACCCTGGTCCCGGCCACCTCGTTCGCGCAAGCCGCCGACAGCGGCACCGCCCAGCAACTGGCCCCGGTGGTGGTGACCTCCACCCGCACCGCGCAATCCATTACCGAGGCACTGCCGCACACGACGGTGGTGACGCAGCAAGATATCGTCAACTCGCAGGCGCCCGACCTGCGCACGCTGCTGCGCAACCAGGCCGGCGTGGAGCTCACCGCCAATGGCGGCATGGGCACCAACACCTCGCTGTTCATGCGCGGCGCCAACTCCAACCAGACGCTGATCCTGATCGATGGCGTGCGCGTGTCGTCGGCCAGCAGCGGCACCGCGCAGCTGGCCAATATCCTGCCCGACCAGATCGACCGGATCGAGGTGGTACGCGGCAACGTGTCGGCGCTGTACGGCTCGGACGCGATCGGCGGCGTGGTGCAGATCTTTACCAAGAGCGGTGCGGGCCAGGCCCCGGCGGCCAATGCGTCGGTGGAGTACGGCAGCAACAACACGCGCCAGGGCACGGTCGGCTACGGCGGGCAGGTGGGCGATACCTCGTTCAACCTGACCGGATCGGCGTTCAAGACCGATGGCTTCTCGTCGATCAATACGCAACAGGCGCCGCGCGCCAACCCCAACGACAACCCCTACGAGAACCAGAGCGTGTCGGGCCAGGTGAAGCACCGCTTCACGCCCGACTGGGATGCGGGCTTCAGCGGCTACTACTCGAAGAGCAAGCTGTCGTTCGACAGCGCCTTCGGCCGCCCGACCGACGACAACCGCACCAACAGCGAGCTGTACACGCTGTCGGCCTTCGTCAACGGCAAGGTCGGCGCCGACTGGACCACGCACTTCAAGCTGTCGCAGAGCGCGGACAACAGCGACACCTTCCTGAACGGGCGTCCCAACGGCACCTTCAACACCCGCAACCGCCAGTTCAACTGGCAGAACGAGTACGCGGTCGCCGCCAACCACACGCTGCTGTTCGGCACCGACTACCTGCAGCAGGAACTGGTCTCGAGCGCCTACGGCGCGCCCACGCGCAACGTGTTCTCGGTGTTCGGCGGCTACGACGGGCGCATCGGCAAGCACCAGCTGCAGCTCAACGCGCGCAACGACCATTATTCCGACTTCGGCAACCAGGGCAGCTTCTTCGCCGGCTACGGCTATAACGTGACCGATGCGTTCAAGCTGATCGCCAGCGTCAGCAACGCCTTCCGCGCGCCGACCTTCAACGAGCTGTACTTCCCCAACTTCGGCCAGCCCAACCTGCAGCCGGAGCGCGCCAAGTCGGTCGAGGCGGGCGTGCAATACACCACCGCCACGGCGGGCCTGCTGCGCGTGACCGCGTTCGAGACCCGTTACGACGACCTGATCGTGTCGGCGCTGCAGCCCAACGGCATGTTCCTGGCAGAGAACGTCAACAAGGCCAAGGTGCAGGGCATCGAGGCGTCGTGGCGCGCCACCGTGTACGGCACCGACGTTGGCGCCAGCGTGACCTTCCAGAACCCGGTCGACGAGCAGAACGACACCCAGCTGCTGCGCCGCGCGCGCCGCCACGCCGCGCTGGACGTGGGCCGCAACTTCGGCAACTGGCGCTTCGGCGGCGAATGGCTGGTATCGTCGTCGCGCATGGACGCCGGTTCGCGCCGCCTGGGCGGATACGGTATCGTCAACCTCAACGCCCGCTACAACATCGACAAGCAATGGTTCGTTGCCGCCCGCGTCGAAAACCTGTTCGACAAGGACTACCAGCTCGCTTACCCCTACAACACGCAGGGGCGCGCGGGCTTCATCACGCTGGGCTGGCGCCAGCGATGAGCGCTCGGGCGCGCCATGTCTGAGTTCCGGCGCGCCCTGGCGGTGTGGCTGGCGCTTGCCGTTGCGTCAGCCGCAGTCTTCGCGGCCTCGCTCGCGCTGGGCAGCGTATCGCTCGATGCGCGCGAGCTGTGGCAGGCGCTCAGCGGTGCCGACACTGGTACCGCGGGCGCCATCGTGCGCGAGCTGCGCCTGCCGCGCGCGGCCGCGGCCTTTGCCTGCGGCGGCCTGCTGGCGCTGTCCGGCGCGCTGATGCAGGTGCTGCTGCGCAACCCGCTGGCCGAGCCCTATGTGCTGGGCGTCTCCGGCGGCGCGTCGGTCGGCGCCTTGCTGGCGATGCTGGTGCTGTCGCCGTGGTGGGGCGTGCAGACGGCCGCCGCCGTCGGCGCGCTGGGCTCGATGCTGCTGGTGGCAACGCTGGCACGGCGCGACCTGCTGCACCCGCAGGTGCAGGGCGGCCATCGCGAGGCCGGCGCGCGCCTGCTGCTGACTGGCGTGATCATGGCCGCGGGGTGGGGCGCGGTGATCACGCTGATCCTTGCCGTCGCGCCGGAATCGCGGCTGCGCGGCATGCTGTTCTGGCTGACCGGCGACCTGGGCGGCACCGCCAGCTACGGCGGCGCGCTGGCGACGATGATCGTCGCGCTGCTGCTGGCCATGCCGATGGCGCGCGCGCTCAACGTGATGCTGCTGGGCGAGACCGTGGCGCAGTCGCTGGGCGTGCGCGTGGGCCGGGTGCGGCTGCTGACCTTCCTGCTGGCTTCCGTGTGCATTGCCGTGGCCATTACCACGGCCGGATCGATCGGCTTTATCGGCCTGGTCGTGCCGCACCTGGTGCGGCTGGCATGGGGCAACGACCAGCGCCTGCTGCTGCCGGCGGCGGTGTTGCTGGGCGGTGCGCTGCTGATGGCGGCCGACCTGGTCGCCCGCACCGTGATCGCACCGGCGCAGCTGCCGGTGGGCGTGATCACGGCACTGCTGGGTGTGCCGACCTTTCTCTACCTGCTGCTGCGGAGGCCGCGATGAACGCGAGCGCCGACTGGTCGCTGCCGCTAGCCGCCTGCCCGGTGCTGGCGCTGCGCGACGTGCGGCTGCGCACCGGCCAGCGCGTGCTGGTCGATGACCTGACGCTGGACATCGGCCCCGGCCAGCTGTGGTGCATCGCCGGGCCCAACGGCGCCGGCAAGTCCACGCTGATGACCGCGTTGGCGGGCCTGCGCCACGTGGACGGCGGCACTGTCGAGATCGACGGCAAGCCTGCCGTGCAGGTGGCGCCGTCGGCGCTGGCACGCCAGCGTGCCTACCTGCCGCAGGCGGTGCACGATACGTTCTCCATGTCGGTGCTCGATGCGGTGCGCGTAGGCCGCCACCCGCACCTGTCCGGCTGGGGCTGGACCGGGCGCGAGGACGACCGTGTGGTGCACGACACCATCCGCGCCATGGATATCGAGGCACTGGCGGCCCGCGACGTGCTGACGCTGTCCGGCGGCGAGCGGCAGCGCGCCTCGCTCGCCGCGGCGCTGGCGCAGCAGGCGCCGCTGCTGCTGCTCGACGAGCCGGTCTCGCACCTCGACCTGCGCCACCAGATCCTGGTGCTGGAGCAGCTTGCCGCGCTGGCCCGCGCCGGTCGCCACGCCATCGTGGTGATCCTGCACGACCTGACGCTGGCGCTGCGCTACGCCACCCACGCGTTGCTGATGGCCGAAGACGGCACCGCGCTGCATGGCCCGGCGGCACAGGTACTGACTCCCGAACATTGCTCACGCGCGCTGCGCACCCGCATCGTCAGCGTCAGCGACGGCGTGCATACTGCACTGATTCCCGATGGCGCCACGGCGCCGCGATTCTTTACGCAAGGCCCGAGTAAATGACCGATTCTCACAATCCCGCCACCGACGACCCGGAGCGCGACGCACGCCACAAGGCGCGCATGGTGCGCAAGAAAGAAGTGATCGACGCCAAGATCGCCGCCGCGCAGGACGAGCGCGGCGTGATCGTGATCACGACCGGCAACGGCAAGGGCAAATCCAGCTCCGGCTTCGGCATGGTGGTGCGCGCGCTCGGACACGGCATGCGCACCGGCGTGGTCCAGTTCATCAAGGGCGCGCAGCCGACCGGCGAAGAGATGTTCCTGCGCCGCTTCCCCGAGGAATGTGCTTTTCACGTGATGGGCGAGGGCTATACCTGGGACACCCAGGACCGCGCGCGCGACGTGGCCAAGGCCGAAGCCGCGTGGGAAGTGGCCCGCGGCATGCTGCGCGACCCGGCCGTCGGGCTGGTGCTGCTCGATGAACTCAACATCGCGCTCAAGCTGCACTATCTTGATGTGGATCGGGTCATTGCCGACCTGCGCGCACGCCCGCCGATGCAGCACGTGGTCATCACCGGCCGCGGCGCGCCGCCGGCGCTGGTGGAGGCGGCCGATACCGTCACCGACATGACGCCGGTCAAGCACGCCTTCCAGCAGGGCATCAAGGCGCAGCGCGGCGTGGAAATGTAGCCCCGAGTGTTTCCCACGATCCAGACCTCAAGAACCACAGCATCATGCAGTTTCCCGAAATCGCTCCCCTCGACAACACACTGCGTCCCGTGCTGCAGGCCGCCATCGACGACAAGACCAAGCCGCTCGGCGCGCTCGGCCGGCTCGAGTCGCTGGCGCTGCAGCTGGGGCTGATCCTCGGCACGCAGCGCCCCGTGCTGCAGCGGCCGACGGTGATCGTCTTTGCCGCGGATCACGGCGTGGCCGACGCGGGCGTCAGCGCCTATCCGGCCGAGGTCACCGCGCAGATGGTCAGGAATTTCCTGGCCGGCGGCGCGGCGATCAATGTGTTCTCGCGCCAGCACGGTATTGCGCTGGAAATCGTCGACGCCGGCGTGCGCGTGCCGCTGCCGGCGGCACCCGGGCTGGTCAACTGCCGCATCGCCGACGGCACCCGCAACTTCGCGCAGGAACCGGCGATGACGCCGGAACAGGCCGCGGCGGCGATGACCGCCGGCATGGCGCGCGTGCTGCGACATGCCCAGCAGGGCTGCAATGTGATCGGCTTCGGCGAGATGGGCATTGCCAATACCTCGGCCGCCGCGTGCCTGATGCAGCGGCTGACCGG
Source organism: Cupriavidus sp. IK-TO18 (assembly GCF_015549295.1). NCBI lineage: Bacteria > Pseudomonadati > Pseudomonadota > Betaproteobacteria > Burkholderiales > Burkholderiaceae > Cupriavidus > Cupriavidus sp. IK-TO18. The sequence goes on from NZ_JADGMP010000005.1 coordinate 21,666, forward strand.
GCTGCCGCTGGCGGACTGCATCGGCCGCGGCACCGGGCTGGACGATGCCGGGCTGGCGCGCAAGCGCGAGGTGCTGGAAGGCGCCCTCGCGCTGCACCCTGATGCGCAGGCGCCGCTCGATGTGCTGGCGACGTTCGGCGGCTTCGAGATCGCGATGATGGCTGGCGCCTTTCTCGCCGCCGCGGCCAGCCGCATGGTGATCCTGGTCGATGGCTTTATCGCCACGGCCGCGCTGCTGGTGGCGCAGCGCATCGACCCCAACGTGCTGCAGTACTGCGTGTTCACGCATTGCTCGCACGAGCGCGGCCACCGCGCGCTGCTGGACCACTTTGGCGCCGAACCGCTGCTGGCGCTGGACCTGCGCCTGGGCGAGGGCACCGGCGCGGCGCTGGCGTGGCCGCTGCTCGCGTCCGCGGTCGCGTTCCTCAACGAGATGGCGACCTTCAGCGGCGCCGGCGTCAGCACGGCCTCGGCATGAGTGTGCCGTCCGACCCCGCGCCCGCGCCGGCCGGCTTCGGCGGCGAGCTGCGCTATTTCTTTACCGCGCTGGGCTATTTCACGCGTGTGCCGCTGCCTGGCTGGCTGGCGCGATGGGTCGGATTCGAGCCGCATTACCTGCATGCCGCGGCGCGTTATTTCCCGCTGGTGGGCCTGCTGGTCGGCGGCGCCGGTGCGCTGGTTACATGGGGCGCGCTGCAGTGGTGGCCGGTCGGCGTGGCGGTGCTGCTGGGAATGGCGGCCACGCTGCTGCTGACCGGCGCCTTCCATGAGGACGGCCTGGCGGACTGCGTCGATGCCTTCGGCGGCGCATGGCAGCGCGAAGACGTACTGCGCATCATGCATGACTCGCGCATCGGTGCGTTCGGCGCCATCGCGCTGGTGGTGGCGCTGCTGCTCAAGTGGCAACTGCTGGTGGCGATCGGCACGCAGCACGGTGCGGCGGTATTGCTGGCGGTGCTGGTGGCAGCGCACGCCGCCAGCCGCGCGATGGCGGTCAGCTATCTCGCCACGCTGCAGTACGTGCGCCCGGAAGGCAAGGCCAAGCCTGTGGCGCAGCGGCTCGCCGGCGCGGGGCTGGGGTTCGCGCTGTTGTGCGGGGTGGTACCGCTGTGGCTGGTATCGCCATCGTTCTTTGCGGGCGCCGTGGCTGCGCTGCTAGTGTTGCGCGTGCTGCTCGGCCGCTACTTCGTGCGCCGCATCGGCGGCTATACCGGCGATTGCCTCGGCATGGCCCAGCAGTGCGCGGAGACCCTGATCTACCTGGTGGCATCGGCATGGACCTGGTCCTGATCCGCCATGCGCAGCCCGCGGTGGCTGCGGGCACCTGCTACGGCTGCCTCGACCTGCCGCTGGTGTCGCCACTGATGCCGGTTGCCGCGCAGATCGTGGCGGGCCTGCCGGCGCCCGCGCGCATCGTCAGCAGCCCGCTGGCGCGTGCGCTCGGGACCGCGCAGGCGCTGGTGCAGACCTTGCCGGCCGGCGTGCCGGCTATTCCGGCTATTGCCACCGAACCGCTGTTGCGCGAGCTGGACTTCGGCAGCTGGGAAGGCGTACCGTGGGACGAGATCGACCGCGCCGCGCTCGACCAGTGGGCCGCGGACCTGCTGCATGCGCGCCCGCATGGCGGCGAGTCGCCGGCGCAGGCGATGGCGCGCGTGGCCGGCTGGGCCGACGCGCTCGATGTGCGGGACGATTGCTGCGTATGGGTGGTCGGCCATGCCGGGCCGATGCGCATGCTGGCCGCGCACTGGCTCGGCGTGCCGCTGGCGGTGACGGTCAACTGGGCGCTGGGCTTCGGCGCGAGCTGCCGCTTCCGGCTGGGTGCGGATGGGGCGCGGCTCGAATGGTGGAACCGGACTTAAAACCGCGGTGGCTGATCAGCGCGCCGGGCGCCGGCTGCGCGCCACGTCGAGGTCCTTGCAGATCTGCTCGATGCCTTGCACCACGCGCGGACCGGCGCGGTTGACCAGGTCGCCGTCGATCACGAACAGGTTGTTGCGCGCCACCGCGGTGATTTGCTTCCAGCGCTGCCACATCGCGTAGTCGGGCAGCGGCTGGTCCGAGCGCGTGGCGCCCATGCCCGCGGTCAGCATTGCTTCCGGATTGCCCGCCACCACCGCCTCGACCGATACCGTCGGCACCAGTGGCGTCTCGGCCCCGAACAGGTTGCGACCGCCGCACAGCGCCAGCATGTCGCTGACCAGGTGCTGGCCGTTGAGCGTCATCAGCGGCTGCTGCCAGACCTGGTAGAACACGGTCACCGGCGGCCGTGCCGCGTAGGTCTTGCGCAGCGTCTCCACCTGCTGGCGGAAGCTGTCGGCGGCGCGCCGCGCGGTGGCTTCCGTGCCCAGCAGGGTGCCCAGCTTCTCCACGTTTTCCGGGATCGATGCCAGCTTGCGCGGCTCGCTGTAGAACAGCGGCAGGCCCAGGGCGCGCAGGCGGTCGGTCTGCTTCTGAGCATTGCCATGGCGCCAGACCACGATCAGGTCCGGCTTGAGCGCGGCGATGCGCTCCAGGTCCAGCGCCTTGTTGTCGCCCACGCGCGGGATGTCGCGCGCCTGTGGCGGGTAGTCGCTGTAGTGGACCGTGCCGACGATGCGGTCGCCGCCGCCGGCGGCAAAGATCATCTCGGTCACGTGCGGCGCCAGCGAGATCACGCGGCGTGCCGGCTGCGCCAGCGTGATGGTCTGGCCGGCATCGTCGACCACCGATACGGCGGCCTGCGCCGCGGGTGCGGCAAGCAGGGCGGTGGCGGCCAGCATCGGGGCAATGGCGAATTTCAATGCGTACATGGCGAGGTTTCAGGCGGTCACCGCGGCCAGCGCGGCATCGAGCCGCTGCCAGCAGGCCGGCCGGTCGGGCGGCAGGCCCAGGCGCAGGCTCGGCAGGCAGCCGCCTGCGGCGTCGAAATATCGGGTCCAGACGCCATGGCGCGCCAGCGCTTCGTGCAGCGCCAGCGCCTCGGCATGCGGTACCCAGCAAAACAACGGGTGCACGACAGCGGTCAGTCCGTGGCGCGCCAGCAGCGTGCCGAGCCGCGCGCCGGACAGGCCCAGTTGCGCACGGTTGGCTTCCTGCCACTGGCGGTCCGCCAGCGCATGCCGGGCGACGGCGCGCGCCGGCCCCGAGACGGTCCAGTGGCCCAGCCGCTCATGAAGCGCATCGAGCAACGGCCGGCGCGCCAGCACGAAGCCGCAGCGGATACCGGCGAGACCGTAGAACTTGCCGACCGAGCGCAGCACTACCAATCCTTCAGTGCCGCTGTGGGCGGCGACCGATGCCGCGGGCAGGCAATCGATGAAGGCTTCATCGACCAGCAGCGTGCCGCCGCGACGTGCCAGCGCGGCATGCCAATGGAGCAGCATTGCCGCCGGCAGCAGCCGGGCGGTGGGGTTGTTGGGATTGACGACGACCAGATGGTCGAGCGTATCGGCAAGGTCCGCGCGAGTGAAGTCCGCTTCGTCCAGCAGCACCACTGTATGTCCGGCTGCGGCGAACGCGGGCGCGTACTCGCTGTAGCCGAGCGCGGCAATGCCGACGCGCCCCGGCCGCAGCAGGCCTGGCAGCGTGCGGATCGCGGCCTGCGAGCCGGCCACCGGCAACGCCTGCGGCGCGCCGAAGGCGTGTGCGGCCAGCTCGGCAAGCCCATCCCCGTCCTGCGGCAGCCGCTGCCACGCGGAAGCGGGCAGCGCCGGCACGGGGTAGCCGTCGGGATGGATGCCGGTGGACAAGTCGAGCCAGTCGGCTTCGGCACGGCCGTAGCGGCGTACCGCGGCCAGCAGGTTGCCGCCATGGCGGATCGGGGGAAGGGCAGGGCTCACGTCGGTGCGGACACGGCAAGAACGGCCAGCGCGCTGGCGCCCGCAAGCGCCAGCCACAGCCACAAGGTACGTTGCACCAGCCGCAGGCACGCCATCACGTGCTCGGCCTGCGGTGCGCTGCCGGCACCCAGCGGCGGACGTTGTTCCAGCTCGCCGTGATAGCGCGCCGGTCCGCCAAGCTGCACGCCGACCGCGCCGGCGCCCGCCGCCATCACCGGTCCGGCATTGGGGCTGGACCATGCCGGCGCCTGCGTGCGCCAGCAGCGCAGCGCCTGTGTGGTGGCGCCCAGCAGCGCGTACGACAGCGCGGTCAGCCGCGCGGGAAGCAGGTTGAGCGCATCGTCGAGGCGCGCCGCCGCCCAGCCGAAATATTGCAGCCGCGGCGTGCGGTAGCCCCACATCGCATCGAGGGTATTGGCCAGCCGGAACACGATCACCGCGGGCGCGCCGCCAAGCAGGAACCAGAACAGCGCGCCGAAGACCGCGTCGTTGCCGTTCTCCAGCGCCGATTCGCAGGCGGCGCGCGCCAGCGCTTCGGCATCGGCATCGGCGGTATCGCGCGAGACGATGCGTGCGGTGAGCGTCCGTGCGGCTGGCAGGTCGGACGCAGCGAGGGCGCCGGCAATCGGGGCGATATGCTGGTGCAGGCTGCGCGCGCCGAGCGCGGCGTACAGCGCGATGGCATGCAGCACCAGTGCCGCGAGCGAATGCCAGCGTGCCGCCGCATCGACCAGCCACCATGCGAGCGCAGCCGGCGCCAGCACCAGCACGCACCAGCCGGCAAGGCCCGCCAGGCGCTGCCGCCATGGCGCGCCGCGGCGTTGGGGATCGTTGCAGCGTCGTTCGAGGGCTGAAGCGAGGCGGCCAAAGCCGACCAGCGGATGGAAGCGGCGCGGCTCGCCCAGCCACCGGTCAAGCAGAACGCCGGCCAGCGCCGCGGCCACGCAAGCCGGCCAGGCCTGCATCAGCATGCGGGATCGGCGCCCTTGACCGGGACCGGGATGCCCGCCACCAGCAGCCGCACGCGGTCCGCGGCGGCGGCCAGCTTCTGGTTCAGGCGTCCCAGTTCATCGACGTAGAAGCGGGTGATCGCGCCCATCGGCACCACGCCGAAGCCGATCTCGTTGGAGACCAGTATCACGTGGCCGGGCAGCGTGGGCAGCGCGGTCAGCAGCGACTCGATCTCTTCGGTGAAGGCATCGGGCGGCGTGATCACGCCATGATCGGGATAGCTGCGGCCGTCGGGGAAGAGCAGGTTGTTCATCCACAGCGTCATGCAGTCCACCAGGATGCAGCCGTCGTGGCGCGCATTGGCATAGAGCGCATCGGCCAGCCGCACCGGCTCTTCCACCAGGCGCCAGTCGACGGGACGGCGGGCGCGGTGCAGCGCGATGCGGACTTCGAGTTCCTGGTCGGCCCGTGCGGGATCCTGGCGCGCGGTGGCGATATACGTGACCGGCCCGCCGGTGATGCCGGCGTGGTCGCTCGCCAGCTGTTCGGCGTAGTGGCTCTTGCCGGAGCGCGCGCCGCCCAGCACCAGCGTCAGCTGCCGCGCGCCGGATGTGCCGGCCGCAAGCGGCTTCTCCGCACTGGCGGTAGCGGGTTCAGGGGCGATGGCCGGGGTTTCCATCCGCGTATTGTAGCCGCCGCATCCGACCCTCGCATCCCGCCATCGCATGAAGGCCGATGCGATAATCCGCCGATGTATACCGATTCCCCGCTTTCCTTGCCGCCGGGTGCCCTGCGCGGCACGCTGATGGTCCAGGGCACCACCTCCGATGCCGGCAAGAGCACCGTGGTCGCGGGGCTGTGCCGCGTGCTGGCGCGCGCCGGCACGCGCGTGGCGCCGTTCAAGCCGCAGAACATGGCGCTGAACAGCGCGGTGACCGCGGACGGCGGCGAAATCGGCCGCGCGCAGGCGCTGCAGGCGCAGGCCGCGCGGCTGGCGCCCCATACCGACATGAACCCGGTGCTGCTCAAGCCCAGCAGCGACACCGGCGCGCAGGTGATCATCCATGGCCGCGCGCGGCTCGACCTCGATGCCCGCGCCTACCACGCCTACAAGCCCGAGGCGATGAAGGCGGTGCTCGCCTCGCACGCGCGGCTGGAACAGGCCTATGACGTGGTGCTGGTGGAAGGCGCCGGCAGCCCCGCCGAGATCAACCTGCGCGAGCGCGATATCGCCAACATGGGCTTCGCCGAGCGGGTCGATTGCCCGGTGGTGCTGGTCGCCGATATCGATCGCGGCGGCGTGTTCGCGCACCTGGTCGGCACGCTCGATTGCCTGTCTGACAGCGAACGCGCGCGCGTGACCGGCTTCCTCATCAACCGCTTCCGCGGCGATATCAGCCTGCTCGAGCCGGGTCTCGACTGGCTCACCGCACGCACCGGCAAGCCAGTGTTCGGCGTGCTGCCGTACCTGCACGGCCTGCACCTGGATGCGGAGGACGCCATCATCGGCACCCAGGCCACCAGGTCCGGGGCGCAGCGGCTGCGCGTGATCGTGCCGGTGCTGCCGCGCATCGCCAACCATACCGACTTCGACGCGCTGCGCGCCCATCCGCAGGTAGACCTGCAGTTCATCGGGCCCGGCATGCCGGTCCCGCCTGCCGACCTGGTGGTGCTACCCGGCAGCAAGAGCGTGCGTGCCGACCTGGCGTTCCTGCGCGCCAACGGCTGGGAGGCGGCGCTGCAGCGGCACCTGCGCTACGGCGGCAAGCTGGTCGGCATCTGCGGCGGCATGCAGATGCTGGGCCGGCAAGTGCATGACCCCGACGGCCGCGAAGGCCCTGCCGGCAGCAGCGCGGGCCTGGGCTGGCTCGACTACGAGACCACGCTCGCCGCCGAGAAGCAGCTGCGCCAGGTCAGCGGGCGGCTGGCGGATGCGGACGCGCCAGTGCGGGGCTACGAGATCCATCTGGGCGTTACCACCGGCGCCGGGCTGGAGCGGCCCGCGCTGTGGCTCGACCGCGGCGACGGCACCATGCGCCCCGACGGCGCCTGCTCGGCCGATGGCCAGGTCATGGCGACTTATGTCCACGGCCTGTTCGACGATCCGGCCGGCTGCCAGGCGCTGCTGCACTGGGCAGGACTGGATGGCGCGCAGGCAGTGGACCTCGATGCGCTGCGCGAAGGGTCGATCGAGCGGCTTGCCGACACCCTGGCGGCGCACCTCGACCTGGGGGCAATGTTCGCGCCGCTGCAACGCTGAGCAGTCGTTGCGGATCCGCCATTGCGCGGATCGTGCCGTCTCCGCGCAACTTCTCCCTGTTAGAATCGCGAATCTTTCGCATTTGCATTCCGTCGCGATATGGCTTTCGGGTCATATCGAGCACGCTGCAGCGTCTCAAATACACAACACAAGCCATGGTCACCGGCCGCCTGCGCGTCGTCCTCGTCAAGCTGCATCTCTATATCGGGCTGAGCCTCGGCCTGCTTTTTGTCGTGTTGGGCCTGACCGGCATGGCCATCGCGTGGCGCGATGAGCTCGATGCCTGGCTCAACCCGGACCTGCTGGTTGCGTCGGCGCCCGCCAGTGGAATCGTTACGCCGGCTACCGTCCAGGCCGTGACCGAGCGCCTGGCCGCGCCGCCGTATGGCCGGCCCAACCTGCTGATGCTGCCGACCCACGACGAAGGCGTCTTCATCGCCTGGTATCCGGTCAAGGGGCCGGAGGGCGTGGTACCGGGCCGCTCGCGGCAGGTGATGGTCGATCCGGTGACGCTGGCGGTGAAGGGCGAGCGCGTGTGGGGCGAGCCCGGCGTCTCGCGCCGGCTGCTGCTGCCCACGCTGTTCCACCTGCACCGTTACCTGCTCAGCGGCGAGACCGGCAAGACCATCACCGGCGTGGCGGGCATGCTGTTGCTGCTGACCACGCTGGTGGGCGTGGCGGTGTGGTGGCCCAAGACGAAACTGCGCGCATGGGCGCAGGCGTTCCGGATCAGCCATGGCGGCTCGTGGCCGCGCTTCAACTATTCGCTGCACCGGGCCGGCGGCATCCTGGCGGCGCCGGTGCTGGCCATCCTTGCCTTTTCGGGCTGGTACCTGAACCTGCCGAAATGGGTGACGCCGATCGTGGCGGGGGTGATGACGGTGACACCGCCGGCCAAGCATGTCTCGGCCCCGCATGCGCCCGATGCCCGCCCGCTCGACGCAGGCCAGATCATGGCGGCGGCGCAGTCCCAGTATCCCGACGCGCGCATCACCCGCATCAGCTTCCCGCGCAAGCCGGGCGACGCCTTCGAAGTGCGGCTGCGCCAGCCGGACGAGGTGCGCAAGGACAGCGGCGCGACCCGGCTCTGGCTCGACGCCTGGACCGGGACGCGGCTGGGCGCGAAGGACCCGCACGACGCGCCCGCCGGCGACACGCTGCTGAACTGGCTGTTCCCGCTGCATACCGGCGAGGCGTTCGGCCTGCCGGGGCGGATCTTCATCACGCTGTTCGGGCTGGCGCCACTGGCCTTTGCCCTGACCGGCGTGCTGATCTGGTGGAAGCGGCGGCGCGGGCACCGCCGCCATGTCGTGAAGACGGCGCAGCGCTCAGCCATGCGCCGGGCATGAAAAAAGCAGGCCGGCGGCCTAGGCCGGCGGCCTGCTTTTTTTGCGAAACCCGCTAACCCGCGCCCGCGCTCAGATTTCCAGGTTGTCGATCAGGCGGGTCGCGCCCAGCTTGGCTGCGGTCAGTACCACGAGCGGCTCGCCGGCAACAAATTCCTCGTGCGTCGGCGCCTGCAGGTTGCTGCGCTTGCGGATCGACACGTAGTCCGGCTTCCAGCCGCGCTTGGCCAGCGCTGCCACGGCATTGGCCTCCACCGCCAGCAGGTCGGCGCCGGCGCGGTCGCTGCCCAGCACCGTGTCGCGCACCTCATGCAGCGTGCGGTACAGCACCGGCGCCTCGGCGCGCTCGTCCGGGCTCAGGTAGCGGTTGCGCGACGACAGCGCCAGGCCGTCTTCGTCGCGAATGGTCTCGGCCGGGATGATGTCGATCGGCAGCGCGAATTGCTGCACCATGCGGCGCACGATCATCAGCTGCTGGTAATCCTTCTTGCCGAACACCGCCACGCGCGGCTGCGCGCACGAGAACAGCTTCATCACCACCGTGCATACGCCCTTGAAGAAGCCGGGGCGGAACTCGCCTTCCAGGATGTCGCCCAGGTCGTGCGGCGGCTCGACGCGGTATTCCTGCGGCACCGGGTACATATCGCGCTCGGAGGGCGCAAACAGCACATAGACGCCTTCCTTCTGCAGCTTCTCGATATCGTCCTGCAGCGTGCGCGGATACTTGTCGAAATCCTCGTTGGGGCCGAACTGCAGGCGGTTCACGAAAATCGACGCCACCACCGGGTCGCCGTGCTGCCGCGCCAGGCGCATCAGCGACAGGTGGCCTTCGTGCAGGTTGCCCATGGTGGGGACGAAGGCAGCGCGGTTCTGGCCGCGCAGCTGGTCCCGCAGCTCTTGGATGGAGGAAATGACTTTCATCTGGCTAGGTGTGCTGTCGTGAGGGTGTGACCCGTGGCGCCGGTCTCCGGGGGGCGGCGCCGTGACATGCCGGGCCTTCGGGGCGTTTTGCCTTCCTGGCGCTTTTTGGGCCTATTGTGCCGGCTGTCGGCGGATTGTAGATCAAGTGGGACGGGGGCGGACCCTGCCGCAAGGGTGGGTCAGGAAGGGCTGTACGCCAATCGCACATAAATTGGCGCGAACGGCTCGGCCTGGGTGATCTCGACCAGCGACTCGCGCGACAGCTCCAGCATGGCGATAAAGTTGACCACCACCACCGGCACGCCCTTGCCCGAGCGGATCGCGTCCTCGAACAGTTCCGAGAACTCCATGAAGCGCGCATGCTGCAGCCGGCGCAGGATCTGGCTCATGTGCTCGCGCACCGATAGCTCCTCGCGCGAGATCTTGTGGTGCTGGTTCAGCTTGGCGCGCTTGAGCACGTCGGCCCAGGCGGCCTGCAGGTCGATGGTCTCGACTTCGGGGAAGCGCGGCGCCAGGCTCTGCTCGATATAGACCTGCGAGCGCAGGAAGTCGCGGCCAAGCTGCGGCACCGTGTCCAGGCGCTGCGCGGCCAGCTTCATCTGCTCGTACTCCAGCAGGCGGCGCACCAGTTCGGCGCGCGGGTCCTCGGCGTCTTCGTCGCTGTCGGCCTTCTTGACCGGCAGCAGCATGCGCGACTTGATCTCGATCAGCATGGCCGCCATCAGCAGGTATTCCGCCGCCAGCTCCAGGTTGGTCTTGCGGATCTGCTCGATATACGACAGGTACTGTCGCGTGACCTGCGACATCGGGATGTCGAGGACGTTGAAGTTCTGCTTGCGGATCAGGTACAGCAGCAGGTCCAGCGGGCCTTCGAACGCTTCCAGGAAGATTTCGAGCGCATCGGGCGGGATGTATAGGTCCTGCGGCAGCTTGAACAGCGGCTCGCCGTACAGGCGCGCGAACGCCATCCCGTCGACCATGTCGGCGGGACCCGCGGGCCCGGCAAGGTTGTCGGCAGCGCCGGCGACCGCGGCGGGCAGCGGCAGCTTGTCCTGGTCGGCTGTGCTCATCGCCGGTGGCAGGGCGCGCTGGCGGGGATCAGTTGTCCTGGGAGTAGACGTATGGCTTCTGGGCCACGCGCGACGCCTGGGCGCGGGCGCGCTCTTCCAGGTCGATCGGCGCCTTGTCCCACAGCAGGGCGCGGCCGTCGCGCTGCTCGGCTTCGAGCGTCGGGCGCTCTTGCTTGAGCTGCTTCAGGAACTGGGTGATCTCGGATTCGTACATGGCCATGGTGAAACCGTATGCGCCGCTTGGGGCGTGTAATGGATGCAGTGGGGCAGGATTTTACAGTATCGGCCCGGCGCGGGGTCGCATTTGGCCCCCGGCCTGCTTTCCGGGGGTAGGAAGATTCCGGACGCAGCGCGGTGTGTGGTCAAATACCGACTTCGTATGTGTGGACAAACGGCGATGCCGCGAGACACCGCTATCACCGCTAAACCTGCTGACACCGCGTCCGGGGCGCCCGGCGACTTCAACGGATGACGATCGACCGCACCGGGGGGACGGATACGGCACATCCCGCGCCGCTGCCCTGGCGGGCGCGCGCGGCCGCGTTCGCGCTCGCCGCGCTGCTGATGATGCCGCTGCCGGCCGGTGCCGCGCTCGGCGCCTACAAGGTCGAGGTCGAAGCCCCCAAGCCGATCAAGGAGATGCTCGAAGAGCACCTGGACCTGTCGCGCTACAAGGACCGCACCGACCTGTCGCAGGACCAGTTCGACTACATGGTCGAGACCGTGGGCGAGCAGGTGCGCCAGTTCACCTCGACCGAAGGCTATTTCGATCCGACCACCACCACCCGCGTGGAGGGCGAGGGCGACAAGCGCGTGGTCCACGTCACGGTCGACCCTGGCGCGCGCACGCTGATCCGCAATGTCGATGTCCAGGTGACCGGCCCGGCGGCGACGCGCTCGCCCGAGCAGGTGGCCGAGATGCAGGCCAAGTGGGGCCTGCCGGCGGGCGACCCGTTCCGCCAGGCCGACTGGGACAAGGCCAAGGAAGACGCGCTGATGACGCTGCAGAGCCACAACTACTACGGTGCGCGGCTGGCAGCGTCGCAGGCGCGGGTGGAGCCCGACGAGCTGCGCGCCGACCTGTCCGCGCACTACGCCAGCGGGCCGGCCTACCTGCTGGGGCCGCTCAAGGTCCGCGGCAACCGCCGTTACCCGGAAGAGATCGTCTACAACGTCAACCCGCTCAGCGAGGGCGAGCCGTACCGCGTCGAGCGGCTGCTCGAGCTGCAGCGCGCGATCCAGAACCAGCCGTATTTCTCCAACGTCCAGGTCGACCTGGAGCCGCCGCCGGATGCCGACAAGGCGCCCGACGGCGTGGTCACCGCGCCGGTGTCGGTGCGCGTGCGCGAATACCCGGTGCACCGGCTCAACAGCGGCGTCGGCTTTACCACCGATACCGGCGCACAGGTGGAAGGGCGCTATTCCTACTACAACCTGTTCAACCGCGCCTGGACCTTCGACTCGCAAGCGCGGATCGAACAGAAGCGGTCCTACCTGTTCGCCGAGGCGGCGATGCCGCCGTCCCGCGGCGCCTACCGCAACAGCGTGTACAGCAGCTACGAGCGCACCATCGATCTCGAGAACACCGATACCACCAGCCTGCGCGCGGGCCTGAAGCGCTCGCGCTCGCGCGAGAAGTACGACGTCACCACGTCGCTCGACTTCTACTATGACAAGCTGCTGCCCGAGGGCCAGGCGGCCCAGATCAGCAAGGCGCTGGTGCCGGCCTTCGCCTGGACCCGGCGCGATGTCGACAACCCGGTGTTCCCGCGCCGCGGCAACGTGATCAGCACCCAGGTCGGCGTGGCCGCGCGGGGTTTCCTCAGCGATGCCACCTTCCTGCGCCTGTATGGCCGTATCCGCCAGTACATCCCGGTGGGCAAGCGCGACCTGGTGGTGGCGCGGCTGGAACTGGGCGCCGACCTGACCGGCGACAGTTCGAGCCAGATCCCGGCAACGCTGCGCTTCCGCGCCGGCGGCACCGATTCGATCCGCGGCTACACCTACCAGTCGATCGGCACCCCCAGCGGCTCCAGCATCCTGCCGGCCAAGTATCTCGGCACCGGTAGCCTGGAGTACCAGTACTGGTTCAAGCCGGACTGGGGCGTGGCGGTGTTCTGGGACCTGGGCACGGCCGCCGACAACCTGCGCGGCGTGACGATCTACAACGGCGTGGGCGTCGGCGTGCGCTGGCGCACGCCGGTGGGCCCGCTGCAGCTGGACGTCGGCTACGGCATCCAGGAACAGCAGTTCCGGCCGCATATCTCGCTGGGGGTGGCGTTCTGATGGCCGCCCGCGCGCCTGGGATGCCGGCATGAGCGCCCACGACCTGCCCGACGTGCCCGGCGAGGGCACGCCCACTGAGCCGAACCCGCCCGCACCGCGCAAGCGCCGGCGCGTATGGCGCGCGCTCGCCTGGCTGGTCGGCGTGCTGGTGTTGCTGGTGGTGGCGCTGGTCGGCGCGGGCGTGGCGGCACTGGGCACCGAGGCCGGCACGCGCCACCTGTGGACGCTGGCGACTCGGCTGTCGGCCGGCATGCTCAGCGGCCGGCTCGAAGGCGGCACGGTGGCGCATGGCCTGCGGCTGCGCGACGTGGTCTTTGCCAGCGGCCAGACCCGCGTGACGGTGGACCGCGTCGATGGCAGCTGGGCCATGACCTGGCAGCCGCGCCGCCTGCACTTGGACTACCTGCGCATCGGCAAGGCCGAGGTCCGGCTGGGCCCGTCAGAGCCGAGCACCGAGCCGGCGCAGATGCCGAAGTCGCTGGAACTGCCGCTGGCGATCGACGTCGACGCGCTGACCCTGGAGCGGCTGGCGCTGCTGCAGGGCACGTCACCCGCCGCCGAGCCGATGGTGTTCGCCAACCTGTCCGGCGCGCTGCACAGCGACGGCCAGCACCACCGCGTCAGCGTGGACAAGCTGGAGACGCCGTACGGCAAGCTTGCAACCAACGCCCAGATCGGCGCACGCGCGCCATTCCCGCTCAGCGCCGAGGCGCTGCTGGAGGCGAGCTGGCAGAAGGAGTCCTTTGCCGTCAACGCCACCGCCAGGGGCACGCTCGAAGCCTTGCGCGCCGAGCTGCAGGCCAACGGCGACCGCATCCATGCGCGCGCCGGCGCCGACCTGACGCCGTTCGGCAAGGTGCCGTTTACAAACCTGCTGGTCGATGGCGAGCGCATCAACCCGCGGCTGTTCAGCCCCACCGCGCCGCAGGCCGACCTGACGGTGCATGCCGAGCTGCGGCCGGTGGATGGCGCGGCGGCGACCCCGGCGCCGCCTGCCGCATCCGCACCCTCCGCATCCGCACCCGCCGCGGTGCCGCCGCCCGCGCCGCTTGCCGTCGCAGGCGACATCGAGATCCGCAACCTTGAAGCCGGCCTGCTCGACAAGGAGCGCCTGCCCGTGCATTCGGTGCGCGCCCACGTCGAACTGAGCGAAATGGCGCAGGCCATCAGCAACCTGCGCGTGGCGCTGACCGGCAAGGCCGAAATCACCGGCGGCGGCTCGCTGCGCGATGGGCGCGGCGGCTTCGACCTTGACGTGCACCGGCTCGACCCCGCGGCGCTGCATGGCTCGCTCACCAGCGCCAGCCTGTCCGGCCCGGTGGTGCTGCGCATGGAGCCCGGCCGGCAGAGCGTGGCGCTGGACCTGTCCGGCGCTGCGCTCAAGCTGTTCGCCGACGCCAGCATGGACGCCGACACCGTCACGCTGGGCGCGCTGCGCGCGACCGTCGGCCCCGGCGTGCTGAGCGCGGAAGGCAAGCTCGGCCTGAAGGACAGGCAGCCGTTCAGCTTCAAGGGCAAGCTGGCGTCGTTCGATCCGTCGCGGCTGGCCAAGGTGGCCGCGGGCCGCATCAACGCTGACTTCAGCGCCAGCGGCGAGATTGCCCCGGTGCTTGGCGTGGCGCTGGATTTTGCCGTGCACGAGAGCGAATACGCCGGCCTGCCGATGACCGGCGGCGGCAAGGTGCGGCTCGCCGGCGAGCGGCTGCTGCCAAGCGAAGCGGCGCTCAATATGGCCGGCAACCAGGCCAACCTGCGCGGCAGCTTCGGCGCGCGCGGCGACCAGCTCAGGCTGGCGGTCGACGCGCCGCAGCTGGCGCGGCTCAAGTTCGGCGTGGCCGGCAAGCTCAAGCTCGATGCCACCATCACCGGCACGCTGAAGAAGCCCGAGGTGGTGGCCGACTACAACGCGCAGGCACTGGAAGTGGGACCGCACAAGGTGGCCAGCGCCAGCGGCCGCGCCGAGGTGCGTGGCGGGCTGGACGGACCGCTGTCGGTGCAGCTGGCCGCGCGCGACTACCGCGGGCCGCAGGCCAGCCTCAGCACGCTCGACGCGACCCTCAACGGCACCCAGGCAAACCACGCCTTCGACGTCAAGGCCGCCGGCACCCTGAACCGCCGGCCGCTGCAGCTGGCGCTGGCGGGGCAGGGCGCATGGAAAGGCAAGGAGGGCTGGAACGGCACCATCCGCACGCTGGAAGAGCGCAGCACCGTCAACCTGCGGCTGGCCGCGCCGACACAGCTGCTGGTCGCCGACCAGCGCGTGCGCCTGGGCGCCACGCGGCTGCTGATGGACAACGCCACGCTCGCCATCGACAGCTTCGACTGGGACCATGGCCGCATCCGCAGCCAGGGCACGCTGAACGGCCTGCAGGTCGGCCACGTGCTCGAACTGATGGAAACCATCACCGGCGAGAAACCGCCGGTGCGCTCCGACCTGGTCATCGACGGCCGCTGGAACCTGGCGCTGGCCGAGACCGCGAGCGGGTTTGCCGAAGTACGCCGGCGCAGCGGCGACCTGTCGGTCAATGCCGGCCGCGGCTTTACCACCATGGGCCTGGGCGAAACCAGCCTGCGCGCCGAGGCGGGCGGCAACCGCATCGCGCTGCGCGGCGGCATGGTGTCGGGGCGCATCGGCAAGGTGGTGGTCGATGCCTCGGCCGGGCTGGTGCAGGAACAGGGCCTGCAGACGGTGGGGCCGGCATCGACGCTGGCGGGCACCGTCACGGTCGATGTGCCGCGCCTGAAGTCGCTCGAGGCGCTGACCGGGCCGCAGTATGCCTTCGACGGGCGCCTGGCCGCGGCGCTGCGGCTGGGCGGCACGGTCGGCGCGCCGCTGCTGGCCGGCACCATCGATGGCGACAATCTCGCCGTCACGCTGTATGACATCGGCCTGCGCCTGACCGACGGCACCGTGCGCGTGGCGCTGGACCAGAACACGGTGGAACTGAAGCACGTCGAGTTCCACGGCGGCGACGGCAAGATCACCGCCACCGGCAACGTCAAGCTGGGGGAGGCCGATCCCAACCTGACCGGCAAGATCGTCGCCGACAAGCTGCAGCTGTTCGCCAGCCCGGAACGCACGCTGGTGGTGTCGGGCGATGCCAGCATCGCCAACGAAAACAAGCAGGTCGTGATCCGCGGCAAGTTCCGCGTCGACCGCGGCCTGTTCGACCTGCCCAAGGCCGGCGCGCCGGTGCTGGGCGACGACGTGGTGGTGATCCGCCGCAAGGACCAGCGCGCGGTCAAGACCGCCGCGACGCCGGTGGTGCCCGAGACCAAGCCGGCGAGCAAGTTCAGCCCGGTGATCGACCTGACCGTCGACCTGGGCAACGACTTCCGCTTCCGCGGCGCGGGCGCCGACCTGCTGCTGGCCGGCCAGCTCGGGGTCAAGAGCGAACCGCTGGTGCCGCTGAAGGCCATCGGCACGGTGCGCGTGACGGATGGCACCTACGAGGCCTTCGGCCGCAAGCTGGACATCGAGCGCGGTATCATCAACTTCAACGGCCCGATCGACAACCCGAACATGAACATCCGCGCCATGCGCCGCAACCAGGAAGTGGAGGCGGGCGTCGAGGTGACCGGCACGGTGCGGCTGCCGCGCGTGCGGCTGGTGTCGGAGCCCAACGTGCCCGACGAAGACAAGCTGTCGTGGCTGATGTTCGGCTACGGCGCCGAAAGCGCCGGCGCGGGCCAGCAGCGGGCGCTTGGCGGCGCCGCGCTGGGTGGGGCGGCGCTTGGCATGATAGGCGGCAAGGCGGGCAAGGGCATCGTCTCGCATTTCGGCATCGACGAATTCTCGATCGGGCCCAGCACCGCGGGCCTGAACGACCAGCAGGTGGTCAGCATGGGCAAGGCCATTACCGACCAGATCGCGGTGGGCTACGAACAGAGCCTGACCTCGGCCTCGAACGTGGTGAAGCTGACCTGGCAGTTCTCGCGGCGCTGGTCGCTGATTGCCAAGGGCGGCTCCATCAACGGATTGTCGGTCTTGTTCAACCGCCGCTTCGACAGCTGGGCGATCCTGTTCTCGGGCGCCTCGAACCGCCGCGGCACCAGCAGGAGCCAGGATGACGGCCAGATACTCGATCCGGAAAGCGCGGCCGCGGCCGCTTCGGCAGTCATTGCCGAGCCCGTGCGCCGCTGAAGCAAGCGCCACCCACCTACGCCCCGCCAACTACGCGTCGCCGCGACGCCTTGCCGCCATGGGACTGATTGCCTCTGTGCTTGCGCTGTTCGGCTGCGACCAGCGCAAGGTCGATGAAGCGATGAACAAGGCGGGCGAAACCGCGCGCAACACCTGGAACGCGATCAAGCCCGACAGCCAGCTGTTCAAGGGCATCGTGCCCGGCCAGTCCACCGAGGAAGAGCTGCGGCGCCAGGCCGGCAAGCCCGAGATCGTCTGGGAAGAGGCAGACGGCGGCCGCCGGCTGGAATACCCGCGCGGCCCCGAGGGCACCACCACGTGGATGGTCACCATCGGCGCGGACGGCAAGGTCGCGCGCATCGAGCAGGTGCTGACGCCGGAGAATTTCGCGCGCGTGCGCGCCGGCATGAGCAAGGACGATATCCGCCGCCTGCTGGGCAAGCCGACCAAGGTCGAGGCCTTCGCGCTGAAGAAGGAAGAAGTGTGGGGCTACCGCTGGATGGAGACCTCGACCGACAAGGCCTTCTTCAATGTGCATTTCAACAGCGATGGCACCGTGACGACGACTTCGCGCAGCGACGATCCGTCGAAGATGCAGGGCGGCTGACACCACCTCGGTGCAAAAAAAAAAGCGGCCGCCCGAAGGCCGCCGCCGCTTCCTGCGCGCGATCCGCTTCAGCGAATCCGCATGCCCGGCACCGCTCCGCTGTGCGGCTCCAGGATGTACAGGCCCGGCGCGGCCTTCTCATCAGCCGCCGATGCCGCCAGCACCATGCCCTCGGACATCCCGAACTTCATCTTGCGCGGTGCCAGGTTGGCCACCACCACGGTCAGCTTGCCGACCAGCTGCTCGGGCGCGTAGGCCGACTGGATGCCCGAGAACACGTTGCGGGTCTTGCCTTCGCCCAGGTCCAGCGTCAGCTGCAGCAGCTTGTTCGAGCCTTCGACCTTCTGGCATTCCACAATCCTGGCCACGCGCAGGTCCACCTTGGCGAAATCGTCGATGGTGATGGTCTCGGCCACCGGCTCGATCGACGCTGCCGCGGCAGCGGGCGCCGCCGTGGCCTGCAGCGATTCGCGGTTGGCCGCCAGCAGTGCGTCGACCTGCTTGGCATCGACGCGCGTCATCAGGTGCTGGTAGGCCTGCACCGGGTTGGCCGCGGACAGCTGCTTGTCGATGGCGCGCCAGTCAAGCGGCTCGACGTTCAGGAAGCGTTCGACGCCGGCGGCCACGTTCGGCACCACCGGCTTCAGGTACACCGTCAGCAGGCGGAAGGCTTCCAGCGACACCGAGCAGGCGGCGTGCAGCGCGGCGCGCTTGCTTTCGTCCTTGGCCAGTTCCCACGGCTTCTCGGTGTCGACGAAGGCGTTGACCGTGTCGGTCAGTTCCATCACCTGGCGCAGCGCCTTGCTGTACTCGCGTGCTTCATACAGCTGCGCGATCTGCGGCGCGGCCTGGCGCAGCTGCTCCAGCAGCGGGTGCGCCAGCGCGGCCTCGTCGACCTTGCCTTCGAAGCGCTTGACCAGGAAGCCAGCCGCGCGGCTGGCGATATTCACGTACTTGCCGATCAGGTCGCTGTTGACCCGGGCGATGAAGTCGTCCAGGTTCAGGTCCAGGTCTTCCATGCTCGCATTGAGCTTGGCGGCGAAGTAGTAGCGCAGCCATTCCGGGTTCATGCCGGTGTCGATGTAGCTCTGCGCGGTGATGAAGGTGCCGCGCGACTTGCTCATCTTGGCGCCGTCCACCGTCAGGAAGCCGTGTGCGAACACATTGGTCGGCGTGCGGTAGCCCGAGAAGCGCAGCATTGCCGGCCAGAACAGCGTGTGAAAGTACAGGATGTCCTTGCCGATGAAGTGGTACTGCTCGGCGGTGGAGTGCGGGCCGACCCAGGCGTCGAAGTCGATGCCGCGCTGCTGCGCCAGGTTCCTGAAGCTGGCGTAGTAACCGATCGGCGCGTCCAGCCACACATAGAAATACTTGCCGGGAGCGCCGGGGATCTCGAAGCCGAAGTAGGGCGCATCGCGCGAGATGTCCCAGTCCGACAGGGTCGAGGCCTCGCCTTCGCCGCCCAGCCATTCCTGCATCTTGTTGGCGGCCTCGGGCTGCGCCAGGTCGGCCACCCATTCGCGCAGGAAGGTCTCGCAGCGCGGATCGGACAGCTTGAAGAAGAAGTGCGTCGACGACTTGCGCACCGGCGTGGCGCCCGAGACCACCGAGTAAGGGTTCTTCAGGTCGGTCGGCACATAGGTAGTGCCGCAAACCTCACACGAGTCGCCGTACTGGTCCTTGGCCCCGCACTTGGGGCATTCGCCCTTGATGAAGCGGTCCGGCAGGAACATGTTCTTGACGGGGTCGAAGAACTGCTCGACATCGCGCTCGGCGATCAGGTCCTCGGCCTTCAGGGCCAGGTAAATCTTCTCGCACAGCTCGCGGTTTTCATCCGCGTCGGTGCTGTAGTAGTTGTCGAATGACACCAGGAAGCTGTCGAAATCGCGCTTGTGCTCGGTCCAGACGCGGTCGATCAGCTGCTTGGGGGTGATGCCTTCCTTCTCGGCGCGCAGCATCACCGGGGTGCCGTGCGTGTCGTCGGCGCCGACGTAGTAGACCTCGTTGCCCATCATGCGCTGGAAACGCACCCAGATATCGGTCTGGATGTATTCCACCAGGTGGCCGATATGGATCTGGCCGTTGGCATAAGGCAGGGCGGATGTGACGAGGATGCGACGTGCGGTCATAGACGAAGAGCCGGTCAGGGGCGGGGAATATCAGTGGCGACGGCGCTGCGCGCGAGGCGGACGCGTGCCGGGGAGGGGCTATTTTAGCAACGTAGTGCCGCGGATGCGCCGGTTCCGCATGGCGGAATCCGCTGAAATGGCACAGGCCATTCCCTGCAAACGGCCAAAAAAAAGCGCCGGTCAGTGCCGGCGCAGCTTTCCACAACGGAAAAGGAGGAGAAATCAGGTACCGCCCGGGAGGTCAGCCACCCATCGCGAGCCAGCAACGGTGGCAAGCGGTACCTGTTTCTATGACTGGGTCACCCTTGAATTGGTTTCAAAAAAATTTCGACACGGCGATTTTGTTGCCGGCCAGCCTCGGTGGCATTGTCCGCAACGGGCTGGGCCTGGCCCCGGCCCTCGGCCGTCAGGCGGTTCCGTGCGACGCCGCGGTCACCCAGGTAGCTCGCCACGCTCTGGGCCCGGCGCTGCGACAGCTGCATGTTGTAGCTGGGATTGCCGGTGCTGTCGGTATGGCCCACGACATTGGCACTGACATCCTGGTGCTGGCCCAGCGTCTGGGCGACCTGGTCGAGCACGGAGCGGAACGACGGCTTGATGCTGGCGCTGTCGGTATCGAAGGTCACCTGGCTGGGGATGTTCACCTTCAGCGAGCCGTCCGGCTGCTCGGTGATCTGGGTGCCGGTGCCGGCGGTGTCCTTGTTCAGCTTGCCGCGGATGGCATTCCAGTTGTAGCCGGTCGCACCGCCGACGGCTCCGCCCACGGCCGCGCCGACCAGCGTGCCGGTGGTATTGCCGCCGATCAGGTTGCCAAGCCCCGCGCCCACCGCGGCGCCTACGCCGGTACCGACGGCCGTATGGGTCTGCTGTTCGGTGGCGCAACCCGCGGCCAGCAGGGTGGCAGCGGCGAGCGAGACAGTGACGAGCTTGATCTTCATGCTTTCTCCTTCTGATATTCCCGTAATGTTCCTGGTACCGCATGCGGATGGTAACCGCAAGGCGATACCGCAGATAACCCTTTGTGCGCGTTGGCGGCGGCGCGGCCGGCGCGATGGCCAATGCCCGGGTGCCTGTCCGCCCAACCGCACTACAATATGGATATGGCGGCGCGCGCACAAGTGCAAGGTTGTGAGATTTGTAAATGTCTGTAATCCCACACCTGGCACAGGGGAGTTGGCCGCTCTTCTCGGACTCCCATTGACCATTGCCTCAGATTCGCTACTTTCACTCCCAGCCTTTCATGGCGGGAAGTGAAAGGAGCGGCGTCGCCAGGTGGCATTCCAACGTTAGAATGAGCGGCATGATTCTCGTCTACCGCTACCGGGTCAAGTCGCTCAACGGCCTGCTCAACAGGCAGAGCCGAGCGGTGAACTTCGTCTGGAACTTCTGCAATGACACGCAGAAGCACGCGCTCAAATGGGGTAAGAAGTGGCCGAGCGGGTTCGATCTGAATGTGCTGACCACTGGCAGCAGCAAGGAACTCTGTATCCATTCCGGCACCGTCAATGCGACGTGCGAGCAGTACGCTAAATCGCGCAGCCAGCATCGCCGTACTTATCTGCGATACCGCGGCAGGAAGTGCCTGGGCTGGGTGCCCCTGAAGGGCCGCGATCTGAAACGAGAAGGCGAGGCGTTTCGCTTTGCCGGCAATACCTTTCGCGTGTTCAACAGCCGCCCGTTGCCCGAAGGCAAGATCAAGGACGGCACAAACTTTGCGCGGGATTCGCGCGGGAACTGGTTTCTCAACATTGTGATCGAGATTCCGGATGTGCCGGCACGCCCGATTCAAGCTGGCGTCGGCATCGACCTTGGCTTGAAGGACTTCGCGACGCTCTCGACCGGCGAGAAGTTTTTCAATGACCGGTTTGGCCGGCATGCTGCCGAACGACTGGCCAAGGCGCAGCGTGCGCGAAAGCACAAGCGGCATATCGCCAAGCTGCATGTCAAGGTGGCGAATTCCCGCGCCGACTTCCAGCACAAGCTTGCGCTCGACCTCGTCCGCCGCTTCGATTACATCGCAGTTGGCAACGTGTCGGCTGTGAAACTCGCCAGGACCAAGATGGCGAAAAGCGTCTACGACGCATCCTGGTCGTCCTTCCGGGACAAGCTCCGCTACAAAGCGATTGCGCACGGGGCCACCTTTGAGGAAGTGAACGAAAGCGGTTCTACCCAGTCCTGTTCGGCGTGCGGTTCGAATGACAGCACGACGCGGCCGAAAGGTATCGCAGGACTGCGAATAAGAGAGTGGACCTGTAGTCGCTGTGGTGTCGTGCATGACCGTGATACCAATGCTGCGCTGAACATTCTCCGATGCGGACGTGCATCGCCAGGTGTGGGAATCCCCTTCCTTAGGCAGGGGAAGACGTCAAACTTTGATACATTAGGTGCCAGTCCAGCAGATGGCGCCGGCCGTACGGGCCATCCCCCACAGTCAGAAAAACCAAGCGGAGTTTGTCTTGAGCGTCAGCACTGAGCAGGTCACCGAAGCCCTGCGCACCGTCATCGACCCCAACACGGGCAAGGACCTGGTGTCCACGCGCTCGGCCCGGAACATCCGGGTCGACGGCGGCGAGGTTTCGCTGGAAGTCGAACTCGGCTATCCCGCCAAGAGCCAGCTGGACCCGATCCGCAAGCTGGTGGTTGCCGCGGTGCGGCAAGTGCCGGGCGTCACCAACGTCAGCGTGGCCGTGACCATGAAGATCGTCGCTCACGCGGTGCAACGCGGCGTCAAGCTGCTGCCGGGCGTGAAGAACGTGATTGCCGTCGCCTCGGGCAAGGGCGGGGTGGGCAAGTCCACCACCGCGGTCAACCTGGCGCTGGCGCTGGCCGCCGAGGGCGCGCGCGTGGGCATGCTCGATGCCGATATCTACGGCCCCAGCCTGCCGATGATGCTCGGCATCGACGGCCGCCCCGAATCCGCCGACGGCCAGACCATGGAGCCACTGGAGGGCCATGGCGTGCAGGCCAACTCGATCGGCTTCCTGATCGAGCAGGACAACCCGATGGTGTGGCGCGGGCCGATGGTCACCTCGGCGCTGGAGCAGTTGCTGCGCCAGACCAACTGGCACGACCTCGACTACCTGATCGTCGACATGCCGCCGGGCACCGGCGATATCCAGCTGACGCTGTCGCAGAAGGTGCCGGTCACCGGCGCGGTGATCGTCACCACGCCGCAGGACATCGCGCTGCTCGACGCCAAGAAGGGCCTGAAGATGTTCGAGAAGGTGGGCATCCCCATCCTCGGCATCGTCGAGAACATGGCGGTGTACTGCTGCCCGAACTGCGGCCACGTCGAGCATATCTTCGGCCAGGGCGGCGGCGAGAAGATGTGCGCCGACTATGGCGTGGAGCTGCTGGGCAGCCTGCCGCTGAACCTGCAGATCCGCGAGCAGGCCGATTCGGGCCGTCCCACCGTGGTGGCCGAACCGGACAGCCCCGTGGCCGAGCTGTACCGCGGCATCGCGCGCAAGGTGGCGATCAAGGTCGCCGACAAGGCGCGCGACATGACCAGCAAGTTCCCGAGCATCGTCGTGCAGAACACCTGAGCGCGCGGCTTGCCGCGCCAGCAGCCATGGAAGCCGAAACCACGCCCTTGCCACAGTCGCCGCCACCCGGCGCCCGTCCCGCCGTCACCATGGCGGTGGTGATGCGCAAGGTGGCGCTGGCCAACCGCTGGCAGCCATGGAAATGGCAGCTCGACGCGGTGCTGCCGGACCTGGGCGAGTTCGGCACGCACGCGGTCTGCCTGGAACACGACGAACACGGCGCGCGCTGGCTGTATCCCGGCTTCGAGGTCGAGCTGTTCCGCGACCAGGGCGAGGGCTATTACCTGAACCTGACCTCGACCACGCCATGCTGGTTCGTGCTGTGGCGCATGCCCGAGGACGAGGACGGCGGCGGCACCGGTGAAGACGCCCACCCCGTGCCGATGACGGTCACGCTGTCGTACAACGAAGCCGGCCGCTGGCTCGACGCCGGCGAGATCGTCGAGAACGTGCCGCTGGCACCGGAGCAGCGCGACTGGCTGCAGGCCTACGTCAACGAGCATTACCGGCCCGAGCCGAAGCAGCGGCGCCGGCCCGAATCCTTCAAGGCGCCGCAGGACCGCGCGCGCTACTGACCTTGCTGTTTCGCATACGCCGATGAGCGATTCGTCCTTCCTGTCACGCTGGTCGCGCCGCAAGGCCGCGGTGCGGGAGGGCGTGGCCGTGCCGGCGGAGCCGCTGCCGCCTGCCGAGGCATCACCGTTGCCCGTGCCACCGCAGGCTGCGACCGGGGTGCCGGAGGCCGGCCCGGAAGTCCCCCTGCCGACCCTGGCCGACGTGGCGGCGCTGCGTCCCGGCGACAATATCGCCCGCTTCGTCGCGCGCGGCGTCGATGAATCGGTCAAGCGCGCCGCGCTCAAGACGCTGTTTGCCGATCCGCATTTCAATGTGATGGACGGCCTCGACACCTACATCGACGACTACGGCAAGCCCGACCCGGTCCCGCCGGGGATCCTGCGCCAGCTGCGCCAGGCCGAGTCGCTGGGGCTGTTCGAGCCGACCGACGAGGAGCGCGCTGCGGCCCAGGCGGCCGCAGCCGCCGCACAGCCGGACGCACAAGTCGCCGCACAACCGGACGCACAAGTCGCCGCACAACCGGACGATGTACCGCCGGCGGCGCCCGCAGTGGCCAGCGACCCGGCTGGCGCTACGGACATACCCGCATCCTCCGAAACGCCGCCGCCGGTGGCCAGTCAAAGCGCAAAACAGGGCCCGCAAGGCCCGCAAGGTCCGCAAGATCCGGATAAGTGCGCGTAGCCCCACCGGGCAGCGCAGCCTACAATAGGCTTCCCCACAATCCGCCGGGCCGCAGACCCTCGCAAGAAGGACGTCCGGTCCGGTCAGCACGCATTCGCCATGCCGACGCTGATCTGCAATTGCAACGACACCATGCCGCTTGACGGGGCGGCGCTGTCGGAAGCCAGCCAGGGCCCGCAGCAAGGCCAGCAACAAGACAAGCAACAAGGTCCGCTCAAGGTCCACCACCTGCTGTGCCGGCGCGAAATCGGCGCCTTCACCGCCGCACTGGACGGCACCGACGATGTCATCGTGGCCTGCACGCAGGAGCGCGCGCTGTTTACCGAAGTTGCCGCGCAGACCGCCCAGGGCCAGGATGGCCGCCCGATGGTGACCGCCCCGGTCCGCTTCGTCAATATCCGCGAGACCGGCGGCTGGTCGCAGGGCGCGCGGCGCGATCCCCGGACCGCCAATGCCAAGATCGGCGCGCTGCTGGCGGTGGCCGCGTTGCCCGAGCCGGAGCCGGTGCCCGTGGTCGACTACCGCTCCGACGGCTCGGTGCTGGTGCTGGGCCCAGGGCAGCGCGCGCTGCCCTGGGCGGAACGGCTCGCGGCCATGCAGCTCGAGGTCACGGTGCTGCTGACGGGCAGCGCGCCGGGCGAGGGCGCTGCCGCACAGCCTTTCGGACGTACCTATCCGGTACATAGTGGACGGCTGTCCGCGCTTGCCGGCTGGCTCGGCGCCTTCGAGGCCAGCTGGGAAACCGGCGCGGGACGCAGCAACCCGATCGACCTGGACCTGTGCACCCGCTGCAATGCCTGCATCGATGCCTGCCCGGAAGACGCGATCGATTTCAGCTATCAGATCGACCTGTCGCGCTGCCGCTCGCACCGCGACTGCGTGCGCGCCTGCGGCGCTGCCGCGGCCATCGACTTCGACCGGCCGCAAGGCACCATGGAAGGCCGCTTCGACCTGGTCTTCGACCTGTGCGACCAACCCGCCTTCACCATGCACCAGCCCCCGCAAGGCTACCTGCATGCCGGCGCCGACCCGGCGCGGCAGCAGGCGCTGGCGCTGACGCTGGCGGGCCTGGTAGGCGAGTTCGAGAAGCCGAAATTCTTCCGCTACAAGGACAGCCTGTGCGCGCATGGCCGCAACCAGACCACCGGCTGCACGGCTTGTATCGACATTTGCTCGACCCGGGCGATCCAGTCGCGCTGGCATGACGGCAAGGGCCGCATCGAGGTCACGCCCAACCTGTGCATGGGCTGCGGGGCGTGCACCACGGTGTGCCCCAGCGGTGCCATCAGCTACGGCTATCCCGGCCCGGAGGCGACCGGCACTCGCCTGCGTACGCTGCTGGCCGCCTACCGGCAGGCCGGCGCGCGCGACCCGGTCGTGCTGCTGCACGGCGAGGAATATGGCACGCCCGCCTTGCTGGCGCTGGGCCGCGCCGCGCGCGCGGGCCGTGCCGCCGGCGTGCCCGCCAATGTGATGCCGCTGTCGCTGTTCCACCCGGCCGCGGCCGGGCTGGAGCTGTGGCTGGCTGCGCTGTGCTGGGGTGCCAGCCGCGTGGCGGTGCTGCTCACCGGCGATGAGGCGCCGCAGTACCGCACCGCGCTGCGCGAGCAGATGGAAGTCGCCCGCGCATTGCTGGCGGGACTGGGTTATGACGCCGACGTGCTGTCCCTGGTCGAGGCGGCAAATACGCCCACGCTGGATGCCGGCCTGTCCGCGTTGCGTCCGGGCCGCAATGCGCTGCCGCCGGCGCCGTTCGGCGCCGTTGCGGCCAAGCGTGAGATGCTGGACTTCGTGTTCGACCACCTGGTGCGCCACGCGCCGGTGCCCGCCGACATCGTGCCGCTGCCGGCGGCCGCGCCGATTGGCGCGATTGCTGTCGATACCGGCAAGTGCACCTTGTGCATGGCGTGCGTCGGCGCCTGCCCGTCGCAGGCACTGCGCGACAACCCCGAGCGCCCCGTGCTGAGCCTGATCGAACGCAATTGCGTGCAGTGCGGCCTGTGCGAAAAGACCTGCCCGGAAGATGCGATTACGCTGGTGCCGCGCCTGCTGGCCGGCGAAGCCGCGCGCCGCCCGGTCACGCTCAACGAGTCCCAGCCGTTCCATTGCGTGCGCTGCGCCAAGCCGTTCGGCACGGCGCAGATGGTGGAATCGATGCTGGTCCGGCTGGCCGGCCACCCGGCATTTTCCGGCGCCGCCGCCGAGCGGCTGAAGATGTGCCCGGATTGCCGCGTGATCGACATGATGGAGCACGAGAGCGGGACCATGAGCGGGACCATGAGCGGCACTGTGAGCGGCACTGTGAGCGGCACCACGCTGCGCTGAGCCTCCATCGACACAATTCATCACGACATGACAGATTTCCAGCCGATCCAGCTCACCGCGGCACCGCACGCCGACGATGCCGAGGACACCGCCCGCGCCGACCTGTACGGCCTGCTGGCCACGCTGTTCTATCGTGCGCCCGATGCCGCGCTGCTGCACCACATCGCGGCCAACCGCGCCGTCGGCGAAGATGCCGATACGGTACTGGGCAAGGCGTGGAATGCGTTGTGCGCTGCAGCAGCCGAGACCACGGCGGCGGAGGTTGAAGAGGAATACCGGCAGCTATTCGTCGGCGTGGGCCGGCAGGATGTGTTCCTGTATGGCTCGTTCTACCTGACCGGCTTTCTCAACGAGCGTCCGCTGGTGGCGCTGCGCGAAGACCTGGCCCGCTATGGCCTGGAGCGCCACGACGGCGTCAGCGAGACCGAGGACCACATCGCCACGTTGTGCGAGGTGATGCGCTTCCTGGTGGCTGGCGAGGACCTGTCGGTGTCCAACCTCGGCGAGCAGCAGCGCTTCTACGCGCAGCACCTGCAGCCCTGGGTCGAGAAATTGTGCGATGCGGTGATCGCGCACCCGCAGGCGCGTTTCTATCGCGGCGCCGCCGGGTTGCTGGCCGCGTTCGCCAGTGTCGAGGCGCTGGCGCTGGAGATGAACTAAGGACCGCAGGTCAGGAAAAACCCTTGCATATCATGGTCTTTCCTGCAAGATGCTTCTAGAATATGCATAACAACGCATAACGGCGAAAACCATCGGGCTTTGACAGCCGAGGAGCCCCCCCACATGAGAGAGAAGCCAACCCGGGTCGCGCGCCGCTCATTTCTCGCGGGCGCTGGAGTTGTGGCTGCCGCAACGGGTGCGGCAGCGCTGACAGCGCGTGGGCCGGCACTACCGGACCAGGCCGCCGCTCTGCCGGAACCCGCCGACACCCCGTCGGACAGCAAGGGCTACCGGGTCTCAGAACACATTCGCAAGTACTACCGGACCACACTGGTGTAAGTGCCAGGGCGGCGTGGTTCGCCGCGCCGCCAGCAAACGGACGGCTCTCGTCCGCATCTGAGGTGAGACATGATCTTGACCCGCAAACGCGCGGCGCAGGGCGCATCCGCCCGCCTCGCTGACGGCCTCGCCAACCGGCACGATCCTGCCGGCGCGCAAGCCGGAACCGGACGCCTCTCACAGCGGCTCGCCGCAAGCCTGGCCGGCGCCATGCCGACCATGGACCGCCGCAGCTTCCTCAAGCGCTCGGGCATCGGCGTCGGTGCCGGCCTGGCGGCGTCGCAACTGACGCTGCTGCGCAAGGCCGATGCCGCCGACGACAAGAAGGGCGCCGCCGATGGCAAGAGCGGCATCGTCGTGCGCCGCACCGTATGCGGCCACTGCTCGGTCGGCTGCGCGGTCGACGCGGTGGTGCAGAACGGCGTGTGGATTCGCCAGGAACCGGTGTTCGATTCGCCCATCAACCTGGGCGCGCACTGCGCCAAGGGCGCTGCGCTGCGCGAGCACGGCCACGGGGAATACCGGCTGAAGTACCCGATGAAGCTGGTCAACGGCAAGTACCAGCGTATCAGTTGGGACCAGGCGCTCGACGAGATCACCGCGAAGATGAAGGAGATCCGCCAGCAGACTGGCCCGGACTCGCTGTTCTTCGTCGGCTCGTCCAAGCACAGCAACGAGCAGGCGTACCTGCTGCGCAAGTGGGTTTCGTTCTTCGGCACCAACAACACCGACCACCAGGCGCGCATCTGCCACTCCACCACGGTGGCGGGCGTCGCCAATACCTGGGGCTACGGTGCGATGACGAACTCGTACAACGATATGCAGAACTCGAAGGCAGCGCTGTATATCGGTTCGAACGCGGCCGAGGCGCATCCCGTGTCGATGCTGCACCTGCTGCACGCCAAGGAAAACGGCTGCAAGGTGATCGTGGTCGACCCGCGCTACACGCGCACCGCGGCCAAGGCGCATCACTATGTGCGCATTCGCTCGGGTACCGACATCGCCTTCCTGTTCGGCATGCTGTACCACATCTTCAAGAACGGCTGGGAAGACCAGAAGTACCTGCACGACCGCGTCTACGGCATGGACAAGGTCAAGGAAGAGGTGCTGGCCAAGTGGACGCCCGACAAGGTCGAGGAAGTGACCGGCGTGCCCGAGGCGCAGGTCTACCTGGTTGCCGAGACCATGGCCAAGAACCGCCCCAGCACGCTGGTGTGGTGCATGGGCCAGACCCAGCACACCATCGGCAACGCGATCGTGCGCGCGTCGTGCCTGGTGCAGCTGGCGCTGGGCAATATCGGCGTGGCGGGCGGCGGCGCCAACATCTTCCGCGGCCATGACAATGTGCAGGGCGCCACCGACGTCGGGCCCAACCCCGACTCGCTGCCTGGCTACTACGGCCTGGCCACCGGGGCATGGAAGCACTACGCGGCGGTGTGGGGCGTGGACTATGAATGGATCAAGAAGCAGTTCGCCTCGCAGACGATGATGGAGAAGTCCGGCACCACGGTGTCGCGCTGGATCGATATCGTCACCGAGAAGAACGAGCTGATCGACCAGGACAACAACGTGCGCGGCGTGTTCTTCTGGGGCCATGCCCCGAACTCGCAGACGCGCGGCCTGGAGATGAAGAAGGCGCTGGACAAGCTCGACCTGCTGGTGGTGATCGACCCGTATCCGTCAGCGACCGCGGCCATGGCAAACATGCCGCCGGCCGAGGGCGACAAGGTCAACCCGAACCGCGCCGTGTACCTGCTGCCGGCGGCCACGCAGTTCGAGACCTCGGGCACGTGCACGGCCTCCAACCGCTCGCTGCAATGGCGCGAGAAGGTGATCGAGCCGCTGTTCGAATCGATGCCCGACCAAACCATCATGCAGGCGTTCGCCGACAAGCTTGGCTTTGGCAAGGAGCTGTCGAAGAACATGAAGCTGATCGAGGTCAAGCGCGCCGGCCGCACCTGGATGGAGCCGGAGCCGGAATCGATCCTGCGCGAAATCAACGCCAGCAACTGGACCATCGGCTACACCGGCCAGTCGCCCGAACGGCTGAAAGCGCATATGCGCAATATGCAGATGTTCGACGTCAAGACGCTGCGCTGCAAGCAAGGGAAGGACCCCGTCACGGGCTACGACCTGACCGGCGACTACTTTGGCCTGCCGTGGCCGTGCTACGGCACGCCGGAGCTGAAGCACCCGGGTTCGCCCAACCTGTATGACACCAGCAAGCACGTGATGGACGGCGGCGGCAACTTCCGCGCCAACTTCGGCGTGGAGCGCGACGGCGTCAACCTGCTGGCCGAGGACGGTTCGTACTCGCTGGGCGCGGAGATCACCACCGGCTATCCCGAGTTCGACCACGTGCTGCTGAAGAAGCTGGGCTGGTGGGACGAGCTGACCGATGCCGAGAAGGCCAAGGCCGAGGGCAAGAACTGGAAGACCGACCTGTCTGGCGGCATCCAGCGCGTGGTGCTGAAGAACCATGGCTGCCACCCATTCGGCAATGCCAAGGCGCGGGCAGTGGTGTGGAACTTCCCGGACCCGATCCCGCAGCACCGCGAGCCGCTGTACTCCACGCGGCCCGACATGGTCGCCAAGTACCCGACCCACGACGACAAGATGGCGTTCTGGCGGCTGCCGACGCTGTACAAGTCGGTGCAGCAGCGCAATATCGAGAACAAGGTCTACGAGAAGTTCCCGATCATCCTGACCTCCGGGCGGCTGGTCGAGTACGAGGGCGGCGGCGAGGAAACCCGCTCCAACCCGTGGCTGGCCGAGCTGCAGCAGGAGAACTTTGTCGAGATCAACCCGCGCGCGGCTTCCGATCGCGGCATCCGCAATGGCGACTTCTGCTGGGTCAGGACGCCGACCGGCGCCGCGCTGAAGGTGCGTGCGCTGGTGACCGAGCGGGTCGGGCCGGATACCGCCTTCATCCCGTTCCACTTCTCGGGCTGGTGGCAGGGCAAGGACCTGAAGGACTACTACCCGGAAGGCGCGATGCCGGTGGTGCGGGGCGAAGCCGTCAACACCGCCACCACGTATGGCTATGACTCGGTGACGATGATGCAGGAGACCAAGACCACCGTTTGCCAGATCGAGCGGTTTGCATAAGCCACAGGACAGAGCAGAGGAACATCATGGCACGCATGAAATTCATCTGTGACGCCGAGCGCTGCATCGAGTGCAACAGCTGCGTCACGGCCTGCAAGAACGAGCACGAGGTGCCCTGGGGTGTGAACCGGCGCCGCGTGGTGACCGTCAACGACGGCGTGGTCGGCGCCGAGAAGTCGATCTCGGTGGCCTGCATGCATTGCTCCGACGCACCGTGCATGGCGGTGTGCCCGGTCGACTGCTTCTACCGCACCGACGACGGCGTGGTGCTGCACGACAAGGACGTCTGCATCGGCTGCGGCTACTGCTCGTATGCCTGCCCGTTCGGTGCGCCGCAGTTCCCGTCGACCGGCACCTTCGGCGTGCGCGGCAAGATGGACAAGTGCACGTTCTGCGCCGGCGGCCCGGAGAAGAATGGCAGCGAGGCCGAATTCGAGAAGTACGGACGCAACCGGCTGGCCGAAGGCAAGCTGCCCTTGTGCGCGGAGATGTGCTCGACCAAGGCGCTGCTGGGCGGCGATGGCGATGTGATTGCCGACATCCTGCGCAACCGCGTGATCAAGCGCGGTACCGGCGGCGACGTGTTCGGCTGGGGCACCGCCTATGGCGTGCCCAAGGCCGCGCCAGGGGCGCCGGCAGCGCCGGCTGGTCCCGCCGCGCCGGATGCGCCCGGGGCCCGCTCCACGCCAGCCGCACCGGCTGCACCGGCTACCCCCGCCGCAACCGGCGTTCAGGGAGGGCAGACATCATGAGCCGCGCCTGCGCCATCGTCCTGCTGACACTGTGCGGCGCGCTGCTGGCCGCGTGCGGCGAAAAGCCGCAGACCATCAACCAGTCGCACCGCAAGGCCGACGCCCAGGCGTACCAGGGCGCGCCCGACGACCCCTTCGTGGCCAAGGGCTGGACCGCGGGCGACAAGACCAGCTGGCATAACCAGATCCGCCAGCGCAACCAGTACCAGAACGAGTACAACCGCGTGCAATGAATGCGCCGCAGTGGGCAGGCGCCGCGATCCGCGCGCATGCTCCCGATGACCTGAAGGAGGGCGTATGACGCCGTCGCACAATGCATGCCGCAGCGGGCAGGGCGCCGGGTGGCGCCGCTGGCTGGCGGCCGGCGCGCTGGCACTGATGGCCGTGGCCGGAAGCGCCGCGGCCCAGGCTCCCGCACCGGGGCCGTCGACCGGCCCGGCCACCGCCTCGGGCAGCGCCGATGCCAACAACCCGGCCACGCATCCGGCCCAGCCACTGGCCGGCATCGCATCGGAAAACATCTTCAACGTGCCGCGCCGCGACATCGCCGCCGAGGCCCAGTCGCAGCAGCAACGCACCGTCACGCAGCCCGGCAACAACGCGCCGGTCTGGCGCGAGGTCAACTCCGACCAGCGTCACTACAGCAGCCTGCCCGACAAGGAAGCCGGCGTGCTGATCCAGCGCACCGGCCAGCAATGGCGCCTGTTCCGCAACGGCGTGATCACCGTCTGGGGCGGCTGGCTGCTGCTGGTGGTGCCGCTGGCCATCCTGGGCTTCTACCTGTGGCGCGGCACCATCCCGCTGCGCGAGCCGCGCACCGGCCGCATGATCGAACGCTTCACGCCGCTGGAGCGCATCGTCCACTGGACCATGGCGATCTCGTTCGTGGTGCTGGCGGTGTCGGGCATCATCATGCTGCTGGGCAAGCATTTCCTGCTGCCGCTGATGGGGCACATGCTGTTCGGCTGGCTCAGCTACATCCTGAAGAACCTGCACAACGTGGTCGGGCCCATCTTCACGCTGTCGGTGATCGTCGCCTTCGTGGTGTTCGTGCGCGATAACCTGCCGGGCCGCGACGACGTGCGCTGGGTCACCAGCCTGGGCGGACTGGCATCCGGCAAGCACGTGCCGAGCGGGCGCTTCAACGCCGGCGAGAAGATGTGGTTCTGGGTCGGCGTGTTTATCTTCGGCATCGTGCTGTCGGCCTCGGGCTGGGTGCTCGACATGATCGTGCCGGGCATGGACTACTACCGCGCGACCATGCAGATCGCCAACGTGATCCACGGCATTTCCGCCGTGCTGATGATCGCGATGGCGTGCGGCCATATCTACATGGGCACGGTCGGCATGGAAGGCGCGTACCGCGCCATGCGCGACGGCTGGGTCGACGAAGCCTGGGCCAAGGAGCATCACGAGCTTTGGTACGACGACATCCAGTCCGGCAAGATTCCCGCGCAGCGTTCGACCGGTCCCGCCAGTCCGGATGCGGCGGCCGGGCGGGCCGCGCGGCATACCCCCGGCGAAGCTTGATCACGCAGGACACCAATACTTCGGGAAGCATCGACCATGACACGCACCCTGACGCTGATCGCCCTGGCCGCCGGGGCCACTTTGAGTGCCGGCGCGCTGGCCAAGCTGCCGCCACCCAGCGAAGCCCAGCAGGCCAAGGCCGCGGAGACCAAGGCCCGCGCCGCGTGGTCGGACAAGGTCGCTGCCTTCCAGCTGTGCCGTGCGCAGGACAAGATCGCGACACGCTACTACGCCGAACGCCAGGCACAGGGCAAGGACGCGCGCGCGGCGGTGCAGACCCCGCCGTGTACCGATCCGGGACCGTTCGTTGCGCCCGTGGCGGCGTCGCCCCCAGCGGTGCCGGCGCCCGCGGTCGCAAGCACCGGTGCCGACGCCAAACCGGTTGCGCCCGGCGCAGTACAATCTCCCGCAAAGGCACCATAACCGCAGCCCCGATGCTTGCCTGGACGGCACGGGGCACCTTCCAGCAGCCCTGAGCCTTCCTGTCATGACCCTGCGTCCCGAGCTTACCCAGGCAGCCGTTCCGCTGATCGAAGAGGTCGAAGTCGTCGACGAGCAGGGCCGCGTGCGCGCGGCCTACCTGCCGGGCGAGCGCCCGCTGACGGTCTACCTGGACAAGCGCGAACTGGTCACGCTGATGACGCTGGGCGGCGCGCCCGAGCACCTCGTGCTGGGCTACCTGCGCAACCAGCGGCTGGTCGAATCGATCGAGGACATCGCCGCGGTACAGGTCGACTGGGAAACCGAATCCGCCGCCGTCACCACCCGCACCGGCGTCGACCGCATCGAGGAGCGCACCGCGCGCCGCGTGGTGACCACCGGCTGCGGGCAGGGGACGGTGTTCGGCTCGCTGCTGGACGAGGTCGACAGCATCCGCCTGCCGGTCGATACGATCCTCGACCAGGACACCCTGTACGGCATCATCGACACTATCCGGCTGCAGCAGTCGGTGTACAAGCAGGCCGGCTCGGTCCATGGCTGCGCGCTGTTCAAGGGGACCGAGCTGTTGATGTTTGTCGAGGACGTCGGCCGCCACAACGCGGTCGATGCCATTGCCGGCCGCATGTGGCTGGAAGACATGAGCGGCGCCGACAAGATCTTCTACACCACCGGCCGCCTGACCTCGGAAATGGTCATCAAGGGCGCGCAGATGGGCATCCCGTTCCTGCTGTCGCGCTCGGGCGTGACGCAGATGGGATACCAGATGGCCACACGGGTCAACCTGACCCTGTTCGCGCGCTGCACCGGCAAGCATTTTCTGCTCTACACCGGGCGCGAACGGTTCCGTCATCGGATTCCCGAGGACGCCGTAGCTTGATTGTGGCTCAAGGGCCACTTCATCGCCTGTCGACGGATGCGGCGTTGTCTCAACGGAACGCGGGCGGAATGGTTGTACAATGCGGCGCACTCCGAGCCAGTGTGTCTACCTCCCAACCTCTATGAGCATCAAATCCGACAAATGGATCCGCCGCATGGCGGAGCAGCACGGCATGATCGAGCCGTTCGAGCCAGGCCAGGTCCGGGAGGCCGACGGGCGCAAGATCGTGTCGTACGGTACCTCGAGCTACGGCTACGACATCCGCTGCGCCGATGAATTCAAGATATTCACCAATATCAACAGCACCATCGTCGACCCGAAGAACTTCGACGAGAAGTCCTTCGTGGACTTCAAGGGTGATGTCTGCATCATTCCGCCGAATTCCTTCGCGCTGGCGCGGACGATGGAATATTTCCGCATCCCGCGCAGCGTGCTGACCATCTGCCTGGGCAAGAGCACCTACGCGCGCTGCGGCATTATCGTCAATGTGACCCCGTTCGAGCCGGAATGGGAAGGCTATGTGACGCTGGAGTTCTCCAACACCACGCCGCTGCCCGCCAAGATCTACGCCGGCGAAGGCTGCGCCCAGGTGCTGTTCTTCGAGAGCGACGAAGTCTGCGAAACCTCGTACGCCGACCGGGGCGGCAAGTACCAGGGCCAGCATGGTGTCACACTGCCGAAGACCTGATCGCATTACAATGCCGGCGTTTGCCGGAACGGCCGCTCCGCGATAGCCGCGCGGGGTGCCAAGACCTGACGTGAGAGCCACATGTCGCCGTCGCAGGGGAACCCCTGCCGGCCATGTGGCTCAAGTCCTTTATGTCCTGCTTTCCATCAAGGATGCCCGATGAAATTCCGCTTCCCCGTCATCATCATTGACGAAGACTTCCGCTCCGAGAACATCTCCGGCTCGGGCATCCGCGCGCTGGCCGAGGCGATCGAGAAAGAGGGCATGGAGGTCATGGGGCTGACCAGCTACGGCGACCTGACGTCGTTCGCGCAGCAGTCCAGCCGCGCCTCGACCTTTATCGTGTCGATCGACGACGATGAGTTCGTGAGCAGCGACGATCAGCCGGAAGCTGCCGCGATCGAAAAGCTGCGCGCCTTCGTTGCCGAAGTGCGCCGCCGCAACTCGGACCTGCCGATCTTCCTGTACGGCGAAACCCGCACCTCGCGCCATATCCCCAACGATATCCTGCGCGAGCTGCACGGCTTCATCCACATGTTCGAGGACACCCCCGAGTTCGTGGCGCGCCACATCATCCGCGAAGCCAAGGTGTACCTCGATACGCTGGCGCCGCCGTTCTTCAAGGCGCTGATCGACTACGCGCAGGACAGCTCGTATTCGTGGCACTGCCCCGGCCACTCGGGCGGCGTGGCGTTCCTGAAAAGCCCGGTGGGCCAGGTGTTCCACCAGTTCTTCGGCGAGAACATGCTGCGCGCCGACGTCTGCAATGCGGTGGACGAACTCGGCCAGCTGCTCGACCACACCGGTCCGGTGGCCGCGTCCGAGCGCAATGCCGCGCGTATCTTCAACTCGGACCACATGTTCTTCGTCACCAACGGCACCTCGACGTCGAACAAGATGGTGTGGCACGCCAACGTGGCGCCGGGCGACATCGTGGTGGTGGACCGCAACTGCCACAAGTCGATCCTGCACGCGATCATGATGACGGGCGCGATCCCCGTGTTCCTGATGCCGACGCGCAACCACTACGGCATCATCGGCCCGATCCCGAAAAGCGAGTTCGATCCGGAAACGATCCGGCGCAAGATCGCCGCGCACCCCTTCGCCAGCAAGGCCAAGAACCAGAAGCCGCGCATCCTGACGATCACGCAGGGCACCTACGACGGCGTGCTGTACAACGCCGAGCAGATCAAGGATATGCTGGCGGCCGAGATCGACACGCTGCATTTCGACGAAGCCTGGCTGCCGCACGCGGCGTTCCACGACTTCTATCACAACATGCACGCGATCGGTCGCGATCGCCCGCGCAGCAAGGACGCCCTGGTGTTCGCCACGCAGTCCACGCACAAGCTGCTGGCGGGCCTGTCGCAGGCTTCGCAGATCCTCGTGCAAGACTCCGAGACGCGCAAGCTGGACCGCTACCGCTTCAACGAGGCGTACCTGATGCACACCTCGACCAGCCCGCAGTACTCGATCATCGCCTCGTGCGACGTGGCGGCGGCGATGATGGAAGCACCGGGCGGCACCGCGCTGGTGGAAGAGAGCATCCAGGAGGCGATGGACTTCCGCCGCGCCATGCGCAAGGTCGAGGGCGACTACGATGCCGGCAACAACGGCGACTGGTGGTTCAAGGTGTGGGGCCCGGAGGCCCTGATCGAAGACGGCATCGGCGACCGCGAAGAGTGGATGCTCAAGGCCAACGAGCGCTGGCACGGCTTCGGCGACCTGGCCGATGGCTTCAACCTGCTCGACCCGATCAAGGCCACCATCATCACCCCGGGCCTGGACGTTGATGGCGAGTTCAGCGAGCGCGGCATCCCGGCGGCCATCGTCACCAAGTACCTGGCCGAGCACGGCATCATCATCGAGAAGACGGGCCTGTACTCGTTCTTCATCATGTTCACCATCGGCATCACCAAGGGCCGCTGGAACTCGCTGGTGACCGAGCTGCAGCAGTTCAAGGACGACTACGACCAGAACCAGCCGCTGTGGCGCGTGCTGCCGGAGTTCGTCGGCAAGTATCCGCAGTACGAGCGCATGGGCCTGCGTGACCTGTGCGATGCGATCCACAGCGTGTACAAGGCCAACGACGTGGCGCGCGTGACCACCGAGATGTACCTGTCGGACATGGAACCGGCGATGAAGCCGTCGGATGCGTGGGCCATGATGGCGCACCGCGAGATCGAGCGCGTGCCGGTCGATGACCTCGAAGGCCGCGTCACCGCGATCCTGCTGACGCCGTACCCGCCGGGCATCCCGCTGCTGATCCCGGGCGAGCGCTTCAACCGCACCATCGTGCAGTACCTGAAGTTCGCACGCGAGTTCAACAAGCTGTTCCCGGGGTTCGAAACCGATATCCACGGTCTGGTGGAGGACGAGGTGGACGGCAAGAAGGCTTACTTCGTCGACTGCGTGAAGCAGGTGGCCTGAAGCAAGCGAGTCCGGCACAGGAATGAGCCCCGCGCATGCGGGGCGTTTTCTTTCTAGCTGAACGGATTCAGCAACTCCACCCCCGTCCCGCTGAAATCCCCCACATTCCGCGTGACGATCGTCAGGTCATGGATCAGCGCCGTCGCGGCAATGAACTTGTCCAGCGCATGCTCCGGGCGCGGCACGCGTAGCCGCCCCCATATCTGGGCGACATCGGCATCGACCGGCAACACATGCCGGCCGAAATCCTGCAGCACGGCCGTCAGCCATTGCTCCAGCGCCTCGGCCTGCGCCGTGTCGCCGCGATGGCGGATCAGCGCAATGCCGCGCCGCAACTCCCCCACGGTCAGCGCGGACAGGTAGAGCGTCGAACCATCGCGCGCCGCCTGCCGGAAGAACGCGCGCACGCCGGGATTGGCGCGTTCGCGCTTGCGTGCCTCGCTGACGACATTGGTATCAATCAAATACACGCGGCGCCTCGCCAGAATCCTGAGCGCGTTGGAAATCGGCATCCTCGCCGACGTCCGGTATGCTGGCCAGCACATCGGCAAAGCTGCGCCGGCGCGTGCCGCCCAGTGCCAGCGCCAGGATGGCCCGGTGCTCGGCCTCGGCGCTGCGGCCATTGGCGGCGGCCTGCTCGCGCAGGCGCTGGACCAGGGATTCATCGATGCCACGAACGATCAGGGTTGCCATCTTGCGCTCCTTATCACGGGATGCGCTGATGCTAGCATTGATAGCGTCGTGCCGCTCGATAAGGAACGATTGAAGGCGTCGCCGGCTGGCGGCGGGGTGCGGCAAGGCAATGGTGTCCATGGGCACGGCTCCCTTGCAGGTGGGTGGAGGTGAGAGCAGTCTGCGCCGTGCCGGCATGCTGGTCGATAAGCCGATTCGCAATGCGCGAAAGAAAAAAGCCCCGCAGCGCTTGCGGGGCTTTTGGGCCTTGCGGATCCGAACGATGCCGGCTCTAGTTCTTCTTTTTCTCGAACTCGAACTGGGGCGCCGACGGCTCGCTCTCCGTAGCTGGCTGGGCCGGCAACTCCAGACCTTCGCCGCCGCCCGCTTGCCCGGCCGGGGCCGGCACCGACAGGCTCGGCGCCGATGGCCTGGGGCTGGCGCTGTCCAGGTCGATGGAAAGGTCACGCGTCACGCTGCGGTCCTGGGCCTTGTGGCCGCCGGTGGTGACCAGGCCCGGGAAGACGATGATCAACGCCACCATGATCAACTGGATGACCACGAACGGCACCGCGCCCCAGTAGATATCGGCGGTCTTTACCTCGCGCGGCGCCACCGACCGCAGGTAGAACAGCGAAAAGCCGAACGGCGGGTGCATGAACGAAGTCTGCATGTTCACCGCCAGCAGCACGCCGAACCAGATCAGGTCGATGCCAAGCTTGTCCGCCACAGGGCCAACCAGGGGCACGAGGATAAAAGCCAGTTCGAAGAAGTCGAGGAAGAACGCCAGCAGGAAGAACAGTACGTTCACCGCAACCAGGAAGCCGGCCTGGCCGCCGGGCAAGGCGGTCAGCAGGTGCTCCACCCAGACATGGCCGTCCACGCCGTAGAAGGTCAGCGAGAACACCCGCGCACCGATCAGGATAAAGATCACGAAGGCCGACAGTTTCAGCGTCGCCTCCATTGCCTGTCGTGTCAGCCCGAGGTCCAGGCGGCGCTTGAGCAGGGCGAGGATCAGCGCACCCAGTGCGCCCATGCCGCCGCCTTCGGTCGGCGTAGCGACGCCGATGAAGATCGTGCCGAGCACCAGGAAGATCAGCGCCAGCGGCGGAATCAGCACGAAGGTGACCTTTTCCGCCATCTGTGACAGCAGGTTCAGCTTGAGCGCCTTGTTGATGACCGCGAGCACGAAGGCGAACAGGATCGCAGCGCCCACCGAGATCACCAGGCGCTCGTCCAGCGGTGCCTCGGGCTTGTACAGCATGTCAACGGCCACGCCCACCGCGACGGACAGTGCGGTCAGCACCAGTACCGAAGCCGCGCCGCTCTTGCCGCTGGGCTCGCGGAAGGTGCGGGCCTCGATCGGCAGCGCGGGCACTGCGGCCGGCTTGATCAGCGAGATCAGCAGCACATAGCCCATGTACAGGCCGGTCAGCACCAGTCCCGGTACGAAGGCGCCCTTGTACATGTCGCCGACCGAGCGGCCCAGCTGGTCGGCCAGCACGATCAGCACCAGCGACGGCGGGATGATCTGCGCCAGCGTGCCCGACGCGGCGATCACGCCCGAGGCCAGCCGCTTGTCGTATTTGTACTTGAGCATCAGCGGCAGCGAGATCAGGCCCATCGAGATCACCGAAGCAGCCACCACGCCGGTGGTTGCCGCCAGCAGCGCACCGACGAAGATCACCGCATAGGCGAGACCGCCGCGGATCGGGCCGAACAGCTGGCCGATGGTGTCGAGCAGGTCCTCGGCCATGCCTGAGCGTTCCAGGATCAGGCCCATGAAGGTGAAGAACGGGATCGCCAGCAGCGTATCGTTCTCGATGATGCCGAACAGTCGACTGGGCAGCGCCTGCAGCAGTTCGGGAGGCAGCATGCCCAGCTCGATGCCGATGAAGGCGAAGAGCAGGCCATTGGCGGCAAGCGCGAACGCGATCGGGAAGCCCGACAGCAGGAATACGACCAGGGAGGCGAACATGATCGGGGCCATGTTCGCGATCAGGAATTGCGTCATCGTGCGCGCCTCTTATTGTTTTTCAGACGGGCCGGTCTGGTTGGCTTGCGCGATTGCGGCGATCTCCAGCGCCGGATCGACCGCGTGCTTGCGGAAGGCGGAGAACGGCAGTTCGCCCTTCAGGTAGGCAAAGCGCTTGATCAGCTCGGACAGACCCTGCAGGATCAGCAGGAAAAAGCCCGCTACGATGAGGAACTTGGCGGGCCAGCGGATCAGCCCGCCGGCGTTGCCGGACATCTCATGCCCGGCATACGACAGCCAGAAGTAAGGGATCGACAGCCACAGGATGATCAGTGAGATCGGCAGCAGGAACAGCAGGAAGCCGAAAATGTCGATCCAGACCTGAGTGCGTTCGGAGAAGCGACCGGCGATGACGTCGATGCGCACATGCTCGTCGCGCATCAGCGTGTAAGGGGCACCCAGCAGGAACACCCCCGCGAACATGTACCACTGCAGTTCAAGCCATGCATTGGAGCTGACGCTGAAGGTGTAGCGAATGATGGCGTTGCCTGCACAGACCAGTACGGCAAGCAGGATCAGCCATTTCGCCCAATGCCCGAAGAATTCGTTCACGGCGTCGATAAGCCGCGAGATCCTCATAAGGAAAGACATGTGATCGTCCTAGGGATTTTTGGGATACAGGGGTGGCGCGATAGTCTACGGCGCTACCCGCCCTACATCTTTAGGGTGAATCCCCAGTGGATCACATTTTTCGATGTTTTTGCACCAATAATGTGCAAAAATGGGCCGAATTCGCTCTTTGCGGCACTTATCGAACGTCGCCTGTTTTCCGCGGCTTTGCGCAATAAACAACAGAAGTCGGTGCGTTGGTGCACGCAAACGAAAAACGGGAGCCTGTGCTCCCGTCTCGGCTTGCCGGTGTCCCCGCCGAAGTGGGGTCTGTGGGGTCAGCCGTTCAGCGCCGTACGTGCGTCGGCAATGGCAGCGCGCACTTGGTCCGGCGCGGTGCCGCCGACATGGTTGCGCGCGGCGACCGAGCCCTCGAGCGTCAGCACGGCATGCACATCGTCGCCGATCAGCGCGGCCTTGTCGCCCAGGCCCGACACGTCGCGCAGCTCGGCCACGGTCAGGTCGGCCAGGTCGCACTGGCGGCTGTCGCAGGCACGCACGGCGTGGGCCACGGCTTCGTGGGCGTCGCGGAAGGGCAGGCCCTTCTTGACCAGGTAGTCGGCCAGGTCGGTGGCGGTGGCGTAGCCCTGCAGCGCGGCGGCGCGCATCGCTTCCGGCTTGACGGTGATGCCCGGCACCATGTCGGCGAAGATGCGCAGCGTGTCCACCACGGTGTCGACCGTGTCGAACAGCGGCTCCTTGTCTTCCTGGTTGTCCTTGTTGTAAGCCAGCGGCTGGCCCTTCATCAGCGTCAGCAGGCCGATCAGGTGGCCATTGACGCGGCCGGTCTTGCCGCGCGCCAGCTCGGGCACGTCGGGGTTCTTCTTCTGCGGCATGATCGAGCTGCCGGTGCAGAAGCGGTCGGCGATGTCGATAAAGCCCACGCGCGGGCTCATCCACAGCACCAGTTCTTCCGAGAAGCGCGACACGTGCGTCATCACCAGCGCGGCGGCGGCGCAGAATTCGATGGCGAAGTCGCGGTCCGACACGGCGTCCAGCGAATTGCGGCAGACGCCGTCAAAGCCCAGCTGCTGCGCCACGAACTCGCGGTCGATCGGGTAGCTGGTGCCGGCCAGCGCGGCGGCGCCCAGCGGCAGGCGGTTGACGCGCTTGCGGCAGTCGGCCATGCGCTCGGCATCGCGGGTGAACATTTCCACGTAGGCCAGCAGGTGGTGGCCGAAGGTGACCGGCTGCGCCACCTGCAGGTGGGTGAAGCCCGGCAGGATGGTGTCGGCGTTCTTGTCTGCCAGGTCCAGCAGCGACACGCGCAGCGCGCCGAGCAGCGCGATGATGTTGTCGATCTCGCTGCGCAGCCACAGGCGGATGTCGGTCGCGACCTGGTCATTGCGCGAGCGGCCGGTGTGCAGGCGCTTGCCGGCATCGCCGACCAGCGCGGTCAGGCGCGCCTCGATATTCAGGTGGACGTCTTCCAGGTCCAGCTTCCATTCGAAGCTGCCGGCCTCGATCTCGCCCTTGATCTGGGCCATGCCGCGCTCGATCTCGGCGCGGTCGGCCTCGGCGATGATGCCCTGCTTGGCCAGCATGGCCGCGTGGGCCAGCGAACCCTGGATGTCGAACAGGGCCAGGCGCTTGTCGAAGAACACCGAGGCGGTGTAGCGCTTCACCAGGTCGGACATCGGTTCGGAGAAGCGGGCGGACCAGGCTTCGCCTTTCTTGGCAAGTTGGGAGGTGGACATGGACGTCGGCTGCATTTGGCTCGCGGCTGGCGGGCGCCGGGGCGCGAGG
Organism: Cupriavidus sp. IK-TO18; assembly: GCF_015549295.1. Taxonomy (NCBI): domain Bacteria; kingdom Pseudomonadati; phylum Pseudomonadota; class Betaproteobacteria; order Burkholderiales; family Burkholderiaceae; genus Cupriavidus; species Cupriavidus sp. IK-TO18. The sequence continues at coordinate 64,215 of NZ_JADGMP010000005.1, forward strand.
CAGTTGGAGAATTTGGGAAAAACGGGATTATATCGTCCGCCAGGGGCATGGCGGCGCCGGCCGGCCGCCGGTTACAGCGGGCTGTGGAGCACAGGCCCCTTGAACACCACCGGGCCGCTCGGCCCGTCGGCATTGGGCGAGCCGCCAGTCGGCTCGATGCTGACCGCCAGGGCCGGCACTGCGGCGGGGGGGGCTGCCATCGCCAGGCGGACCTGCGGCGCCCGGCCGATCACGCCGAGCGAGCGCGGCTTGCCGCCGGCGGGCAGGGCCCACAATTGCAGCACCTGTTGCTCGCTCAGCTTTACGTGATCCAGGCGCCTCACGATCAGGCTGCGCGCGCCCGCATCCCAGGACACCAGCATGGCGGGCTGGGCCTGGTCGTCGTTGAGCACGGCGATGACCGCGGCCGGCGGGGCCTCGCGCTGTTGCGCCACCTGCATGCCGATCCCGATCGACAGCACTGTCACCACGGCCATTGCCGCCGCGGCGCCGCGCCAGAACACCGGAGCCGACCACAGCCGCTGCCACCAGCCGGCCGCCGCGACTTCAGCGGGCCTGGCAGGCTTGAGGGCCTCAACGGGCGGCTTCCAGCCCAGCCGGGCTTCGATGCCGCACCAGACCTTGTCGACCGGTTCCGCTGTGGCCTGCAACTCGGACACGCCGGCCAGCCGGTCCTGCCAGCGCAGGATGGCGGCGTGCACCGCCGGCTCTTCACGCGCGAGGTGTTCCATGCGCCGGCGCGCGCCACCGCGCAGCACGCCAAGCGCGTACTGGGCGGCAAGGCGATCGAGCAGCTCGGGATGGGCGGCCAGTTTCATGTCGCCGCCTCCAGGCAGTGGCGCAGCCGCTCCAGGCCGCGGCGCACCCAGGACTTGACTGTGCCCAGCGGCACGCGCAGCCGTGCCGCCAGCTCGGCATGGCTCAGATCGTGCAGGTACGCGAGCACGATCGCCTGCCGCTGCGCCTGCTCCAGCCGTTGCAGGCAGCGGTTCAGCGCGCGCGCCTGCTGGCTGGCATCGGCCAGCTCGGCGGGGCCGGCGGCGTCATCGGCCAGCCACTCGCCCAGGTCTTCTTCCAGCTCGACGGTCTGCGCAACGCGCGCGGCGGCGGCGCGGCGCAGGCTGTCGAGCGCCCGGTTGCGCACGATCGCTGTCATCCAGGTCATCGGCGCGGCCAGATGCGGCCGATAGTCGCCGGCGTGGTGCCAGATGCTGACAAAGCTTTCCTGCACGACATCCTCCGCCCAATCGCGCCTGCCAGTGATACGCAGCGCGAGGCCAAACAGTTTCGTTGCGGTGAGGTCATAGAGGCCGCGCAGTGCCTGGCGGTCGCCCACGGCCACGGCCTGCAGCAGCGCCTCCAGCCGGTCGGGACCGGCGGGCGCGGCATAAGACGGCTGGGGGGAGGACGGCACCGGGACGGGTCCTTGCAAGGGAGCTTTGCCGGATTATAGGTAGCGCCGCATCCAAACGCGCGGCGCGTGCGTAGAAGTGACAGGCGCAAGCCAGGCACCCCGGCCAACGGGGCGCCACGTTGTCATCCGTCACAGGAGAACACCATGGACCGCATGTCACAGAAACCCGCGCGCGAGGCCGGGACCATCGTCACGCTGCCGGATGCGCGCCGGCGGGGCTTGCTCAAGGCGCCCGGCCTGTTCGCGCTCGGCTCGCTGGCCGTCATCACGCTCGGCGAGTCGATGCCGGCGTGGGCGCAGACGCAGTCGGGCAGCACCAAGGACGACATCAATATCCTGAATACCGCTCTGGGGCTGGAGTACCAGGCGATTGCCGCCTACCAGGTCGGCGCCGAGAGCGGGCTGCTGCAGAAGCCGGTGCTCGCCACCGCGGTCAAGTTCCAGGACCACCACAAGGCCCATGCGCAGGTGCTGACCGGGACGGTGTCGAAGCTGGGTGGCACGCCGGTGATGGCGAAGAAGGCGTCGGAATACAAGTTCCCGACCGAGAGCCTGAAGAACCAGGCCGATGTGCTGCGCTTTGCAGCGGGGCTGGAGAAGGGCGCGACCGCCGCCTACCTGGGCGTGCTGCCGAACTTCCACAACCGCGAGCTGACCAGGGCCGCTGGCAGCATCCTCGGGGACGAGGCAATGCACTGGGCGGTGCTGCTGCATGCGCTGGGTGAGGATCCGGTGCCGGGGGCGTTTGTCGGCTGAAGCGACAAGGACTTGCCGATTGTTTGCTCCCCTCTCCCAAATGGGAGAGGGGAGCAAACCGGCGGTCCCACGATTGGCGTCAGCCCGTATTGCGCAACCCCGCCGCTACCCCGTTGATAGTCAGGTGAATCCCCCGTCGTACGCGGATATCATCCCCGTCCTTGCCGGCCCGGTAGCGCTTGAGCAGTTCCACCTGCAAGTGGTTCAGCGGATCCAGGTAGGCAAAGCGGTTCTTGATCGACCGTGCCAGCAGCGGGTTGTCCGCCAGCCTCTCCTGGTGCCCGGTGATCAGCGCCAGCATCTCGCTGGTCAGGTGCCATTCCTTGCTGATGCGGTTGAACACATTGCGGCGCAGCGCCGCGTCGTCGCACAGCTGCGCGTAGCGCGAAGCCACCGCCAGGTCGGTCTTGGCCAGCACCATGTCCATGTTGGACAGCAGCGTGGAGAAGAACGGCCAGGTCTTGACCATGCGGCGCAGCGTGGTGACGGCGGACTTGCGGGCCTTGTCGTCCGGCGCGCGGTCCAGCAGCGACTTCACCGCGCTGCCAAAGCCGTACCAGCCCGGCAGCAGCAGCCGGCACTGGCCCCACGAGAAGCCCCACGGGATCGCGCGCAGGTCTTCGATGCGGCGGTGCTTCTTGTCCATCAGCTTGCGCGACGCCGGGCGCGAACCCAGGTTCAGGTCGGCGATCTCGGTGATCGGCGTGGTGGCGAAGAAGTAGTCCTTGAAGCCCGGGGTCTCGTAGACCAGGTCGCGGTAGGCCGTGAAGGCGCGGTCGGACAGCTGCTGCATCACCGCCTCGAACATGTCGAGGTCCCTGGGCGCGTTCTGCTGCGGCAGCAGCGATGCTTCCAGCGTGGCCGCGACCACCGTCTCCAGGTTGCGCCGGCCGATCTCGGCGTTGGCGAACTTGCTGTTGATGATCTCGCCCTGCTCGGTCAGGCGGATCTGGCCGTTGACCGTGCCCGGCGGCTGCGACAGGATGGCGTCGTAGGTCGGGCCGCCGCCGCGGCCGACGGTGCCGCCGCGGCCGTGGAACAGGCGCAGCTTGACCTGGCGCTCTTCAAAGAGCTGCACCAGCGCCAGCTCGGCCTTGTACAGCTCCCAGTTGGAGGTCAGGAAGCCGCCGTCCTTGTTGGAGTCCGAGTAGCCGAGCATCACTTCCTGCTCGACGCCATGGTGCGCAATCACCGAATCGAAGCCGGGCAGGTCCAGCAGCGACTGCATGATGCCGGCGGCGTTGCGCAAGTCCTCGATGGTCTCGAACAGCGGGATCACCATCAGTTCCATGCGCGCCGGATCGGTCTTGCTGCCCAGCGTGCCTTGCAGCATGCCGGATTCCTTCTGCAGCAGCATGACCTCGACCAGGTCGGACAGCGTCTCGGTGTGCGAGATGATGTAGTTGCGCGCGATGCGCTTGCCGTAGCGCTTGCGCAGCTCGCGCGCGGCGGCAAAGATCGCCAGTTCCTTGCGGGTCTGCTCGGAGTACTCGTGCCAAGGCAGCGTCAGCAGGCGCGGCTGGCGCAGCTCGGCCAGCAGCAGCTCCAGCTTGCGCTGCTCGGGCAGCGCGGCGTAGTCGGGGGCGATGCCGGCGGCGGCGAACAGCTCGGCGATGACGGCTTCGTGCACGTCCGACACCTGGCGCATGTCGACTGACGCCAGGTGGAAGCCGAACACGCCGATGGCACGCGCCAGCGCGTCGATGCGCGCACCTGCGAGCGCCTGGCCGTGGTTCTCGCGCAGCGAGTCGATCACCACCTGCACGTCGGCGGCGAAGGCTTCGGCGCTGTCATAGGGCTCGGCCGGCGCCACCGGGCGGCGCGGCGCGGCGTGGCCGGTCAGCGTCTTGCAGGTGGCGGCCAGGCGCGCGTAGATGCCGATCAGCGCGCGGCGATACGGTTCATCGGCGCGATGCTCGGAAATATCGGGCGAGCGCTCGGCCAGCGCCAGCAGTTCGGGGCTGGCATCGACCATCAGCGTCGACATCGACAGCTCGGCGCCCAGCGCATGGACTTCATCCAGGTACCAGTCCAGGATCATCTGGGCCTGCTGGCTGGAGGCGTGTTCCAGGGTCTCGGCGGTCACGTTGGGATTGCCGTCGCGGTCGCCACCGATCCACGAGCCCATCTGCAGGAACGGCGCCAGCGGCGTGGGCTGCGTGCCCGGGGTGCCCTTGCGCTTGCGCGTGGTCGGGAACACTGCGGCGATGTCTTCTTCCAGCTCCGTCATCAGCTGCGGGATGCCGCGCAGGAAGCAGGTGCGGTAGTAAGACAGCGCGTTGTCGATCTCGTCGCCCACCGTCAGGCGCGCGTCGCGCAGCATGCGGGTCTGCCACAGCGTGGTGACCTTGGCGCGCAGCTGGGCGGTGTTGTGCTCGCGCTCGCGCGCGGTCGTCGGCAGGTCGCGCTCGGCCAGCAGGCGGGCGATCTCGCGCTCGGCGTCCAGGATGCTCTTGCGCTGGACTTCGGTCGGGTGCGCGGTCAGCACCGGCACGATCAGCGCCTCGTCCAGGAACTTGCGCAGCTGCTTGCCGGTGACGCCGGCGGCGTCGATCTTTTCCAGCGCGTGCTGCAGGCTGCCGGCCTGCGGCGGCGAGCCGGCCAGCGCATGCACGCGGCGGCGACGGTTGTGGTGCTGGTCCTCGGCGATGTTGGCCAGGTGCGAGAAATAGCTGAACGCGCGCACCACCTGGTTGGTCTGGTCGCGCGACAGGCGCTTGAGCAGGCGGTCCAGCTCGGCGCCGGCGGCACGGTCGTTCTCGCGGCGGAAGCGCACCGCGGTCTGGCGGATGGTTTCGACCACCTCGAAGGCGGCGTCGCCCTCCTGTTCGCGCAGGCAATCGCCCAGCAGGCGGCCCAGGAAGCGGATGTCCTCGCGCAGCGGCAGGTCTTTGTCAGCGGTGCGGCGGCCGGGGGCGGCGGCGATGGTGGTTCCGTTGCTCGACACGATGGAAAGCTGGGGTTTGGAGACGCGCTTCGCGGTGCGCGAGGTGGCGCCGCTGCTGCCTTCGGTGCCGCTGCGGCGGGCCGCGCGGGTCGGTTTGGTGGCGGATGCGCCGTTTGCTTCACCCAAGCCGGCGGCCGGATCCTTCGCGGCCGAAGCGCCGGCGGATGTGCCCGAAGCGCCCGAAGCGGCGGTCTTGCGGCCAGTGGGGCGCGCAGCGTGCTGCGTCATGCAATCTCCTCGTCTGCTTATCTATATTGGTGCGGAGCGGCTATTGGGTCGCGTGCTAACATTCACGGATGCAAGCATCCGCCATCCCGTCTTCCTCTACCGCTGTCGTGTCTAGCAACCTTCCGCAAAAGCTCGTCATTGCCTCCCGCGAGAGCCGTCTGGCCATGTGGCAGGCTGAACATGTGCGTGCTGCATTGCAACAATACTATCCCGCGTGTGACGTGTCCATTCTTGGCATGACCACGCGCGGAGACCAGATTCTAGACCGTACGCTGTCGAAAGTCGGCGGCAAGGGTCTGTTTGTCAAAGAACTGGAGTTCGCGATGGACGAAGGCCGCGCGGACCTGGCGGTGCATTCGCTCAAGGATGTGCCGATGGAACTGCCTCCCGGCTTCGCGCTGACCGCGGTGATGGAGCGCGAGGACCCGCGCGACGCACTGGTTTCGAACAGCTTTGCCTCGCTCGACGAGATGCCGCCCGGCACCGTGGTCGGCACCTCCAGCCTGCGCCGCGAGGCCTTGCTGCGCACCCGCTATCCGCACCTGGTGGTCAAGCCGCTGCGCGGCAACCTCGACACGCGGCTCGGCAAGCTTGACCGGGGCGAATATGGCGCCATCATTCTGGCCGCCGCGGGGCTCAAGCGCCTGGGCCTGAATGACCGCATCCGCGCGGTGATCCCCGTTGAGTCGTCGCTGCCCGCGGCCGGGCAGGGCGCGCTTGGCATCGAGATCCCGTCCAACCGCCCCGAGCTGGCCGCCTGGCTGGCTCCGCTCAACCACCAGCCGACGCTGCTGGCCGTGGCCGCTGAGCGCGCCGTGGCGCGCATGCTGAACGGTTCGTGCCAGGTACCGCTGGCGGCCCACGCATACTGGGACGGCGACCAGCTCAGGCTCGACGCCTTTGTCGGCATGCCCGACGGCACGCGCGGCCTGCGCGCCGCCGTTGCCGGCCCGGCCACCGACCTGGGCGCCGCGGAAGCCCTTGGCCAGGCCTGCGCGCGCGACCTGCTGGCGCAGGGCGCCGAAGCGATCCTCGCCGCGCTCGCCGATCCCGCCGCCGCCTCGCCCGGCACGCCCGGCACGCAACCTCCCGCCTGAGGCTGACCGATGCCCCGCCCGACCGTCGTTGTCACACGACCCGCCGGGCAGTCCCGGCAACTGACCGAGGCGCTGCAGGCCGCGGGTCTGGACGTGCTCAGCTTTCCGCTGCTGGCGATCGGCCCGGCCGCCGACGACGCGCCGCTGCGCGCGGCCCTGGCGCGGCTCGATCAGTTTGCGCTGGTGGTCTTTGTCAGTCCCAACGCCATTGCCCATGCGCTGGATGCGCTGGCCGGCGTGCAGGGTGCCGCCACGGCGCAATGGCCGGCGCAGGTGCCGGCCGCCGTGGTTGGTCCGGCCAGCGTGGCCGCATTGGCCGAGCGTGGCATCGCGCCGCCCACCTGCCGGGTGATCGCGCCGGCCGGCGCCGCAGGGAACGGGCAGGGCGCCGATGACGCCAGCGAAAGCAGCCATCACAACCACGACCCGAACCACGACGCCGAAGGCCCGCGCTTCGATTCCGAGGCGCTGTGGGCCCAGCTCGATCCCGCCACGCTCGCCGGCAAGCCCGTCCTGATCGTCCGCGGCAACGGCGGCCGCGACTGGCTCGGCGACCGCCTGCGCGAAGCCGGTGCCCAGGTCGAGGCCGTCGAGGCCTACCGGCGCACGCTGCCGGAGCCCGGCGCGATGCAATGGCAGGCCGTGCGCGACAGCGTGCAGGCCGGCGCGCCGCCCCATGTATGGCTGCTGACCAGCTCAGAGGCCGTGCGTAACCTCGACACGCTCGCGCGTCAACACCTTTCGCCGCAGGAAAATGCCGGCCTGCGGCAGGTGCAGTGCATCGCGCCGCATGCGAGAATCGCCGAACAAGCGCTGGCACTGGGCTTCAGCCATATCCTGCGTGCCGCGCCGGGCGATGCTGGCCTGCTCGCGGCGTGCCTGCAATGGGCCGATGCCCACGCCGGTCCGGTGCCGGTGGCGGCTGCGCCGGAAGCTGCCGGTGTATCGGGTGCATCCGGCCGCGCTGGCGCGATAACAGACACCAGCCCGGTGCGCGCCGGGGCACCGGCGCCAGCGCCGGCTGTCGCAGTCCCCGCAACGTCAACGAAGGTCGAACGCGTGACGCAAGAAACCACGTCCTCCTCCGCTACACCGCCGCCCGCTGCGGCCTCGGCGGCCTCCGCGCCCGCTCCGGGCCCCGGCGCCCCCGCTTCCTCCGCCGGCCAGCACGCTGCCGCGCGCAAGCCCGCGGCGCTGTGGGCCCTGGTGGCCGTGCTGGTGGTTGCCACCGCCGGCGGCTTCTGGTGGCTGCAGCAGCGCGTGGACCACCTGACCGGCGAACTGGCCCGGCGCCAGCAAAGCAACGACGCGCTGGTGCAGGAGTCGCGCGTGCTGACGCGCAATGCGCAGGACACTGTCAAGGAGCTGCAGGCCAAGGTCGGCGCGCTCGAAAACCAGGTCGGCGAGACCCGCGACAAGCAGGTGGCGCTGGAGCAGGTCTACCAGGATCTGATGCGCAACCGCGACGACTGGGAAATCGCCGAGATCCAGCAACTGCTGACCAACGCCGGCCAGCAGTTGCAGCTGACCGGTAACGTGCAGGTTGCGCTGGCCGCGCTGCAAAGCGCCGACGCGCGCCTGGCGCGCACCGACAAGCCGCAGTACAACCTGCTGCGCCGAGCCATTGCCCGCGACATCGCGCGCATGAAGGCCGTGCCCGACACCGACCTGACCGGCGCCGCGATCAAGCTGGACGAAGCCATCAACCAGGTCGACGCGCTGCCGCTGCTGTCCAGCGAACGCATGCTCGAACGCACCGAGGCCGATGCCCGCAAGGAGGGCGCGGCCGGCAAGGGCGGCGCCAGCGCCCCGGCGGCGGCTGCCACCAACGGCTGGTTCTCCCGCCTGTGGACCTACCTGCGCGACGAAATGGCGCAGGTAGTCCGCATCCGCAAGGTCGACGATGCGGAAGCGCTGCTGCTGTCCGGCGACCAGGGCTGGTTCCTGCGCGAGAACGTCAAGCTGCGCCTGCTCAATGCGCGGCTGGCACTGCTGTCGCGCAACGAGCCGGTGTTCCGCAACGACCTGGCTGCGGCGCAGGCGATGATCGGGCGCTATTTCGACACCAAGTCGCGCCGCGTGCAGGGCGTGCTGACCCTGCTCAGGCAGGCCCAGGCAGGCGCGGTGACGGTGCAGTTGCCGACCATGTCCGAGAGCCTGGGCGCGTTGAACGCCCTGAAGAAGGAGTAAGCCCAATGCGCCTTCTGTTCTGGGTTGCGGTCCTGTTCGGCGGCGCCGTCGGGCTGGCGCTCTTCACGCAGTTCAACCACAGCAATGTGGTGCTGTTCTATCCGCCGTACCGCGTCGAGCTGTCGCTGAACCTGGCGCTGGCCTTGCTGCTGCTGCTGTTCTTCGTGGTCTGGACGGTGATGTCCACCATCCGACATCTGTCCGAAATGCCGCGCCGCGCCGCCGCCTACCGCGAGCGCAGCCGCATGAACAAGGCGCAGGCGGCGCTGCGCGAGTCGATCGAGAACCTGTTCGCCGGCCGCTTCGCCCGCGCCGAGCGCTGCGCGCGCGAGGCCCAGTCCTGGGAAGACCAGGCCCAGACCGCCGCGCTGATCGGCGCGCGCGCCGCGCACCGCATGCAGGAGACCGAGCGGCGCGATGCCTGGATGTCGCAGGTTACCGATCCCGAGCGCGAGCAGGCACGCCTGGTGTCGATGGCCGAACTGCTGGTCGATGCCCGCGACGCCGACGGCGCGCTGGAAACCATCGCCCAGCTGCAGGCCCAGGGCGCGCGCCAGATCCATGTGCAGCGCATCGCGCTGCGCGCGCACCAGCACCTGAAGAACTGGTCCGAAGTACTGCGCCTGGCGCGCTCGCTGGAGAAGCGCAACGCGCTGCACCCGGTGCTGGCGCTGCGGCTCAAGCAGATGGCGGTCGAGGCCATGCTCGACGAGCGCCGCCACGATGCCGACGCCCTCGGCGAATTCTGGCGATCGCTGTCCGCCGACGAGCGCCGCGCCACGCGCATCGCCGAACCCGCCGCGCGCTACTTTGCCGCGCTGGGCCGTCAGAACGAAGCCCGCCGCATCATCGAGGACGCGCTCAAGTTCAACTGGGACAGCCGCCTGGTGCTGCGCTACGCCGACTGCGCGGTGCCCGGCCATGCGCTGCCGCAGATCCAGCAGGCCGAGAAATGGCTGGCCGGGCATCCCGCCGATGCCGACCTCTACTACACGCTGGGCGTGCTGTGCCTGGGCGAGAAGCTGTGGGGCAAGGCCCAGTCCAGCTTCGAGCGAGCGCTGAAGTATGCCGATATCGACCAGCAGCGCCGGCTGCGCGTGCGCACGCACCTGGCGCTGGCGCGGCTGTTCGAGGAAACCGAGCGTTTCGAGGACGCGCAGCGGCACTATCGCGAAAGCGCGATGCTGGCGGCCTGAGCGGTCGCCTCCGGCGTTCACTCGTCCGGGTCGTCCTGTTCCATGCCGGCGGCGCTGCGCTTGCCGCCTTCCTTCACCACCCCATACCGCGCCAGCGTTTCCTTGCGCGCCACGTCATGCTGCACCAGCGGGCGCGGGTAGTCCTCGCCCAGTCGCACGCCGGCATTCGCCAGCACATGGTCGGGGGCGGTCCACGGCGCATGCAGGTACTTGTCGGGCAACGCCGCCAGCTGTGGCAGGTACTTGCGGATAAAGCGCCCCTGCGGGTCAAACTTCTCCGACTGAGTCACCGGGTTGAAGATGCGGAACCACGGCTGCGCGTCGCAGCCGGTCGACGCCGCCCATTGCCAGCCGCCGTTGTTGGCGGACAAGTCGAAATCATTGAGCAGGTCGGCAAAGTACTGCTCCCCGCGGTGCCAGTCCACGCCCAGGTCCTTGACCAGGAAGCTGGCCGTGACCATGCGCAGCCGGTTGTGCATATAGCCGCTCTGCCGGATTTGCAGCATGGCGGCATCGACCAGCGGATAGCCGGTGGCGGCATCGCACCAGGCGTGGAAATAGCGCTCGCCGGTTTCGCCGTCCTGCCAGCGGATTTGGTCGTAGGCCGGGTGGAAGGCCGCGCCGCCGGCCACGCGCGGATGATGGTGCAGGATCATGAAGTAAAAATCGCGCCAGATCAGCTCGGACAGCCACGCCGTCGCGCCCGCGCTGTCCGCGCCGCCGCGCAGCACCGCTTCATGCGCGGTACGCGCCAGCGTGCGGATCGAGATGGTGCCGAAGCGCAGGTGCACCGACAGGTAGCTGGGACCGCGCAGGGCAGGGTAGTCGCGGCGGCGGCCGTAGTCGCCGATGCGCCCGGTGAATTCCTCGAACAGCGCTTGCGCACCGGCGGCGCCGGTCGGCATGGCGATCCCGGCGAGGTTGCTGGTGCGGAAGCCAAGCTGTTCGAGCGTCGGCAACGGCTGGCGATATGCTGCCGGCGCGGGCGCCAGCGCATGCAGGTACGGGTCGATCGGATACGGGCGCAGGTCAAACGGCTGCACGGTCCGCAGCCAGGCATTCTTGTAGGGCGTGAACACCGAGAAGGGCTTGCGCTGCCCGTTCAGGATCTCGTCGCGCTCGAAGATGGCCTGGTCCTTGAACGTGAACAGCGCGCGCGCCTGCGCCGCCAGCGCCTGGCGCACGCTGTCATCGCGTGCCATGGCGGCAGGCTCGTAGTCGTGGTTGGCAAAGACCGCCTGGACGTCCAATGCTTGCGCCAGCGCGGGAACGGCGTCGACGGCGCGATCGTCCAGCACGATCAGCCCGCCGCCAGCCGCTGTCAGCGTCTCGGCCAGTTCCCGCAATGACTCGAGGATGAATTCGATGCGCCGGTCGGCCTGCAGGCCGCGCGCCAGAAGCGGGTCGAGGATGTCGCGGTCGAATACGAAGACGCACCACACCCGGGCACAATGCCTGAGGGCATAATGCAGCGCCGCGTGGTCGCTGGCGCGCAGGTCGCGCCGGAACCAGACCAGCCCGCGCTCGAAATCCTGGCCGATACGGTAATGTCTGCGGCCCGATGCCGGAGGGTCTGCTGGCTGCATGCGCGCTGCCTGACGGAGTCGAAGGAATGCGCGCAATGATGCCGGCAAATGGCTTGTCGCGGAGATGCGTCGCGCCAATACCCTAACATAGCGGTTCGGCACCGATCTGCCACCCAAACAACGATTACAGCAACAAAGCACATGACACTCGACCGTATTCTCCAATCCCAGGGCTTCGGCACCCGCCGCTACTGCGGCGACCTGGTCGCCGCCGGGCTGGTCGAAGTCAACGGCGCGCTGTGCGAGGATCCGCGCGCCCAGTTCGAGGTGGACGGCCTGCGCCTGACCGTCGATGGCGAGGAGTGGATCGCCTGCACCAAGGCCTACCTGATGCTGAACAAGCCCGCCGGCTATGAGTGCTCGCAGCGACCGCGCCACCATCCCAGCGTGTACAACCTGCTGCCGGTGCCGCTGCGCCAGCGCGAGGTCCAGGCCGTGGGGCGGCTCGACCACGACACCACCGGCCTGCTGCTGCTGACCGATGACGGCCAGTTCATCCACGCCCAGACCTCGCCCAAGCGCAAGGTGCCCAAGGTCTATGAAGTGACGACTGCTGAGCCGGTCACGCCGGAACAGGCCCAGGCACTGGTCACAGGCGTGCAGCTGCTGGACGAACCCGCGCCGATCGCCGCAGAAGCCTGCGAGATCACCGGCGAACGCAGCCTGCGCCTGACCCTCCTGCAGGGCAAGTACCATCAGGTCAAACGCATGGTGGCCGCCGCGGGCAACCACGTCAGCGCCCTGCATCGCAGCGCGCTCGGCAGCCTGCAACTGGATCCGGAACTGGCGCAAGGGGAATGGCGCTGGCTGACGGCGGACGAACTCGCGGCGCTGACCCGCAAGGCATGACCAAAGGGCCGTATCATCGGTCCGCAATTCCCGGCAAGCGGCCCTGCGCGGGCGCCCATTGCTGCACTGCAACGCCCGCCAATCTTTTCCGGAAGACCCCCGGCGATTTGATAAAATGCAAGGCATGGCGAAGCCCGAAGCACCCATCAATCTGACCAATCAGTTCCTGATTGCCATGCCTGGCATGGCCGATCCGACCTTTTCGGGTTCCGTCGTCTATATCTGCGAACACAACGAGCGTGGCGCGCTCGGGCTGGTGATCAACCGGCCCATCGACATCGACATGGCCACGCTGTTCGACAAGATCGACCTCAAGCTTGAAATCCAGCCAGTGGCGCACCAGCCGGTCTATTTCGGCGGCCCGGTGCAGACCGAGCGCGGCTTCGTGCTGCACGACCCGGTCGGCGTCTATGTCTCGTCGCTGGCGGTGCCGGGCGGGCTGGAAATGACCACCTCCAAGGATGTGCTGGAAGCCGTGGCGAACGGCAGCGGCCCGCACCGCTTCCTGCTGACGCTGGGCTATTCCGGCTGGGGTGCCGGCCAGCTGGAAGAAGAACTCAGCCGCAACGGCTGGCTGACCGTCCAGGCCGATCCCGAGATCATCTTCAGCGTGCCGCCCGAAGGGCGCTTTGCCGCGGCCATCGGCCTGCTGGGCGTCGACGTCAACATGCTGTCGGGCGAGGCCGGGCATGCCTGACGCCGTGGGGCGCGAACTGCCCCGCGACGGCACGGTCCTGGCATTCGACTACGGCGAGAAAAAGATCGGCGTCGCGCTGGGCAACTTCATCACGCGCGAGGCGCGTGCGCTGACCATCCTGCCCAATATCACCGTTGAAGGCCGCTTCGAGGCCGTGGGCGCGCTGATCCAGGAATGGAGCCCGGTGCAGCTGATCGTCGGCATGCCGGTCAACCCGGACGGCGAAGAGCAGCCGATGATGCGGTTGGCGCGGCGCTTCGGCAACCAGCTCAACGGGCGCTTCAACCTGCCGGTGGAATGGGTGGACGAGCGCTATTCCTCGCGCGCCGCCTCGATGGCCGGCGCGCGCCGCGGCGAACTCGACGCCGAAGCCGCGCGCATCATCCTGCAACAGTATTTCGACCAATTCCCGCTATGACGCAGATTTCCGCACCCGACGCCGAGGCGCTGTACCGCAAGCTGCTGGACCAGGCCCGCGCCCTGATCCCCGACGCCGAGCGTGAACGCTGGTCGGTGGCAGGCATCCATTCCGGCGGCGCATGGATCGCCGCGCGCCTGGCCAGCGACCTGAACCTGCCCGAGCATGGCGTGATCAACGTCGCCTTCCATCGCGACGACTACGCCAAGAAGGGCCTGCACAGCCAGGCCCAGCCGACCACGCTGCCGTTTGCCGTGGAAGACCGCAACATCCTGCTGATCGACGACGTGCTGGCCACCGGCCGCACCATCCGCGCCGCCGTCAACGAACTGTTCGACTACGGCCGTCCGGCGCGCGTTGCGCTGGGCGTGCTGGCCGACCGCGGCGGGCGCCAGCTGCCGATCGCCGCCGACCTGGTGGCCGCCGAGATCGAACTGCCGCGCGGCAAGACGCTGGTGCTGTCGCGCCAGGGCGAGGGCGCCGACGCGCGCTTTGCCTTCGCCACCGAACCTACCGACACTGCCGCCGGCTGAGCCGGCGTTTGCCTGCCAGGCGCTGCATTGCACTGTAGCGCGCCTGGCGCCTGCCACGAGACCAGACCACCCCGTTTTTTGCCCGCGCCCGACCTGCCATGACCAAGACGTTCCGCAACCCGCAGCTCACCAAGAACGGCGAACTGAAGCATTTGCTGTCGATCGAGGGGTTGTCGCGTGACATGATCACGCACATCCTCGATACCGCCAGCCAGTTCGTATCGCTGTCCGACTCAGACCGCGATGTCAAGAAGGTGCCGCTGCTGCGCGGCAAGAGCGTGTTCAACCTGTTCTTCGAGAACTCCACCCGCACCCGCACCACCTTCGAAATCGCGGCCAAGCGGCTGTCGGCGGACGTACTCAACCTGAACATCAATGCGTCGTCGACCAGCAAGGGCGAGTCGCTGCTCGACACCATCAACAACCTGTCGGCCATGTCCGCAGACATGTTCGTGGTGCGCCATGCCAGTTCCGGCGCGCCCTACCTGATCGCCGAGCACGTCGCGCCGCATGTGCACGTGATCAACGCCGGCGACGGCCGCCATGCGCACCCGACGCAGGGTCTGCTGGATATGTTCACGATCCGGCACTTCAAGAAGGACTTCACCAACCTGACCGTTGCCATCGTCGGCGACATCCTGCACTCGCGCGTGGCGCGTTCGGATATCCACGCGCTGACCACGCTGGGCGTGCCCGAAGTGCGCGCCATCGGCCCGCGCACGCTGCTGCCGTCTGCCCTGGAGCAGATGGGCGTGCGCGTCTTCCACAACATGGAAGAGGGGCTCAAGGGCGTCGACGTGGTCATCATGCTGCGGCTGCAGAACGAACGCATGAGCGGCGCGCTGCTGCCGTCCGCGCAGGAATACTTCAAGGCGTACGGCCTGACACCGGAACGCCTGGCGCTGGCCAAGCCCGATGCCATCGTGATGCACCCGGGCCCGATGAACCGCGGCGTGGAGATCGACTCCGCCGTGGCCGACGGCCCGCAATCGGTGATCCTGAACCAGGTGACCTTCGGCATCGCCGTGCGCATGGCCGTAATGGGCATCGTGGCAGGGAACAACGACTGATGACGATGCGGTATAGCCAAGACCTACCGAACACGCCAAGCGACACGACCGATACGACAAGCCAAGCTATGAAGATTCACATCCAGGGCGGCCGCCTGATCGACCCGGCCAGCAACACCGATGCCGTGCAGGACCTCTACCTCGCCGCCGGCAAGATCGTCGGCGTCGGCAACGCCCCGGCGGACTTCACCGCCAACAAGGTGATCGACGCCAAGGGCCTGATCGTGTGCCCCGGCCTGGTCGACCTGTCCGCGCGCCTGCGCGAGCCCGGCTACGAATACAAGGCCACCCTCGAATCCGAAGTCGCCGCGGCCGCCGCCGGCGGCGTCACCAGCCTGATCTGTCCGCCCGATACCGACCCCGTGCTGGACGAGCCGGGCCTGGTCGAGATGCTCAAGTTCCGCGCCCGCACGCTCAACCAGACCCACGTCTACCCGCTGGGCGCGCTGACACTGGGGCTGAAAGGCGAAGTCCTGACCGAAATGAACCAGCTGACCGAGGCCGGCTGCGTCGGCTTCAGCCAGGCCGAGCAGCCGGTGCGCAACACCCAGGTGCTGCTGCGCGCGCTGCAATATGCGCAGACCTTCGGCTTCACCGTCTGGCTGCGCCCGGAAGACCCGTTCCTGGGCGGCGGCGTCGCCGCCAGCGGCCCGGTGGCGTCGCGCCTCGGCCTGTCCGGCGTATCCGTGATCGCCGAGACCGTGCGGCTGCACACTATCTTCGAACTGATGCGCTCCACCGGCGCCCGCGTGCACCTGTGCCGCCTGTCCTCCGCCGCCGGGCTGGAGCTGGTGCGCCAGGCCAAGCGCGAAGGCCTGCCGGTCAGCTGCGACGTCAATATCCACCACGTCTCGCTGACCGACATGGATATCGGCTACTTCAATTCGCAAATGCGCTTCTCGCCGCCGCTGCGCAGCACCCGCGACCGCGACGCCATCGTCGCCGCGCTGGCCGACGGCACCATCGACGCCCTGTGCTCCGACCACACCCCGGTGGACGACGACGAGAAACTGCTGCCCTTCGCCGAAGCCACTCCCGGCGCCACCGGCCTGGAACTGCTGCTGCCGCTGACCCTGCGCTGGGCCGCCGAACACAAGGTGCCGCTGGCACAGGCGCTGGCCCGCATCACCTCCGAGCCCGCGCGCCTGAGCGGCCTGAAGGCCGGCACGCTGGCCGCCGGCGCCCCCGCCGATGTCTGCGTGTTCGATCCGAAGCAGGTCTGGAAGGTCGATCGCCGCTCGCTCAAGAGCCAGGGCAAGAACACGCCGTGGCTCGGCTACGAGATGGAAGGCAAGGTGCGGATGACGCTGGTCGGCGGCCAGATCGTCTACGGCAACGGCGGCGGCAACGGTAACGGCAACCACGCCAACGCATGATCTGGCTGCGCAAGACCGCGCTGGTGCTGCACCTGCTGCGCGGGCTGCTGACCTGCGCGGTGCTGTTCCCGTGGCTGGGCGCGCGTTCGCGCGCCTGGCACATCCGGCGCTGGTCGCGGCGCTTGCTGCGCATCTGCGGGGTAGAGGTCGAAGTCGTCGATGTCCGCGGCGCGGCCCCGCATGGCGCCGCGCGCCAGGGTGCGCTGGTGGTGTCCAACCATATCTCGTGGCTGGACATCTATGTGATCCATAGCTGGCAACCGGTACGGTTCGTTGCCAAGTCCGAGATCCGGAGCTGGCCACTGATCGGCTGGCTGTGTGACAAGACCGGCACCATCTTCATCGAACGCGCGCGCAAGCGCGACGCCCACCGGGTCCTGCACGACATCACCGACGTCATGCTGCAGGGCGACCTCGTCGGCGTGTTCCCCGAAGGGACCACCACCGACGGTACCGGGGTGCTGCCGTTTCACGCCAACCTGATGCAAGCCCCGATCTCCGGGGGCCTGCCGGTGCAGCCGGTCGGACTGAACTACCTGGACGCGGCCACCGGCCAGCCGACGCTGGCGGCTGCCTACATCGACGACACCACGCTGCTGCAGTCGCTGAACGCCGTCCTGCGCGCCCCGCGCATCAAGGCGCGGGTGGTCATTGGCCCGCCGCTGGCACCGGCGTCCGCCGACCGCCGCGAGCTGGCAGGCGCCGCCCGCGAGGTCGTGCAGCATCTCGCGCAAGGGGCCGGTGACGAGGCAGTGGCAACGGCCGAGCGCCTGAACCAGCCGACCCAGCCTGCCGCCGAGCCCGTCGCAGCCTCCGCTGCCATCAGCTAGCGCGATTGCCCTCCCCGCCAAGGCGGGATTGCGCCTCAGGCCAGCGGATCACAATATTGCGGGCAATCGACCTGGACCACGGTCCGCTCGGCCGGATCCGCCGCCATGCGCGCCGCCGTCAGCTTGCCGCCCCAGACGCAGCCGGTATCCAGCGCCATCAGGTCCGGCCGCATCACCAGGCCCAGCGTCGACCAGTGCCCGCAAACCACGGTCACATCCCCGGTGCGCCGTCCCGGCACATCGAACCACGGCATAAAGCCGTCCGGCGCCTTGCCGAGCCCTTCCTTGGTCTTGAAGTCCATCACGCCATCGACGGTGCAATAGCGCAGTCGGGTAAGTGCATTGACCACCACGCGATGTCGTTCGATGCCGCGCAGGCCGTCGTGCCAGCGGTCTGGGGTATTGCCGAAGATGTCGGCTAGGAAGTCTTGCCAATTGGGGCCCTGGAGTTGGGCTTCGACTTCGTGGGCGAGGTCGATGACCTGGGGGGCGGTCCATTGGGGGAGGACGCCGGCGTGGACTAGGAGGAAGTTGTTTTCCAGCAGGGCCAAGGGGCGGTGGCGGAGCCAGGTGAGCAAGTCATCACAATCGGAGGCGGCAAGGATATCGTCGAGGGTGTCGGATTTGCCTTTCTTGCGGACGCCGGCGGCTACGGCAAGGAGGTGGATGTCGTGGTTGCCGAGGACGATCTCGGCGCGGGGAGCCATGGCATGGATGGTGCGAAGGGTCTGGAGGGAGGCGGGGCCGCGGTTGACGATGTCGCCGACGAAGCGGAGGGTGGGCTGCTCTCCGAGCCTTGGAAGCAGGGCGGACAAGGATGGCGCGCAGCCTTGGAGGTCGCCCACGGCGAAATGTGGTGTAAAGGATACGTTGGGTTTGGTCATCAAGGATCTGAGCAACTATTTCGCTTCTATTTGTAGTTTTGTGACCGATATACCGTGGCTTGGTTACATGAGGCTACAAAAAGAGGGGGTAGGGGCGTAAGTTAGGGCATTCAGTCAGATAGAATACCGCCACTTCTGCAGGCACTTAACGCCCCGCCGTCCTGGAAGAGGACAAGGTGGGCGCTCGGCTTTTGTCGGGTCATCGAAACATATCGACGCAAGGAGCAAGTTTTGTCCCATATTTTGGTCACAGGCGGCGCCGGGTTCATTGGCGCCAATTTCGTTCTGGCATGGCTGGGCGACAAGTCGGCGGACGGGGTCATCAACGTCGACAAGCTCACCTATGCAGGCAATCGGAAGACGCTGGCGTCGGTTGAGGATGATCCCCGCCACGTGTTCTCGCAAACGGATATCTGCGACCGCTCCGCCCTGGACGAGCTTTTCGCTACCTACAAGCCGCGCGCGGTAGTGCACTTTGCGGCGGAGAGCCATGTCGACCGCTCCATTCACGGCCCGGGCGAATTTATCCAGACGAATATCGTCGGTACCTTTACGCTGCTGGAAGCTGCGCGCGCCTATTGGGGTAGCCTGGAAGAACCGGCCAAGTCCGGATTCCGCTTCCTCCACGTCTCCACTGACGAGGTGTTCGGCTCGCTGAGCGAAACCGATCCCCAGTTCTCCGAGACGACGCCATACGCGCCCAACAGCCCATATTCCGCGTCCAAGGCAGCCTCGGACCACCTCGTCCGCGCCTACCACCACACCTACGGCCTGCCGGTCCTGACGACAAACTGTTCAAACAACTACGGCCCGTACCACTTCCCGGAAAAGCTGATCCCGTTGATCATCGCCAATGCGCTCGGCGGCAAGCCGCTGCCGATCTATGGCGACGGGCAGAACGTGCGCGACTGGTTGTACGTGCGGGACCATTGCTCCGCCATCCGTGAAGTGCTGGCACGCGGCCGCCTGGGTGAAACCTACAACGTCGGCGGCTGGAACGAGAAGACCAACCTCGACGTGGTGCACACCCTGTGCGACTTGCTAGACGAACTGTCTCCCAAGGCAACCGGCTCGTACCGCGACCAGATCACCTTCGTGAAGGACCGTCCTGGCCACGATCGCCGTTACGCGATCGATGCCCGCAAGCTGGAGCGCGAGCTTGGCTGGAAGCCGGCGGAGACGTTTGAGTCCGGCCTGCGCAAGACTGTGCAGTGGTACCTGGAAAACCAGGCATGGGTGCAGGACGTGATGTCCGGAGAGTATCGGAACTGGGTGGCGAAGCAGTATGCCGCTTGAGTACGGCATGTTTCCCACCATCCTCCTCACGGGTTGCAATGGCCAGCTTGGATTTGAGCTGACACGCAGCCTGTCCCTGCATGGAAACGTTGTTGCGATGGACCGTCGCCAATGCGACTTGTCCGATGCAGAGAGCGTGAAGCGCGTGGTCCGGACCACGCGGCCGGACATCATCGTCAACGCGGGCGCCTACACCGCGGTCGATCTTGCCGAAAAGGAGATCGACCTTGCAAACGCCGTCAATGTGGTCGCCCCCGGGATATTGGCGGAAGAGGCGGCTGCTCTTGGGGCGCTGATCGTCCACTATTCGACTGACTACGTATTCGATGGCGAAAAAGCCGGGGCCTACGTCGAAAGCGACATCCCCAATCCGCTGTCCGCATATGGAAAGTCGAAGCTTGGCGGCGAGCGCCTGGTGGAGGCTGCGACCGCAAACCACCTGATATTCCGTACGAGCTGGGTCTACGGTCTGCACGGTGGCAACTTCCTGAAAAGCATCGTTCGCGCCGCTAAGGTGCGGCAATCGCTGAACGTCGTTTCGGACCAGTGGGGCGCGCCGACTCCCGCATCGCTGGTTGCAGACATCACGGCTTTCGCCATCGCCCGGTACCTGAACCGCGCGGAACAGCAGTTCGTGCCAGGTATTTATCACCTCACCGCACTGGGGGGCACCAACTGGTGCGAGTACGCAAGGCTGATCGTCCGCTATCTAGCCGACAATGGCGTGCCGCTGGCGCTTGGCCCAGCCAATATACACGCCATCACGGCGAAGGAATATGGCAGCCCGGCGCCAAGGCCGGCAAACTCGCGCCTCGACACGTCTAAGCTGAGGAATGCCTTCGGTATTGCTATTTCCCAATGGCATCGGGATGTGGAAAGGACGCTGCGCGAATTCATTGATATCGCCGAGTTCGCGCTAGTGACAGACGCCAACAGGACTTCTGAAGATAGAAAATGAAACGCAAAGGCATCATTCTGGCCGGTGGCTCTGGCACCCGCCTGTACCCCATCACGCGCTCGGTCTCGAAGCAGCTTCTTCCTGTTTACGACAAGCCGATGATCTATTACCCGCTTAGTACGCTGATGCTGGCGGGTATTCGTGACATCCTTGTAATTTCAACGCCACAGGACACCCCGCGCTTCACCGAGATGCTCGGCGATGGCAGCCAGTGGGGCCTGAATCTCCAATATGCCGTACAGCCGTCCCCGGATGGGCTCGCACAGGCCTTTATCATCGGCAAGTCCTTCGTCGGCAACGACCCCTCCGCACTGATTCTCGGCGACAACATTTTTCATGGCCACGACCTGGCCAAGCAATTGCAGCGCGCCGCTTCGCGGGAGAATGGGGCCACCGTGTTCGCGTACCATGTACACGATCCGGAGCGCTATGGTGTGGTCGAGTTCGACGAAAATTTCCGCGCCTTGTCGCTGGAAGAAAAGCCAAAGGTGCCTCGTTCCAACTATGCGGTGACCGGCCTGTATTTCTATGACAACCAGGTCTGCGATATCGCCGCGGATATCCGGCCTTCGGCCCGGGGCGAACTCGAAATTACCGATGTGAACAAGCGCTACCTCGAAGCCACCCAGCTTGAGGTCGAGATCATGGGGCGGGGCTACGCCTGGCTGGATACCGGCACCCATGATTCGCTGCAGGAGGCCGCCACATTCATCGCGACGTTGCAGAAGCGTCAGGGCTTGATGGTGGCGTGCCCGGAAGAGATTGCGTTCCGCAATCACTGGATTTCAGCTGAAACGATGCAGAGAGTGGCCTCGGAGCTGTCCAAGAACGGTTATGGCCAATACCTGCAACAGGTTTTGAAGGAGTCGATTGCATGAGCATGAATATTGTCAAAACGGCCTTGCCCGAGGTGCTGATCATGGAGCCCAAGGTCTTTGGCGATGACCGCGGCTTCTTCTTTGAAAGCTTCAATGCGCGCCAGTTCGAGGATGCCACGGGCCTGAAACGAAATTTCGTGCAGGACAATCACTCGCGCTCGGCCAGGAATGTCCTGCGTGGTCTGCACTACCAGATTCAGCAACCGCAAGGAAAGCTGGTACGGGTGGTGTCCGGTACGGTATTCGATGTTGCAGTGGATATTCGCCGCAGCTCGCCGAACTTCGGTAAGTGGGTTGGTGTGGAGCTGTCGGCGGAAAACAAGCGCCAGCTCTGGGTGCCGGAAGGTTTTGCGCATGGCTTCGTGGTCTTGTCCGATAGCGCTGAGTTTCTCTACAAAACCACGGACTACTATGCCCCCCAGTTCGAGCGATCGCTGCGATGGGACGATCCGGTACTGGGCATCAACTGGCCGATCGAAGTAGCGCCCGTTCTCTCGAAGAAGGACGAAGACGCACCAGCTTTGGCGGTTGCAGAATTGTTTGAGTGATTAATTAGATATCCGAATTCCCTGGGAGAGAAAAATGGCAATCCAATTGTTCGTACCGAATTTCCGTGTTCAAGAATGCCTGAAAGAAATCCAGGAGTGCCTGGAGAAGGGCTGGACCGGTCTCGGCTTCAAGACCAACGCTATGGAAGAGGCCTGGAAGTCTTACACCGGGCTGCCCCACGCGCACTTCCTGGGCTCCAATACCGTTGGCCTGCATCTCGCCTTTGAACTGTTCAAGACCAAGTACGGCTGGGCCGATGGCGATGAGGTCATCACCACGCCCCTGACTTTCGTTTCCACGAACCACGCCATTCTGTATTCTGGCCTGACGCCCGTCTTCGCTGATGTCGACGATTCCCTGTGCCTGGACCCGGACAGCATCGCCGATCGCATCACCGACCGCACCCGCGCCGTGATCTTCGTGGGCCTGGGTGGCAACGTCGGCCAGTACGACAAGGTGGTTGCGCTGTGCAAGGAGAAGGGCATCAAGCTGGTGCTCGACGCCGCCCATATGTCCGGCACGCGCTACAAGGGCCGCCACGTGGGCCACGATGCCGACGTGACCGTGTTCAGCTTCCAGGCCGTGAAGAACCTGCCGACCGCCGACTCGGGCATGATCTGCTTCCAGGAAGCCGAAGACGACGAGCGTGTTCGCAAGATGACGTGGCTGGGCATCAACAAGGACACGTTTGCCCGCACCACCACGCAGGGCGCCTACAAGTGGATGTACGACGTGGAAGAGGTCGGCTACAAGTACCATGGAAACTCGATCATGGCGGCCATCGGTCTGGTTCAGCTCAAGTACCTGGACAATGACAATGCGTACCGTCGCCAGCTGGCAAACTGGTATGAGGAACTGTTGTCGGACCACGACAATATCCGGCTGACGACCATCACCGAAGGCTGCGATTCGTCGCGCCACCTGTTCCAGATTCGCGTGAAGAATCGCGACGAACTGATGCTCGCCCTGCACGAGCACGAGGTTTATCCGGGCGTTCATTATCGCGACAATACCGAATACCGCATGTACGCCAGCGGCAAGGGCAAGTGCCCGCGCGCGCATGCAGCCAGCAATGAAGTGCTGTCGCTACCCATGCACATGGGTATCAGCCGCAAGGACGTTGAATTCGTCTGCGAACTGGTTCGCAAGTACGCTGCATGAAGCCGATCTTCGAGCCATTCGAAGCCAAGGGAGTGCGTCTACGCCCCCTTGCGACGGAACACCTTCCGTTGACGCTGGCCTGGCGCAACCGCGAGGGCGTCAGGCAACAGTTCATTTTCTCCGACATTCTGACTCTGGAAAGCCACGAGGGCTGGTTTCAAAAGTATTCCGAGAAGTCCGACGATTTCGTGTTCGTAGTGCAGGACCCGGAGACCGGCGTGCTGGTTGGGCAGGTTGCGATCTACGACGTAAACAACTCGACCGGCCGCGCCGAGATTGGCCGCTTTGTCGTGTCGCCGGAGGCCGCCGGGCAAGGGAAGATGCGCCGTGCGATCGAGGCGTTGCTGGTGTTCGCGCGCGACAGGCTTGGTTTGTCTAAGGCTTACCTTGAAGTACTGGAAACGAACCTCCATGCTGCTCGCATTTACGAGAACCTGGGCTTCGTGGAAACAGGCCGCCAGGAAGGGCGGGTCGCAATGGAGCGTGTACTAGATGACAGTCTATAACAGCAGCCGCAAGCATCCGCTGACGGAGTATGCTGCTGCGGCCAAACTGTGGCGTGTGTGGCTCCATATGGGAGTGCAGGACGTCAAGGGGCGGTTTCGCAATTCAATTTTGGGGCCGCTTTGGATTCTTATTAATCTTTCGGCCACTATGGCGGCGGTCGGGATTATCTTCGGCAAGCTGTTTCATCAGCCGATGGATGAGTTCCTGCCCTTTCTGACGTTGGGGCTCGCTATTTGGGGTTTCATGACATCAGCATTGACAGAGGGTGGCTCCGCTTTTGTCAATGCCGAGGGTTATATCAAGCAATTTTCCTTCCCAAAGGTCACCTACCTGTATAGGGCCATGGTGCCCTACATCGTGGTGTTCGGTGTCGGCATGCTGGTGTTCCTGGCGGTAGCCCTTGCCTATGGCCGGAAGTTCGAAGTCGGTGCGCTGTGGTTTTTCCCCGGCTTCCTGCTGTTTATCGTCATCAATTTCTTTCACTTGGTTATCGTTTCGCATCTTGGTGCCAGGTACCGCGATTTACCGCACCTGTTGAGTGGATTGATCCAGATCGGTTTCTACGTGACGCCTGTGATGTACACCGTCACCATGCTGAAGGATCGCGGGCTCGGTTTTATCTATCAATACAATCCGCTTTATTACCTGATCGAAATCGTCAGGTATCCGCTGCTCAATAACGCTTCGCCCCCCGATGAGGTATGGATGGTCGCCATCGGCTACGCCATTCTGATCGGCGTTGTCGCGTTTGCAGTAATGAAGCGCATGTCTCATCGCATCGTCTACGTTCTATGATCCCCGAGTTGAAGATCAGTTTGCGCGATGTACGCGTTCGCTTTGATGTATCCATGCGCCAGGACAGCCTGAAGGGTGCATTGCTCAATGCTTTCCGTCCCAAGGCCAAGGAACGTGTCGAATACGTGGATGCATTGAAGGGGATTAACCTTGAGATTGCTCACGGGGAGAGAGTGGGGCTGGTTGGTCTGAATGGTGCCGGCAAAAGTACCATCCTCAAGGTGATGGCTGGCATTTACCCGCCGACTTCGGGTGAGACAGAGATCGTCGGGCATGTTTCGCCGATGTTCGAATTGGCGACGGGTTTTGAGATGACTCAAACCGGCTGGGATAACATCCGAATCCGGGCAATGCTGTTGGGGCTTGCTCCGGATGAAGTCGAGGCACGCATTCACAGCATCGCAGAATTTTCTGAGTTGGGTCATTTTCTGGATTATCCGGTAAAGACATACTCAGCGGGCATGTTCATCCGGCTTGCATTCTCTGTATCGACTGCCATTAATCCGGAAATCTTATTGCTGGATGAAGTCATGGGGGCGGGAGATTTGGTGTTCGCTGACAAGGCAAAGCGCCGGATGTACGAGTTCATGGACCAAGGCAAGATTCTGGTTTTTTCAAGCCATAGCCTGCCTCTGGTTGAGGACTTCTGTGAACGGGTGATCTGGTTGCGCAAGGGAGAGGTAGCAATGGATGGACCTACCGCTGAAGTTCTTGCTGAATATACACGGCGTGGCGGGCAGTAGTCTTCAACTGAGATTTGATATAAGCGGAAATTAAGATGCGTGTTTTGGCAATCAGCCCGACAGCCGGCTTGGCGGGTATCGATCAGACGTTTCGGGCGCTTTGCCTTGGTCTCGCGGAAAAGGGACATCACCTGGTAGCGGTGCTGCCGCCCGAGGCAAAAATTGCCCCGCAGCTTAATTTTGGTGGCGTACAGGTTACCCGCTCAAGTTATTTGAGATGGTGGTTTAATCCAGGGTTTTCGGACGACAATATTAGTTACTGTCTGGATCGCTCGCGCGAGAGTATCGATTTTCTGGTGCGGTTGATCAGGCGTACCAACCCTGACGTGATTGTGAGTAACACCAGCGTGTTTCTGGATGGTTACTTTGCGGCGCGAATTACGGGTCGTCCCCACGTTGCTCATATTCATGCCTTGTTCGTCGACAACATCTATACCGCGATGTCCGGCGAGTTCAAGGAATCGATCTATCGCTTGCTTGCGAGCGGTGGTGGTCACATTGTCGTTCCCGCGCAGTCATTACGTGAATCACTGAGTGAGCTGGGTTTGGGTGGCAGCATATCGGTGGTCCATAATGGCGTTGATATCAAGCGGTTCTCGCCGTCGGTTGCCCGTCGTGGTGCGGACGGAATGTTCCGCATCTTACAATTGGGGCATTTCAACGACAACAAGAATCAAATGATGCTGCCAGATGTGGCTATGGACATGCTACGTCGGGGTTGTGCAGGCTTTCAGTTCGCTTTGGTCGGACCCAGCGAACCTCAGTATTATGATGCTCTGCATGAGAAAATCATGCGGAACGATCTTGCGAAGTATTTTGATTTGCGCAAGCAGGTGGATGATCCGCTGGATTGTCTTGGCTCGTCAGACATTTATGTGAACACCTCGACAACGGAGACCTTTCCGGTCTCGCTGCTTGAGGCACAGGCTTGTGGCCTCCCGGTGGTGGCAACGCCGACCATCGGTGCGCGAGAGATCATCCGCGATGGGGAAGATGGATGTCTCGTATCGAGTGCCAGCGAAATGGCGGCGAAGCTCTGCGAGTTGATGTCGGACGCCCCCAAACTTGCAGAAATGGGTAAGCGCGCTAGAGCCAACATTGAAGCGCGCTTTTCCAGTCGAGTATATGTGGATGAATTCGAGAAGGTTTTGGAGCGGGCGGCCACGCAAAGCCAACAACCGGACGATCGGTGGATGAGGGAGGTCTTCTTCCGTGTGCCGTCCCGTCGCGAGCGGGTAAGGGTTGCGGTTATTGTCCCTGACCGTTCGCAGACGTCTTTTGCGTTGCTGGTGGAAAAGCCGTTCGACCAGTTGAGGCGCGAGGACAAAGGCTTTGAATACACTGTATATGACCTTTCCGAGCTTCATAAGATCAAGCTCGAAGAGGTTGAGTTGGTGTACGTGTTGCGCATCTACACCGCTCCGGTCATCGAGATTGTTCGCGGTGCCAAAGCTCTCGGTATCCCCGTGGCTTTCGAGACCGATGACAATTATTTCGCGCTTCAGTTTCACAACGGCGAACCAAGTCATGGCCAGTTTGAGAACCAGGATCTCGCTGACCTGATCTCTCTGGCCGATCGGACGGCAGTGTACTCGGCGGCGATGCGAGATGCCGCCGTGGAGCACAGCGATCGTGTGGAGGTCTTCCGGCCCTATCAGCTGCTACCGGCGGAAAAGCCCAGGTACAAGGCGACCTCGGTAATCGGCTTCATGGGCAGTCTGAAGAAGGACGTGGATTTCGAGTTTGTGATCCCTGCACTGCAGAGGATCTTGGCAGAAGATACCAATGTCTCGCTCGAGTTCTTTGGCTTCGTGCCGGCGGAATTCGAGCGAAATGAGCGCGTGGTGTCGCATCCATTTAATCCGGACTATGATCAGTTCATCTCGTTTTTCCGCTCTAGGCAGTGGGCCGTGGCACTGGCACCGCTCGCGGATACCGAGTTCAATCGTAGTAAGACGAATAATAAATATCGGGAATACGCGGCGGCGGGATTTCCGGGCGTTTACTCGGATGTTGAGACCTATCGCAACTATGTCAAGCATGAGGTGACTGGTTGCCTGGCTCCCAACGATGAGGAAGGCTGGTATCGCGCTATCCGGACGCTTCTCTACAAGGAAGATCTTGCGACGCGGATCGTGTCTGCTGCCTATGAGGACATTGCGCGCAGCTTCTCGTTCGAGGACCATTGCATAAACAAGAAGGGATTGATCTACCAGCTTGTGGATGACCGGCGGGCGCGTGCAGATATCCGCTCCATGAGCCAGAAGACGGTGTGGAGTGTTCCAACGCCGCTCAACCTTCGCTCGAGCCTGGACCTGAATGGGAAGGATTTTGTGGCTGCTGCGTTCAGTGGCTTGGCGGGTATGGTGGCAGGTGTGTCGACCATTCCCATGATGGATTTCGCAGATGGCGATGGCGTGATCGGTGCGGAGATCGTTGTTAATAATGAGATTGCGGCACAATCCGTTATTCCGCTCAATCACGTTAAAAATAGATCGTTCCTCCGACTCAGCTTTGGGAAGCGCATCGAGGTCGAGGGCACCGACAATGTCGAAATACGCATCTTTACGCGTGGTGCGACTAGCCATATTTCGCTGGCTGGAGCCGCTCGCCTTAGCGGCATCCGCCGCCGTATAGTGCCAGCTATCGGCCTTGAGTTGTCTGATGAATGCTGAATCGGCGTATGCGGGCGCGACTCTTTATGCCAATGTCGGGCAAGGTCTGTATGAGCGATAACGGTAGCCTTGACCCGGCCCATGGTGCTGCCGGAGCGGCGCCAATGCTACAGGCCCGTCTTGTTATTGAGGGCGAGATTCCGACTACTCATATTATCGGCCGACTTATTAGCGAGGCGGCCGGTAATGCGGCGGGGGTCTGCAAGTTACTCGTATCCAACTTCCTGCCTGGTCGGATGCAGAGTAACGCTATTCCATTGCTTATCCGCGTTGGCGATCCCTCCGCCGCGCCGATGGTGAAATGGATGCTGCGTCGCAAGATCTCATATCTGTACTACATCGATGATAACTTTTGGGAGCTGCAGGGCGAAGGGCCGCTGATTGACTATTATCAGGCTAAGGAAGTGCGCGAGACCCTAGAACTTGTGGTTCGCAACGCCCATACGGTTATCGTCAACTCGCCCCATCTTGAGAAATACTTGCGGGATCGTTTTGGGGCGTCGGTCATCGTCTTGCCTGCGCCATTCGACTTCAGCCTCTTGTCAGGGCTGGAGCCGCCGCCTGCGCACGAGCATGAGGTCCGGATCGGATTTGCGGGTAGCGCGACGCGTGAAAAGGACTTCATCGCTATTCTTCCTGCGCTGGAGCGAGTGTTGGCTGAAAGGCCGCAGGTGACGATGCATTTCTTTGGTTATTGTCCCCCGTCGCTACACGGCAAGGACCGTGTCGTCTATCACGCCCACATAGGAAGTTACGAGGACTTCATCAGGTTCAAGCATGCCAGCGCCCTGGATATTGGGCTAGCTCCAATGGCGGATACGGAGTCAAACCGATACAAGACCAACAACAAGTACCGTGAGTACGGCGCCCTGCGCATCGCCGGCGTATATGCTGACAGTCCGCCTTACCGTGACTCCGTGGCGAACGGTGTGACTGGCCTGCTCGTGCGGCAAGATGCCGAGGCGTGGTATCGGGCAATCGTCGAGTTGGTGGACAACCCGCAGCAGCGTGCAGCAATGGCAGCGGCCGCGTACGAGGATGTTCGACGGCACTATGCACAGGATGTGGTGGCCATGCACTGGCGGAGCTTGCTGGAGGAATTCCAGCGCTCCGTACGGATGCCACGCTTGAGTCGTGCGGCAATAGGCGCCGATACATGCTGGATACGCGGGGCTGGCTGGCTGGCGCGGCAGAAACTGAGGGTACATTTGCGCTATGTTCGCGCTAGGTCCATGCTTGCCCACATGGTCCGCACTGTTCACAGTCGGATGAAGAGGGTGGCATGAGCGAAGCTCAACTTGCCATGCCAAACGGCGCTGCGTCCGTTGAAGCCTGTAGCACCGCTGCCGTCGTCGTTACATTCAATCCCGACGAGCCTGTTTTCCGGCGGCTGTTGCAGGCCACCCTGCAGCAGGTCGGGACTGTTGTGGTCGTCGACAACGGATCGGCGCGAATCGACGTCGCCGCTATCTGCTTCTCTGAAGATGCGGGGGCTGGACGTATTCGTTACGTTCCCCTAGGGATCAACCTCGGCATCGCGGCGGCTCAAAACCGCGGTATCGAAGCCGCAAAAGCCGCCGGTGCCGAATACGTTCTCTTGCTGGACCACGACAGTGTGCCGGCCGACAACATGGTCGCCGCGCTGCGGCAAGCGGACCGGCAGCTGCGCGACGCCGGTGTCGAGGTTGGCGCGGTGGGCGCGGTGGCACACGACCGCCGCACCGGCACGACATCCAAGGTGGTGCGCATGGTGCGCGGCCGGGTGCAGCGGCTCGCCAGCCTGACCTCAGAGCCTTATATCGAGGCCGATTTCCTGATCGCCTCCGGCACCTTGATTGCCATCTCGGTGCTGGAGCGACACGGCATGATGAACGAGGGCTACTTTATTGATCACGTCGACACGGAATGGTGCCTGCGCGTGAAGGCGCGGGGCATGCGGCTCTTTGCGGTGCCGGGCGCGCGGCTCGAGCATGCGCTGGGCGACCATGTCGTGCGCGTCTGGCTGGGCCGCTGGCGCGAGGTGCCGGTGCACTCGCCGGTGCGCGACTACTACATGTTCCGGAATACGGTGCGCATGCTGCTGACGACGCCGATGAGCATTGCTTGGAGGATCACGCATCTGTACCGCCTGTCGCAGTTTGCGGTGTTTTTCGGTCTCGGCATGTCGCCGCGCTTCAGGCGGATCCGATTGATGACCAAAGGCATCATCGACGGCGTAAAAGGCCGTGGCGGCGCACTGGTGGAAGCGAGGCAAGGCCGTGGAACCGACCGCTAAATTGCTGACGATTTCCCTGGTCAGCCATGGGCAGTGGGAACTGATGCGCCCGCTGATCGGGCAATTGTCCGCTATTGCCGGGGAACTGCCGCTTCAGGTGATAGTCACCGAGAATCTGCGCGAGCAACGCGGCGCCGATGACGGGCTCGCTGGCCTGGATGTCAGGTATATCCAGAACACCGAACCAAAGGGCTTTGGCGCCAATCACAATGCCGCGTTCGCTTACTGCAACACGCCATATTTCTGTGTCGTCAATCCCGACGTCCGGCTGATCAAAAATCCCTTTCCTGCACTCCTGGCGCAAGTGCGGGCAAGGCCTGGCGTTGTAGCGCCGCGCGTCGTGGCGGAGGATGGAACCCTCGAAGACAGCGCGCGGAAAGTGCCGCGGCCTTCCATCCTCCTTCAGCGTGCGCTTGCCAGACTGATGAAAAGGCGCTTGCCTCCGGACTACACAAGTGAAGGGACGATTCCGGTGGACTGGGCTGCAGGCATGTTTCTTCTGTTCGATGCGCAGGTATTCAAGCGACTGGGTGGCTTCGACGACCGATATCATCTCTATTGTGAGGATGTGGACGTGTGCCTTCGAACTTGGCTGAATGGCGGAACCGTCTCTTGGGCGAACGAGGCAATAGTGATGCATGATGCGCGCCGCGACAGTCATCGCAGGTTCCGCTACCTGCGATGGCATTTGGCCAGCATGCTGAGGCTGTTCACATCCAGCGCATACTGGCGATTCCGCTTCGGCAATGTCGCCGCCCGGCAAATGAACAATTATTAGAACGAATCCATGTTCGACTTTTTCTGGGTCCCGTCCTTTGCCTTTCTGGTCTCGGCGCTGGGTGTCCTGCTCCTGCGCCCGGTGGCAATGGTTGGCGGGCTGCTGGACCGCCCCGACAACCGCAAGCGTCACCATGGCGCAGTGCCGCTGGTCGGCGGCATTGCCGTAACGCTGGCTATATGGGCGGGTTGCCTGCTGTTCATGCGCAACCAGGGCTATTACGTGGCATTGCTGGGTGGTCTGACGTTGCTCGCCTTCGTCGGGCTGATCGATGACATGCAAGGCATGTCGCCGGTGGCCAAGCTTGCCGCACAGCTGTTTGCAGGCATCTTGATGACGTCATGGGGCGGCGTCTACCTGACGTCGCTGGGCGATATTTTTGGCAGGCGTGAAGTCGAACTGGCAAACTGGGCCATCCCGCTCACGCTATTTGCCGTGGTCGCCGTGATCAACGCCATGAACATGAGCGACGGGCTCGATGGCCTGGCTGGCGGCCTGTCCCTCATTGTCTTTGGCTGGTTCAGTTACCTTGCCGGTGAGCTCGAGAACCTGGCCGCCCAGCGTGTGTGCGTGATTTTCTGCGGCGCAATTCTCGGCTTTCTGATCTTCAATATGCGCAATCCTTTCAGGGGGAGCCTACGCGTGTTTCTTGGTGACGCCGGCAGCCTGATGCTCGGATATGGCATCGTCTGGTTCGCGGTGGAACTGTCCCAGAAGCCATATAACAATGGTCTGCGTGTACCCCCTGTCGTGATGCTCTGGGTGCTCGGATTCGTACTGATCGACCTGCTGGTAGTGGTCATCCGCCGGGCAATGAAGCGTCGCAATCCCTTGTCCGCAGACCGGACACACTTGCACCATGTGCTGCTTCGCCTCGGCCTGAGTCCCGACGCGATCGTGTGGGTCATTCTTGTCAGCAATGGGTTGCTGGGCTTTATCGGCGTATACGGCTGGAAGCAGGGGATCTCGGAGCAGGTGCTGTTCCTTGCGTTCCTGGGCGTCACCGCACTTCACTTGCTGCTGATGCGCAACGCATGGCGTTGCCTCCGGGTCGGTCGTCGCATTGTCCTGCGCGGCAAGCGTGGGCCCAGCGTTCCGGACAACACTGAGTAAGACCCATGCCGCGGATTCCGGCCGGGTTCAAGCCGAGACCGTCGCGGCGGCGGTGGTGCGGCTGGTACGCAGCAACAGGACCAGGCCAAAGATGACGGCGACGGCGTTGGCAACGGCGTAGCCGAGGACCGCGCCACGGGCGCCAAGACGCGGGACCGCGACCATGTCGACGACGACCGTGGTCGCCAGGACAAGCCCCCACTTGATTGCCACCCAGCGTGGTTTGCGCAGGTAGACGGGCAGCAAACTCAGGCCAACGTCGGCAAAGATCAGTGTGGACGCCAGCGCCGCCAGTCGCAACAGCACCACGGTTTCCCCGAAAGCCTGGCCGTAGAGCAGCCGCACCACGGGCCCGGCGCAGAGCGCAAGAATGACGGCACCGGTTACGCCGATGATCGACATGCCCGTTGCCACGCGCAGTACGTTGCGACGCGCAGCGGCGGCGGATTGCTGCGCGAACACATACATCGGCGCCACGCCCGCGGCCAGGATGGTGGCGATGGTGGTGAAGTTGTCGAGCACCTGCATGGTGGCCGCATAAGTTCCAAGTTCGGCCAGTGGCACGGCCGGCTTCAGGATCAACTGGTCGGCGCGGCGCGCGGCGACCATCAGCATAAAGCTGATCCAGAACAGCGAGCCGTCGCGCACCAGCTCGCGGGTGAGCGTCGGTTCGTGCGAGGGGACGACCCGGGGGGCGCGGGACAAGTAGTACCAGGCGAGCAGCACAGCCGCGATCAGTGGCTCGATGGCGAATGCGGTGGCATAGGCAGGTACCAGTTCCACACCGGCAAAGAACAGCGTTGCGATCAATCCAGCCTTTGCCGCGAGGGCGACCAGGTTGAACACGACGTTGGGCCGGTTGTGGGTGCGCGCCTGCATCCACGCGATGACGACGCCGAAAGGTTCGCGCATCATGACGGCAGTACCGAGGATGGCGGCAGGAATCCAGGTGTCGGCGGGCTGCTGCGTGATCGCCAGCCACAGGCACATCAGCGTGTAGCCGGCTATACCGGCGGTCACCCGGATCGCGAAGGCGTGTGCGACCAGAACATGCCTGGCCTCCGTCGTGGCCATTGCCACCAGCCGGGGCACCACCACCTCCGCCGAGCATAGCAGCGGTACCGACGCCGCGATGAACACCAGCGACTGCGCGTATTGAAAGTGCCCGAAGCCCTCGGCGCCAAGGGCGCGTGCCAGCATGGCGACGACGCCGATCCCCACGGCCACCTGTAGGCCCCGGTCGGCCAGCATCCAGAGCAGATTGCCTGCGACTCTGCGGCGCATCAGTGTTTTTCCTTCAGTTCCTGGTACCGCGCCAGCCATTGCCGGGCCACGGCTGCCACATCGAAGCGGCTGACGATCTGCTGCCGGCGGCGGTCTCGTTCAGCCTGCGTGCCTGGCAGCCGGGCGATCGCTTCGCGCAGGGCGCGCCCCAGCGCATGCGCGTCCCCGACCGGCGTCAGCGTGGCGGTGCCGCCCGCAAGTTCCGATACGCCCGCTGCAGCCGTGGAGACCACAGGCAGGCCACTGGCCAGCGCTTCGCCCACCGCAAGTGGCATGCCTTCGATTCGCGACGACAGCACGAAGACGTCGGCCGCCCGCAACAGCTCGGGGATGTCGCTTCTTGCGCCAGCCAGCAGGACGGAGTCGTTCAGCCCGTGCTGCGCGATCCTGGCAGCCAGGTCTGACCGCAGCGGTCCATCACCGGCAATCATCAGCCTTGTGCAAGGAATCAGCGCGGCCACTTCGCGGAATGCCTCGATCAACATGGCCTGGTCTTTATCGGGGACCAGCCTGCCGACGTTCAGCAGGAGCACATGCCCAGGGCTCAGGCCGAGTTCGCGGCGTGCGCGCTCGCGCGAGGCGTCGTCTGGCCGGAAGCGGCCCGTATCAATGCCGTTGGGGATCACCGTGACGCGTCGGGCAGACACCGCACCGCTGGCGATCATGGCGTCCCTGCCCGCAGCGCTGACATGCGTGGTCAGCGTGCACCACTGGTCAGTCACGCGATAGGCCATTGCTCGCAGCCTGCCGCCTTCCCTTGCGCTGTGCGCTGAGCATATCAATGGCGGAGTGCGGCCCAGCCGAGTCAGCGCCCGGGCAAACAGGTTGCTGTGGACCATGTGCGCATGGATGACGTCGGGCTGCCATCCAAGCACAATCTGTCTGGCCCTGCGCAGTGCCGCAAGCATCGACAGCGGCGTCTTGCGCATTCCAAGTTCGGTGACGGCGATATCGGGCGGCAGTTCGATTTCCCGGCCCGCGGTCAGGCTCAGAATGGCAACCTCGTTGCCAAGCTCGATGAAGGCGCGGGCAAGCGCCGCGACTTGCTGCTCGGCGCCGCCGAGTTTGAGCCCCGTGGTAATGAGCAGGATACGCAAGGGCTGCTGTTCGGAGCGTCTGCCAACGGCAGACATCACCGCGCCCCGTATCCGGTTACCAACGTCCGCAACGTCTTCACCCCAATCAGCAAATCCAGCGCCAGCGAGCAATGCTTAACGTAATACAGGTCATAGCTGAGCTTGGTCACGGTCTCTGCATGGCTGCCGGCATAGCCCTGTTGGACCTGCGCCCACCCGGACAGGCCGGGCCGCACTAGGTGCCGGTAAGGGTAGTACGGGATCGATGCCGAGAATTGGTCGACCATTGGCGCCTGTTCTGGCCGCGGGCCAATCAGGCTCATGTGGCCGACCAACACATTCCAGAGTTGCGGAATTTCATCAAGGCGGTATTTGCGGATAACGCGCCCGACACGCGTAACGCGCGGATCTCGTCGCACGGCGAACTGGGCCGGCGCGCTGGAGTCGACGCCCATGCTGCGGAATTTGAGCATGATGAACGGCTTGCCGAAGAGGCCGACGCGTTCCTGCCGGAAGATGGCGCCGCCGGGCGTTTCCAAGCGGATGGCTAGCGCCAGGGCAAGACCCACGGGCACGGCAATCGGTGCCAGGCACAGTACTGCCACGATATCGACCACACGTTTCAGATAGCCATACAGATAGTGGGCGGCATAGTCGTCCAAAAAATTCTCATCAATATGCGCTAACCCCACCCGCCCGGTCAGCATCTCCCCAACCCGCTCGACCGAATACATCCGCACATGACTCATCTTGTAATGGGCAAGCATCCGGGTGCGCTCAGGATCGCCAGTCACGCTTCGATCCACCATCAGCCCATCAAAATGCCTGGCATCTTCCAGCGATCCAACCGGTTCCAACCGCATGCGCGCCGCCGGCGCGGCGCCTGGCATGGCGAGAATGCCTTCGAGCTGGGCCAGGGTATGCGGGTCGGTGTATCCGAACAACGGCACGTAGTTATGCACATAGCGGCGATACCCCGCCCAGATCCACCCGAGCGTAATGAGATACGACAGCAGCAGGGCGCCCCGCGAATACTCAATATGGAAGGCCGCAAAGCCAAACAGCAAACCAGCAAAAGGCAGCGTCACGGCCAGCCCGACCAGGCTGTTGCCCTCCATCGCCGGGAGGTGCAGCGAGCGGTGGAGCAGCATGAACGCCGCCAGGTACGGCGCCACGGACCACAACAGCGTGCGGGTGAAGACATAGGTAACCAGGCCGGCGCGGTGCGCGGCTTCGGCAAAGACCGCGCTGAGCGCGAACAGCGATAGCCCGAGCACAGCCCAGGCCAGCATCCGGCTGACCCGGCGCATGGTCTCGGAGCCGCCGATGCGGCCACGCAAGGCGTGGCGGCGCAGGTTGTCGGTCTTGGCGTTCATCATGTCGGCACCCGCGCGGTGGCGGGGAGTCTGGCCAAGGCATCGCGATAGACTTGCCACGTTGCCTCGGTCATGCGTTCCAACCCATAGCATTGTTCCCACCGGCGGCGCGCGGCGACGCCGAGTTCGGCCCGCAGTGCGCCGTCGCCCGCAATACGCGCCAGCGCAGCGGAAAACGCGTCGGCGTCGTTGCCGGCGACCAGCAGGCCATGTCGTGGGCCCTGGATCTGCTCCCGGATGCCAGGCAGGTCCGACGCGATCACCGGCAGCCCGGCCCGCATCGCCTCTAGCACCGACAACGGAAAGCCTTCGTGGTCCGAAACCAGCACGAACACCTGTGCCGATGCCAGCAAGCCCGCGATGTCCGCGACATTGCCTGGAAATGCCACGCGTCCGGGCGCGAGTTGCGCGGCGAGTGCCTCCATGGTGGCGCGTTGCGGTCCGTCCCCGGCAAGCACTAGCTCGCAGCCGGGGAGGTTCGCGTGTGCGAAGGCGCGGATCAGGATGTCTGGCCGCTTGGGCGCCGCGAAGCGGGCGACCATGACGATGCGGCGCATCGGGTCGGCAGGCGAGGCGCGAGCTGCGGTGTCGGCAATCCCGTTGGGAATGACGGCGATACGGCGGGCAGGAATCGGGAGTGCCTGCGCCAGCCGCCTCTCGGCTTCGGCCACGCAGATCAGCCGGCTGGTCAGCGGTGCGAGCACCCATTCCGCAACGCGCGCCGCCAGTCGCTGACGTGTAGGAGCCTGTGGCTTGAAGGCAAATCCATGCACGGTGTACACCACCGGAATGCCAAGGAGCGCCCCCGCAATCCGCCCCAGCGCACCCGCCTTGGCGCTATGCGCATGGATGAGGTCCGGGCGCGCCTCCTTCAGGGCCTGCAGCAGTTCCCGCAATGCACCCACCGCGCGTAAGGGCGAGAGCGCGTTGTCCAGCCGCGCCAGCCGGATGACTTGCGCGCCGGCGCGCCTGGCGATGTCAAACAGCGGTCCATCGCCGCCAGCCAGCAGGATGAGGTCGGCATCGGCCGGCGCCGCCTGCACCAGGTCGGCAACATGCGACTGCGCTCCGCCGATCTCCGAGTTGGTGATCAGATAGGCAATGCGCAGGCGCGGCGAGGACTGTGCGGCGGTCGTCAAGTTTGCTTACGAAATTTGTCATGCCGCAACCGCCACAGGACCCAAATATGCCGATGACTTATGGCAAATTCAGAGTGGTCGGGCGATCGCTTCCGTGGCCGATGGGCCCGGAGGGCGCAAGGCGCGGCCGGGCGGGCGGCAATGTGTAGCCTCAGGTGTAGGACAGATGCTGAAAATTGCGCTTGTCCGGTATATTGCCGCGATTATACCGCCCGCCAGCCGCGCAATCCGGCAAAATACCCCCCTTTGGTTCTTTCCAAGAGCCCTATCCGGTATCGCCGGCACACCGTTGTGGTGTGCGGCGTGCCCGACAAGACTGACAGGAAGCCACATGCAAATCGATCCCTCTATCTTCAAAGCCTATGACATCCGCGGCATCGTGGGCAAAACGCTCACTCGCGAGGTTGCGCGCCAGATCGGACTGTCGTTCGGCTCGGCGGCCGTAGAGCTGGGTGAGAAGTCGATCGTGGTCGGCCGCGACGGGCGGCTTTCGGGACCTGACCTGATCGGTGGACTGGTAGAAGGCCTGCGCGCCGCCGGCCTGGACGTGATCGACCTCGGCATGGTCGCCACCCCCATGGTCTACTTCGGTACCAACATCGAGCTCAATGGCGTCCGTGCCACCTCCGGCATCATGGTCACCGGCAGCCACAACCCCCCTGACTACAACGGCTTCAAGATGGTCCTCGCCGGCCAGGCCATCTATGGCGAGCAGATCCAGGGCCTGCGCCTGCGCATCGAGGCGGGCGACTTCACCAGCGGTGCAGGCATCTACCAGAAGGTCGATGTGCGCCAGAAGTACCTCGACCGCATCATCAGCGACGTCAAGCTCGCCCGCCCGATGAAGATCGCGCTCGATGCCGGCAATGGCGTGGCCGGCGCGTTCGTCGGCGACCTGTTCCGCGGCCTGGGCTGCGAAGTGACCGAGCTGTTCTGCGACGTCGACGGCAATTTCCCCAACCACCACCCCGATCCGGCGCATATCGAGAACCTGCAGGACCTGATGAAGACCCTGCGCGAGACCGATTGCGAGCTGGGCCTGGCCTTCGACGGCGACGGCGACCGGCTGGGCGTGGTGACCAAGGATGGCCAGGTCATCTTCCCGGACCGCCAGCTGATGCTGTTTGCCGAGGAAATCCTGTCGCGCAATCCGGGTGCGCAGGTGATCTACGACGTGAAGTGCACCGGCAAGCTGGCCCCGTGGATCCGCGAGCACGGTGGCGAGCCGCTGATGTGGAAGACCGGCCATTCGCTGGTCAAGGCCAAGCTGAAGGAGACCGGCGCGCCGATCGCCGGCGAGATGAGTGGCCACGTGTTTTTCAAGGACCGCTGGTATGGCTTTGACGACGGCCTGTACACCGGCGCGCGCCTGCTGGAGGTCCTGTCGCGCCACGCCGACCCGAGCGCGGTGCTGAACGCGCTGCCGAACGCCAACAATACGCCGGAGCTGCAGCTCAAGTGCGCGGAAGGCGAGCCCTTCACGCTGCTCGACAAGATCAAGGCGAACGCCACGTTCGAGGGCGCGCGCGAGGTGAACAAGATCGATGGCGTGCGCGTGGAATACGCCGATGGCTTCGGCCTGGCGCGTCCGTCGAACACCACGCCGGTGGTGGTGATGCGTTTCGAAGCGGATAACGACGCCGCGCTGGCGCGCATCCAGGCCGAGTTCAAGCGTGTGATCCTGGCCGAGAAACCGGATGCTCAACTCCCGTTCTGAGCGCACGGCGGTGCCGCCGGCATCGCCACCTTCGCCCGATGCAGTCGGCGCGGCCGGCGTGGTGCAGCCCATGCCGGCCGCAGTGCCGTTCACGCTGCCAGAGCGGCCGCGCATCCTGCTGGTCAAGGTGTCGTCGCTCGGCGACGTGGTGCACAACATGCCGCTGGTGCACGACCTGCGCGCGCGCTGGCCCGGTGCCGAGATCGACTGGGTGGTGGAAGAGGGCTATGTGGAGCTGGTGCGCCTGTTGCCTGAGGTGCGGCGGGTGATTCCGTTCGCGCTGCGGCGCTGGCGCAAGCGCATCCTGCAGGGCGCGACCTGGCAGGAGATCGGTGCCGTGCGCAATGCCTTGCGCCGGGAGCGCTACGACGCCGTGATCGAAAGCCAGGGTCTGCTCAAGACCGCGGTGGTGGCGCGTGTGGCGACGCGTGCGCAGGGTGCGCCGATCATCGGGCTGGGCAATGCGACGCAGGGTTCGGGCTATGAGCCTGCGGCGCGCCTGTTGTACACGGACTCGGTGCGCGTGCCGCGCCAGACCCATTCGGTGCAGCGCTCGCGCCTTCTGGGCGCGGCGCTGACGGGGATCGCGCCAGTGGAGCCGCCACGGTTTTTCGGGCCGGCGGCGCAGTCATTGCATGTCGACGACCCGCTATGGGCGGACTTGCCGGCGCGCTATGCCGTCTGCTTCCACGCGACGGCGGGAGCGCGCAAGAAATGGGCGGTGCAGAACTGGCACGCGCTGGGCAACCGCCTGGCCGCCGAAGGCCTGACCATGCTGCTGCCGTGGGGCAACGACAAGGAGCGCCAGGCCGCCGAAGAGATTGCCGCGGGCGTGCCGCAGGCACGCGTGCTGCCGAAGTTCTCGGTTATGCAGGGCTTTGGCCTGATCAACCGTGCCGAAGTGGTGATCGGAGTCGATACGGGCCTGGTCCATATCGCGGCGGCGCTGTGCCGGCCGACGGTGGAAATCTATACCGCGACATGGCGCTGGAAGACGGAAGGGTATTGGTCCGACCGCATCGCCAACGTCGGCGACGACGGCGTGGTGCCATCGGTCGATGAAGTCTACGAGGCCGCCTGCCGCGTGCGCGGGGTCGCTGCCTGATGCTGCGCCTGATCTATAGCTTGTTGTGGGTGGCGGTGCTGCCGCTGGCGCTGTTGCGGCTGGCATGGCGCGCGCGCAAGGAGCCCGGCTACCTGCACCATGTCGGCGAGCGGCTGGGTATCTATGGCAGCCTGCCGAACCAGGGGCCGTGGCTGTGGGTCCACGCCGTGTCCGTGGGCGAGACCCGTGCCGCGCAGCCGCTGATCGAGTCCTTGCTCGGCGCCTATCCGCGCCATCGGCTGCTGCTGACGCATATGACGCCGACCGGCCGCCAGACCGGCGCGCAGCTGTTCGGCAACGAGCCGCGCATCCTGCAGTGCTACCTGCCATACGACTTGCCATGGCTGGTGCGGCGGTTCTTGCGGCATTTCCGGCCCGAGGCGGGGATGCTGATGGAAACCGAGGTGTGGCCGAATGTGGTGCACGGCGCGCGCAAGGCGGGCGTGCCGTTGTACCTGGTCAATGCGCGCCTGTCGCCCCGCAGCTTCCGGCGCACGGCGCGCTTCGGGCGCGCGGCTTCGGCGATGTACCGCGACTTCGCGGGCGTGCTGGCGCAGACCGCCGGCGATGCTGAGCGCTTTCGCCAGCTGGGCGTGCCGGCCGTGCAAATCACGGGCAACCTCAAGTTCGACATGCAGCCGGCGCCGGCGGGCATGGCGCTGGGCGAGCGGCTGCGCAAAACCTTCAGCGGCCGCCAGGTGCTGGCCGCCGCCAGCACCCGCGAAGGCGAGGAGCCGCTGTTGCTCGATGCTTTCTCGCGCTGGCAGGCGCTGGCCGGCGACGTGCCGCGCCCGTTGCTGCTGCTGATCCCGCGGCATCCGCAGCGCTTCGATGAAGTGGCGGCGCTGGCGGCGCGCACGGGATTCTCGGTGGCGCGCCGCAGTGCGCTGGATCTCGATGCCGAGACGGCGCCCGTGGACGCGGATATCCTGCTGGGCGATTCGATGGGCGAGATGGCGATGTACTTCGCCGCATCGGACCTCGCCTTTATCGGCGGCAGCCTGTTGCCGCTGGGCGGGCA
This sequence comes from Cupriavidus sp. IK-TO18, assembly GCF_015549295.1. Taxonomy (NCBI): domain Bacteria; kingdom Pseudomonadati; phylum Pseudomonadota; class Betaproteobacteria; order Burkholderiales; family Burkholderiaceae; genus Cupriavidus; species Cupriavidus sp. IK-TO18. Next base: position 104,732 of record NZ_JADGMP010000005.1, read on the forward strand.
GAACCTGATCGAGGCGTGCGCGGTCGGCACGCCGGTGCTGATCGGCCCGCACACCTTCAACTTTGCGCAGGCGACCGAAGACGCCATTGCCGCGGGCGCGTGCCTGCGCGTGGACAATGCGGATGAGCTGGTGCGCACCGCCGGCAGCGTGCTGGCGGACCGCGCGCGGCTGGCGGATATGCGGGCGCATGCACAGACTTTTGCCGGGCTGCATCGCGGCGCTACCGTACGTACGCTGGCGGCGCTGGCGCCAGCCCTGGAACACTAAGCGGCAGGTCAGGGCTCCGCAGGAGCCTTGACCAGTGCATCCCACTGCAGCGCGATCCGTTCGAGCGCAAAGCCGGCTGCCTTGCGACGCCCGGCGTCTGCGAGCCGGGTGGCGGTCGCCGGTTCGCCGATCACGGTCAGCAGCGCTTGCGCCAGCGCATCCGCATTGCCTGTCGCGACCACCAGCGCGTCTTGCCCGGGCGTCAGCAGTTCGCGTGGGCCGGTCTCGCAATCGGTCGAGACGATGGGCAGGCCAAACGCCATGGCTTCGATCAGCACCAGCCCGAAGCCTTCGTATCGCGAACTCAGGCAGAACACCGACGCGCGCCCGTACGCTTGCTCCGGATCGTGGCAGATGCCCGGCAGGCTGACGCTGTCCTGCAAGCCCAGTTCAACGGTCAGCGCGGTCAGCGCCGGGCGCTCCTCGCCCTCGCCGTGAATCAGCAAATGCCATCCCGGCGCCTGCGCGGCGACTTGCTGCCAGGCATGCAGCAGCACATCGAAGCCCTTGGCCGCAACCAGACGGCCCATGGCGAGCACCGTCTTCTGCGCGCGCGGCGCAGGTTCGGGTGGCATCGGGAACGGCAGGGGGTTTGGCAGGCAGACGATATCGCTGCGTGGCCGCAGCGCTTCGCGCCAGCGCTGGCGGTCGCGCTCCGTCAGGACCACGACCTGCCGGCAGAAGCGTGCATCCAGGCGCCGCGCCAGCTTGCGCGCCGGCTTGCCGAGGTCCTCGTCGAAGTGGCAATGCTCCCAGGCGATATGGTGCAGGCCCAGACCGGCGGTGGCGGGCAGCACGAACAGCGCGAGCATGGTGTCGACCTGCACCAGCACGTCGGTCCGGTGCGCACGGCAATGGCGGTGGATGCCGGCCACGGTGGCCAGGTAAGCCCGCTTGAACGAAGGCCGCTGCGCAAACAGCGCTTCATGCCGGATACGCGGATCCAGCGCGAACTGGCTGGCCGGGTCCCACAGGCTCAGAATGGTCACGTTATGGCCGAGCGCGGCCAGCGCATTGGCGACTGTCGCCGTCATGCGCTCGGCGCCGGCCATGGCGTTCAGCGTGCCGGTCAGGAAGCAGATGTTGCGGCCGGAAGGCGAGGGATGCGTGGTGGTGGGCAAGGCGTTCTGGGCGATCCGAGGTGTTCTAAGGCACCCGGAGACACGAAAGGCCGCGACCGGCATCCGGCCGCGGCGAGACATGGGGCGCACGTTACACTAGACGGCAGCATTGTGCAGCCGGCAATGCTGAAACTTGCATGAATCCGCCACGCTCTAAGCCAGCATGAAGCGCGGACGCTGCCATGCGATCGTCAATCGCTTGCACAGCGGCGTTCCCGCCCAAGTTACAGGAGCTTACTGAGATGCAGACACCCCTTCGCGGCACCTGCCGGAGCATCGGCCTGCGCAGCGCGGCCATTGCGCTTGCCACCGCAGCCGCCACACTCGCCGCCTGCACCACCGCGCCGGCACCAGGGCTGCCCAGCGCCGGCGCCAATCTCAACCAGGCGCAGCCGTCCGGTCCCAGCCGTTGGGAACTGGTGCGCTGGCAGCTGGCCGACGGCACGCTGCGCGACATCCCGCATGGCGACAACGGCGAGCCCATCATCTTCGAGTTCAGCGATGGCATCGATGCCGCGCAGGGCACGGTCAGCGGCACCAGCGGCTGCAACCGCTTTACTGGCAGCTATGGCAAGACCGACACCGGGGTGCGCTTTGACCGCGTGGCTGGCACGCGCATGGCTTGCCCGCCACCGCGCATGGAACTGGAGTCGGCGTTGCTCAAGGCGATGCAGGCATCGTTCACCACCGTCGGCACGCAGCCGTCGGCGGCCAGCACCGGGCGGCAGATTGTCTGGAAAACCGCCAGCGGCGACCTGCTGCAGTTTGCCGAGCGCGAAGGCGTGGGCAGGCGCGGCGCGAGTGCCGCGGCGGGTGGCGTGGAGAAGATCGTTTATATCGATTCGCAGCGCGTGGAATGTTCGGGCGTCGGCAAGATGATGTGCTATCGCTGGCGCGAGTCGCCGGACGCGCCGTGGCAGCTCTGGTACGGGCCGATCGAAGGGCTGGATTTCGAGCAGGGGGTGGCGTACAAGCTGCGCGTGCGCGAATACCAGGTGCCGAACCCGCCGGCCGATGCGTCGTCGATACGGTGGGAGTTGCTGAAGGTGGAGTCGCGGACGCGGGCGCAATAGCTGCTGGTTTGCTCCCCTCTACCGCGTGCGGGAGAGGGGAGCAAACCAGCGCATCTCCGGCATCACCAAGGAAAAAAGGGCCGCAGTTGCGGCCCGTTTGCATCGTGTCAGTGGGATCAGGAGCGCGGCGTCCCGCCATCGCGCCGCACACCGCGGCGATCCGCGGTGGCAGCCTTTGCCGCCGCCTTGCCGCCAGCCTGCCCCGGCACCGGCAGCTTGTACATCGACCCCGGCACCGAAGTCAGCAGCGTATTGATCTGCACCACATCCTCTTCCTGCAGCACGCCGGTCGACGCCTTCAGCCGCAAGCCGTTCATGATGGTGTCATAGCGCGCCTTGGCCAGGTCGCGCCGCGTGGAGAACAGCTGCGCCTCGGCGTTCAGCACATCGATATTGATGCGCACGCCGACCTCATAGCCGAGCTGGTTCGATTCCACCGCGCTCTGCGCCGAACGCTCCGCAGCCTCCAGCGCCTTGACCTGCGCCAGCCCGTTGGAGACGCCGGAGTAGGTCTGCCGCGCCGTCTGCGCCGCCGTGCGGCGCGCGAATTCGAGGTCGCTCGCGGCCTTGTCCGCCAGCGCGATGGTCTCGCGCACGCGCGACTGGATCTGGCCGCCGGAGAAGATCGGCATGGTCAGCTGCACGCCGATCTGCGACGCGTTGTAGTGGGTCGAGATGACCTGCGTGGCGCTGCCGGTCTGGTTGTTGAAGCCGTACGACGCCACCAGGTCGACCGAGGGCAGGTGCCCGGCCTTGGCCTTGTTGGTCTCGCGCTGCGCGGTTTCCAGGTTGTAGCCGGCCAGGTTGACCTGCGGGTTGCTGGTTTCGGCCTGCGCTGCCCAGGCGTTCACGTCCGGCGGTTGCGGTCCGGGAATCAACGCCTCGGAGCGCAGGCCCATCAGTTCGTCGACCGGCTTGCCGGTGATCTGCTGCAAGGTGGCGCGCCGGATTTCCAGGTCGTTTTGCGAGGCGATCTCGGTCGAGGTGGCCAGGTCGAAGCGCGCCTGCGCGTCGTTGGCGTCGACGATGGTGGCGGTGCCGACCTCGAAGTTGCGCTTGGCCTGTTCCAGCTGCTCGCCGATGGCCTTTTTCTGCGCGCGCGCCAGGTACAGGTTGTCCTGCGCGGCGAGCACGTCGAAGTAGGCCTGCGCGCTGCGCGTGATCAGGTCGAGCTCGGCCTGGTGGAAGGTGACTTCACCGGCCAGCGCGGCCAGTTCGCCCTGCTTGTAGGTTTCCCAGCGGTCCCAGCGGAACAGCGGCTGGCTCAGCTGCAACTGCCAGTTGTTGTTGTTGAAGAAACGCGTGCCCGAGGCGCTGGGCGAGCCGCCGATCGGCAGCGAGGCAGTCTGGTCGAGCTTGGTGCGGTTGGCGCCGGCGGTGCCGACGACCTGCGGCAGCAGTCCGGCGCGGCCTTGCGGCAGCCGCTCGCGCGTGGCGAGCAGTTGCGAGCGGGCGCTGGCGAACTGGGCGTCATTGGATTGCGCATCGCGATAGACCTGCAGCAGGTCGGCCGCGCCTGCCGGTGCCGCGGGCAGCATGGCAAGCAGCGGGGCGAGCAGGGTAGCCGCGATCGCCAGGCGTGTCCGGATCGCTCCGGGCAGGGCGTTGGGCGCAAACTTCATGACAGCTCCAGTTTGCCGGGCGCGGGGCCGCGGCCTGTGGTTGTTTCTTCTTCGGAATGCTGCTTGCGGCGCGAACGAAAGCGGCCGGCCCGCGCGGCCAGGCCGTGCCTCGCTTCAGTACTTCGGCATGGCCGGGTCCACTTCGCTGGCCCAGGCGTCGACGCCGCCGGTCAGGTTGTAGACCCTGGCGTAGCCCTGGCGCTCCAGGAACGCCGCCACCTGCATGCTGCGCATGCCGTGGTGGCAGATGCAGACGATGTCTGCGTCCTCATCCAGTTCGGCGGCGCGCGCCGGGATGTCGCGCATCGGGATATGGGTGATGCCGGGCATGGCGCAGGTCTGCACCTCCCAGCCTTCGCGCACATCCAGCAGGACCGGCCTGGCGCGGCTGGCATCGGCCAGCCACTGGGCCAGTTCGGTCGGCTTGATCACCTGCATGATTGGACTGTCCTCAGAACTGGAACTGCGACGGACGGGCCGCGCCCTGCAGGGGCTTGACCGCGGTCTCGAACAGGTTGACGACCTGGTACTCGGTTTCGGACACGCGCGTGATCAGGCGCGCTTCCATCACCGGCAGTTCGCCCACGATGGCGGCGATGCGGCCGCCCACCTTGACCTGCGACAGGATCGACTGCGGCAGCGCCGGCAGCGAGCCGGAGATGCAGATCACATCGTACGGCGCCGCGGCGGCCCAGCCGTCGGCGGCATTGCCTTCGGCGACGTCGACATTGGTGATGCCGGCGTTGGCCAGGTTGGTGCGGGCCAGCTCGACCAGCTCGGGCACGATGTCCACGGTCAGCACGTGGCGTGCGCGGTTGGCCAGCAGGGCGGCCATGTAGCCGGAGCCGGCGCCGATTTCCAGCACGTTTTCATGCTTGCGCACGGCCAGGTCCTGCAGGATGCGGGCTTCGACCCGCGGCGGCAGCATATTCTGCCCGGCGGGCAGCGGGATCTCCATGTCGACGAACGCCAGCGAGGCGTACGCGGCCGGGACGAACTGCTCCCGCTTGACCACCGCCAGCAGGTCCAGGATTTCCTGGTCCAGCACGTCCCACGGGCGGATTTGCTGTTCGATCATGTTGAATCGGGCTTTTTCGAGATCCATCTTGCCATTCCTTACCAAGGCCAACCGCTGTCGTTCTGTGCGCCGGCCGCGCGGTGCCCACGGCCGGACAGTCTTGTCTAACCCGCTATTTTAACCTTGCGGGCGCCGTCGGGTTCATTCCGCGCTGGCCTCCGTGGGCCCCGGCAATTCCTGCGTGGCCGGACGGGCGGGCGCGGCCGCGGCGTGGCTTGGTGACGGCGCGGCCGCCTTGCGTTGCCACAGCCGGCGCAACCACGCCCCGAAATCATCAAGATACGTATAGATCACAGGCACCACCACCAGCGTCAGGATCGACGAGGTAATGATCCCGCCGATCACCGTCTGGCCCATCGGCGCGCGCTGCTCGGCGCCTTCGCCCAGGCTGAAGGCCAGCGGCACCATGCCGAAGATCATCGCCAGCGTGGTCATCAGGATCGGGCGCAGGCGCACGCGCGCCGCTTCCACCAGCGCGGCCTCGCGCGACAACGGCTGGCGGCCCTCGCTGCCGTCAGGTCCATCGACGTGACCCTGCCGCGCCTGGTTGGCAAAGTCCACCAGCAAGATCGCATTCTTGGTCACCAGCCCCATCAGCATGATGAAGCCGATGATCGAGAACATATTCAGCGTCGAGCGGAACAGCAGCAGTGCCGCGAACACGCCGACCAGCGTGAGCGGCAGCGAGGTCATGATCGCGATCGGCTGGAAGAAGCTGGCGAACTGCGACGCCAGGATCATGTAGATGAAGATCACCGCCAGCGCCAGCGCCGACACGGCGTAGCCGAAGGACTCGTTCATCGACTTGGTCGAGCCGCCGAAACGGTACTTGTAGCCCGCCGGCCAGTTCATGCCGTCCAGCGTGGCCTTGACGTCGCGCGCCACCTCGCCGGCCGAGCGGCCGGCGACGTTGGCGGTCAGCTCGACCTCGCGGTTCAGGTCGCGCCGGCTGATCTGGTTGGCGCCGGTGGTCGGCACCAGCTCGGCGATCTGGCGCAGCGGCACCATCCTCGGCGAGCCGTCGGCGTTGGCCTGGCTGCTGGCGATCATCAGCGCGCTCAGGTCGGCCATGCCGGTGCGGGCGTCCCGGGGCAGGCGCACGCGCACGTCGTAGTTCTCGTCATCGGGGGCGCGCCACGAGCTGATGGCATCGCCCGCCAGCAGCGGGCGCAGGGCGTTGCCGATCTGCGCCACGCCTACGCCGAGGTCCGAGGCCAGTTCGCGGCGGATGCGGACCTCGATGGTGGGGCGGTCGTCCTTCATGCTCGAATCCAGGTCGGCCAGGCCGGGGATCGCCCGCATGCGCTTGCCGGCTTCCTGCGACAGCCGGCGCAGTTCGTTGAGGTCGTCGCCCTGGATCGAAACCTGGATCGCCTTCTGGCCGCCCGCGCCGTCGGGCATGCCGACCATGGTCAGCGTGATGCCCGCGATGCCGGCCAGCCGCTCGCGGATCAGCGGGTTGAGCTGCGCGGTCGAGAGCTTGCGTGCGCGCCGCTCGGTCAGGCGCACCGAGACCAGCGCGTTGTTGCGGCCCGAGGCGTTGCCCGAGTTGATGGTGGCGTAGGTGTAGGCGACTTCCGGGAAGGATTTCAGCGCGGTTTCCACCTGCCGCACCTTGGCCTCGGTGATTTCGATTGACGTGCCCACCGGCGTGGTGAACCCGACCTGCGTCTCGCCCAGGTCCGCGTTGGGCACGAATTCCGTGCCGATCAGCGGCACCAGCGCAAAGCTGCCGAAGAACGTCACCGCCGCGATGATCGCGGTCGCCATCCGGTGCTTCAGCGCCCAGCCCAGCATCGCGGCATAGCCGTCGCCAAGCCGGTCCATGCGCGCCGAGAACCAGTCCAGCATCCGGCCGATGGTGCGTCCGTACCAGCTCTTCTTGTTGCCGGTGCCGTGCAGGTCGGGATCGTGCCAGACCGACGACAGCATCGGGTCCAGCGTGAACGAGACGAACATCGAGATCAGCACGGCAGCCACCACCGTAATGCCGAACTGGTGGAAGAAGCGCCCGATGATCCCGCCCATGAAGCCCACCGGCAGGAACACCGCCACGATCGAGAAGGTGGTGGCCAGCACCGCCAGCCCGATCTCGTTGGTGCCGTCCAGCGCCGCGCTGCGGTGGTCCTTGCCCATCAGGTTGTGGCGCACGATGTTCTCGCGCACCACGATGGCATCGTCGATCAGCAGGCCCACGCACAGCGACAGCGCCATCAGCGTGATCACATTGAGCGTGAAGCCGCACATGTACATCACGCCGAAAGTGCCGATCAGCGCGATCGGCAGCGTCAGGCCGGTGATGACCGTGCTGCGCCAAGAGCCGAGGAACAGGAACACGATCGCCACCGTCAGGAACGCGCCTTCCAGCAGCGTGGAGCGCACCTCCTTCACGCTGCTGCGGATGCCGCGCGCGGTGTCGTTGACCACGTTGAGCTGCACGTCGGCAGGCACCAGCTTGCGCACCTCATCGGTCATGCGCACCAGGCCGTCGACGGTATCGACGGTGTTCTGGCCCTGCGCCTTCACCACCGACAGGAAGAGGGCGCGCTTGCCATCGAGCAGCGCCAGGCTTTCCTGTTCTTCCTGCCCGTCGCGCACGTCGGCGATCTCGCCCAGCGTGACCGGCTGGCCGGCGCGGCGCGCCACGATGATCTTGCGGAAGGCGTCGGGCGTGGGCACGCGGCCCTTGATCTGCACCACGGTCTCGGTGGACGAGGACCGCAACTCGCCCGCGGGCAGCTCCTGGTTCTCGTTGCGGATCGCGTTCATTACCTGGTCGACGCCGATACCCAGCGCTTCCAGCTGCGCGGGACGGATGCGGATCTCGACCTCGCGCTTGGTGCCGCCGACGAGATTGATCGCACCCACGCCGCGCACCGTTTCCAGCCGCTTGCGCACGATCTGGTCTGCGATGGTGGTCAGCTCGCGCTGGCTGCGGTTGGCGCCCGGGGCATTGGACACCGACAGGTAGAAGATCGGCGCGTCGGACGGGTCGTAGCGCAGCACGCGCGGGTCCTTGACCTCGTCGCGGAACTGCGGCCGGATCAGCGCGATCTTGTCGCGCACGTCCTGCGCGGCCTGGCCGACATCGACGCTGAGGTCGAACTTGATGACGACGACCGAGGTGCCCTGGTACGAGTGCGAGAAGATCTCGTCGATGCCGGAGATGGTGTTGACGATCTCCTCGACCTTGCGGGTGACGTCGGATTCCACCGATTCCGGCGCGGCGCCCGGGTATTCGGTCTGTACCACCACCACCGGGAAGGTGATATCGGGGAACTGGTCGACCGGCAGGCGCTGGTAGGAGAACAGCCCGACCACGATGAAGGCCATCATCATCATGGTGGCCAGCACCGGGTTGCGGATGGACAGGCGAGTGAACCACATGGGGCGCGTTCCGGTTCGTGGCTAAGCGTCAGGCCTTCACGCTTTCACGTCATTCACGCGCCGCACCTGGCTGCCGCTGCGCAGCGTGCCGAGGTTGGTGCGCACGATCTCGGTGCCGGCGTCGAGACCGGAGACGATCTCCACCATCCCGCTGCCTTCGTCGCGCACGCCCAGCTGCACCGGGCGCTCGGCCAGCACGTCCTTGTCGATGGCATAGACGAAGGCACGCTCGCCTTCCATGCGCAGGGCCGAGGCCGGCACCGCCACCACGCCGGACCGCTGCCCCAGCACCAGCGCGCCGCGCGCGAACATGCCGGCGCGCAGCTTCGCGTTGGCATTCTCCACGCGCACGTAGACCATGATGCTGCGGGTGCCCTGCATGACGGCCGGGTTGATCCGCACTAGCTTGCCGGTAAAGCGCCCGGCGCCTTCCACGTCGAGTTCGACCGCCTGGCCGGCGCTGGCGCGCGCCACGTCGGCCATCGGCACCGGCGCCTCCAGTTCCAGCACGCGCAGGTCGACCACATCGACCAGGCGCGTATCCGGCGACACCTTCTCGCCCGGCTGCACCGCGCGCGCGGCGACCATGCCGTCGAGCGGGGCCTTGACCACGGTGTCGGCCAGCGCCTTCTGCGCCACCGCCAGGCCGCCCTGGGCGGCATCGAGATTAGCGCGGGCCACGTCGAGGTCGGACTGGAACTTGTCGAACGCGGTCTTCGAGATAAAGCCCTTGCCGACCAGTTCGCGGTTGCGCTCCCAGGTCTGGCGCGAGTTCTGGAACTGCCCTTGCATGGCCAGCATCTGCCCGCGCGCCTGCGCCACCCTGGCCTCGTACTCGGTCGGGTCGATGCGCGCGATCACCTGTCCGGCGCGCACCGGCTCGCCTTCGCGCACCAGCACCTGCTGCACCTCGCCCGAGACCTTGGCCTTGACCGATGCCTGGTTCAGCGCGCGCAGGCTGCCCGACAGCGGCAGCGACACCTGCAGGTTCTGGCGGCCCACGTTGAAGAGGTCGGCCTGCAGGAACTCCACCACGTTCGCGGCGGCTTGTACTGGCGCTTGCGGCTGGCGCGCGCTGCCGGCCTTGCGCACGGCGGCCACGGCGCTCAGCACCACGATGACGCAGGCTACAGCGATGAGCAGGGTCTTTCGTTTCATGTCGGCTTTCGCGGGCGCGTGCCCGGGTCGTTGGCGGCATCGCCGTCCGCACTGCCGTCAGCACCGTCAGCACCGCCGTCCGTATCCCCGCCGCTTTGCGCCAGCATCTCGTCGCGGATGCGCTCCCACACGTAGGGGCCTTGCTGCGGCGGCAGCGGGCGCTCGCGCGCCTCGCCGGTGGTCAAGCCGAACAGCAGCGTGTCGAGCAGATGGTCGAGGAAGACCTCGGGGTCGATGTCCTTTTCAGAGGTGGCGCGCAGCGCGCGCTGCCACAGCATCAGGAACACCAGCGGGGCGCAGATCAGCGTGGTGGTGGGGTTGGCCGGCACCGGGCGGAACTCGCCGCGCGCCACGCCGCGCGCCAGCACCCTGGCGAACAGCTCGTCGCCCGGCATCATCACCTCTTTGTTATAGAAGCGGGCGATGTCGGGGAAGTTGGCCGACTCGGCCATGATCAGCTTCGTGATCCCGGCCACCCGCGTGGCGCCGATCAGGCCCCACCAGCCGCGCAGCAGCTCGCGCAGCAGTTCCGGGGTGCTGCCCTCGTAGCGGTCGACCAGCTCGGTGCCGCGCGACAGGGCCGGGACCAGGTTCTCACGCACCACGGACTTGAACAGTTCTTCCTTGTTGGCGAAGTACAGGTAGACCGTGCCCTTGGACACCCCGGCGGCCGCCGCCACGTCTTCCAGGCGCGTGGCCGCGTAGCCGCGCTCCACGAACAGGTCGAGCGCCGCCGCGACCAGCTCCTGCGGGCGCGCGGCCTTGCGCCGGCTCCAGCGCGGCGCATCGGCATCCTTGTGCGGTTCGACGGGTGTTTTCACGGGTGTCTTGCGAGGACTGCGGGGCACGGTGGGGCGGGGTGGGATGTTAATAACTTGTGGGTCAGTAATGTAGAGTAGCGCCATGTGAGGGTCAAGCGCGGCCGGGGCGGGCCTAGGGTACGCACCGAGGCGAATCCGAGACATGTGATGCCGGGGGCGCGCATGGCGGCCCTTACGGGGCCAGCCGGTTCGATCGCGCACATGGCGTTTTCCTTTTCTTACAGGAGGATGGCGGCGCTTCGGGCACAATGGCGCCTTGATGTCAGCCGCCTGGCTTGCCATGCCCTGCCGCGGCCTCCCTGAACCATTGCGATGAGTTGCCGGTCACACCTTTCCTGCCGCGCTGGCTGCGGCGCCTGTTGCATTGCCCCGTCGATTGCCTCGGCCCTGCCGGGCATGCCCGAGGGCAAGCCAGCGGGCGTGCCGTGCGCGCAGTTGCTGCCCGACATGCGCTGCGCGGTGTTCGGCCGCCCTGACCGGCCGGCGTTCTGCGCCGGCCTGAAGCCCGCGGCGGAAATGTGCGGCGACTCGCGCGAAGCCGCGCTGCGCTGGCTGACCCGACTCGAAATCCTGACCGCGCCACAGGCCACGCCTGCACGGCCCGGCTCGCGCGGGTGACGCCTGCCATAGTGCCGGCACGCCCGCCCAACTCCTGAACTCGGAGGCAACATGATCCGGACTTCCCGACGGCGCTGGCTGGCCGTCGCTGGCGCCACCGCGCTGGCCGCCGGCCTCGCCGCCTGCGGCGCGTTCCGCAACGAGTACACGTTCTCGCAAAGCCAGCTGCAGGCCGCGCTGGAGCGCAAGTTCCCGTTTAACAAGCGCTATATGGAGCTGTTCGACATCCAGCTCACCAATCCGCAACTGACGCTGGACCCGGTGCGCAACCGCGTCAACGTGCAATTCGACGCCGTCATCGACAACAAGCTGTTCTTCCGCCAGGCGCTGACGGGGCGCTTCGCGCTGGACAGCGGGCTGCGCTATGACGCGCCGACGCGCTCGGTGGTACTGCAGGACCCTGAAGTGCGGCGTTTCGACGTGCAGGGCATGCCGGCGCAGTTCTCGCGCCAGCTCAATGCGCTGGGTGGCATCCTGGCCGAGCAGCTGCTGCAGGACTATCCGCTCTATACGTTCCGGGAAGACCAGCTGCGCGTTGCCGGCACGCAGGTCGAGCCCGGTACAATCACCGTTTTGCCTGACGGCATCAACGTCAAGGTCAACCGCCCCTGATCGCCCTCGGGTAGCCGGGCGCTCGAACAACAAACCAGGCGGTCCGGCGCATGCCGGGCAACGCCGATGACAACGTTTCTCCGTTCCGCATGGAAATCGCACTTGCCCTGAAAGCCGTGATCCTCGGCATTGTCGAAGGACTGACCGAGTTCCTTCCCATCTCGAGTACCGGCCACCTGATCCTGGCGGGCCAATTGCTCGACTTCAACGACGAAAAGGGCAAGATCTTCGAGATCGTGATCCAGTTCGGCGCCATCCTGGCAGTCTGCTGGGAATTCCGTGCCCGCATCGGCAGCGTGGTGCGCGGGCTGGGCTCGGAGCCGAAGGCGCAGCGCTTTGCCATCAACGTGGTGATCGCGACCGCGCCGGCGATCATCCTGGCCTTTATCTTCGGCAAATGGATCAAGGCCCACCTGTTCAACCCGATCTCGGTGGCGCTGGCCTTTATCGTCGGCGGCGTGGTGATCCTGCTGGCCGAATGGCGCGACGCGCGCCGCGGCACGGTCTCGCATCCGCAGGGCAATGCGCTGCTGGAGGCGGCCAAGGCGGGCGCGCCGCGCATCGAATCGGTCGACGACCTGAACTGGGGCGATGCCCTCAAGGTGGGCCTGGCGCAGTGCTTCGCGCTGGTGCCGGGCACCTCGCGCTCGGGTGCCACCATCATCGGTGGCATGCTGTTCGGGCTGTCGCGGCAGGTGGCGACGGAGTTTTCGTTCTTCCTCGCGATCCCGGTGATCTTTGGCGCGACGGTCTATGAGCTGTACAAGGCGCGTGCGCTGCTGGACGCGGACGACCTCGGCGTCTTCGCGGTCGGCTTTGTCTTCGCCTTCCTGTCTGCGTTCCTGTGCGTGCGCTGGCTGCTGCGTTTTGTCGCCACGCACGATTTCAAGCCGTTTGCGTGGTATCGCATTGCGTTCGGCATCGTGGTGCTGTTCACCGCCTACTCCGGCCTGGTGTCCTGGCACGCGTAAGCGGGGCGAACATCCGGACAACAAAAAAGCGTGGCACTTGCCACGCTTTTTGTTTGTGCCTTGCGGCTGCGCTCAGGCCCGCTCAGGCCCGCTTAGGCCCGCTTAGGCCCGCTTGCGGAACACCACGTCCCACACCCCGTGCCCGAGCCGCACGCCGCGGCGCTCGAACTTGGTCACCGGACGGTAGTCCGGCCGCTCGGAAAAGCCATCCGCCGCGCTGGAGGTGTTCTCCAGCAGCGGTTCACCCGCCAGCACCTCGACCATCTGGTGCGCGTACTCTTCCCAGTCGGTCGCGCAGTGGATATAGCCACCGGGCTTCAGCCGCGCCGCCAGCAGCTTCACCAGCGGCGGCTGCACCAGCCGGCGCTTGTTGTGGCGCTTCTTGTGCCACGGGTCCGGGAAATAGATATGCACGCCGTCCAGGCTGTCGTCGGTCAGCATATGGGCGATGACCTCGACCGCGTCGTGCTGCAGGATGCGGATGTTCTCCAGCTCGCGCTCGTCGATCAGCTTGAGCAGGGCGCCCACGCCGGGCTCATGCACCTCGCAGCCCAGGAAATTGTCCTGCGGGCGCAACCCGGCGATATGCGCGGTGGTCTCGCCCATGCCGAAGCCGATCTCCAGGATCGACGGCGCCTTGCGGCCGAACGTGGCTTCCCAGTCCAGCGGCTGCGGCGCGTACGGCACCAGCATGCGCGGCCCGACCTCGTCGATGGCGCGCTGCTGACCGGTCGACGTCCGCCCGGCACGGCGCACGAACGAGCGGATGCGGCGCGGATGCGCAACGCCTTCGGGGTCGGCAGGGGAAGGGGCGGACGGCTGCTGGGCGTTGTCCACCGGCGTGGCGTCATCGGCCGGCGTCGGTCCGGTGCTGGGATCTTGGGGAAGCATGGCAACAAAAAAGCCGCCGGGCAGATCACCGTAACAGTGTTAACGGTGGCAATGGCGGCTTGTCTCGACTTGAGGTGGAGCGGGCGATGGGAATCGAACCCACGTCTTTAGCTTGGGAAGCTAAGGTAATGGCCATTATACGACGCCCGCGGAGCCGTGATTCTATGCGGGATCAGCAAGGGAGCGCAAGTCGGCGGCATGCCGGGCTGGAATCAAGGTGTCTTTTGTGCCACTCCCGCTTTGGGCGGTGCGTGGCGCCCGCGGCGGCGTATAGTGGCTGGCACGCTGGCCTGCCGCCATACGGCCTTCGATGACTACCACTCGCAACGTCAGGACGCCCCCACCTTGACCACGGACTTTTACGGCCGCTTTGAAGCGGAATGCCTGCCCCGCATCGTCGATGCCATCGGCAAGCAGCACCGGCGCGTGCAGCTGCATGCCTTGCCCGCCGAGGCCCCGAACCGCCCGCCGCGTCTGCGCATGACGGGCGACGGGCCGGCTGAATTGCGGCGCCATGCGCATCCGCTCGACGTCACGCTGGCGTGGGATGGGCTGGAGGTGCAGCGGCTGTTTGGCGCCGGAGGCGAGGCGCGCTTTGCCGGCTACCTGGCGGCGCTGCCGGGCAAGCTGCGCGCATGGCAGGAGCCGCGCGGCATCGATTTTGGCTCGCTGTCGCAGACGGATCCGGCCATCCTGATCGGCGGGCTGGATTTCGAGCGCTGAGCTGCCGCCCGGGCGTTACGGCGTTACGGCTCAGCCAGTCACGCGCAGGCGGCACACGGCGCTTTCAGACTGGCCCGGTGCCAGCCAGCGCAGCCCCTGGCCGTGGTGGATCGCATCGGGCAATCCCGCCCACGGTTCCACGCAATAAAAGTCAGACTGTTCGCTTTCGGACCACGTCGTAACGGCGTGCCAGCGCACGCTGCCAGCAACCTCGAGTTCGAAGGCGATGGTGCGCGCCGGCATCGACAGCATGGCGCCGGCAGCGCCGCGGAAGACGTGGTAGGTGTCCTGCAGGCGCGGGTCGTCGAGCCGGTAGGCCGGCTCGCCCGCGTCGGCCGGGCCCGGCGCGCCGTCGGGCAACTGGCGCACGCGATCGGCGGGCGGCAAGGCCAGCTTCGACGCGGCACGCTGCGCATGCGGCAGCGCAAAGTAGAAGTGGTGGCCGGGATAGCAGGGCAGCGGCTGGTCCCCGGTGTTGGTGGTGCGCAGCGTCACCTCCAGCCCGTCGGGCAGCAGCGCGTACACCGCGTCGAACACGAAGGCATAGGGGTAGCCTTGCCGCGTCTGCGCGCTGTCGCGCAGCGTCATGGTGATCGACCCGGCTGCATCGGTGGCGCCGGCTTCGAATGGCAGGTCGCGCGCAAAGCCATGCTGCGCCAGCGCGTGCACGGTGCCTTGCCGGTCGCGCCACTGCCCGGCGACGCCGTCCACGAAGTGCCGGCCGATAAACGGGAACAGCAGCGGATTGCCCCCGCGCACCTTGGCCGGGCGGCTCCAGTCGGCGTTGTCGGGCCAGTAGAGAATGTCCTCGCCGCGGTGCACCCAGCGCACCAGGCGCCCGCCGTATTGCGGGGCGAGCAGCAGGAAGTTGTCGGCATCGCCGACCCGGACCAGCGTCTGGCCCTGGAAGTCTTGTGTCTGGAGCAATGGCATGGTGTTCCTGGGCGCCGTGGCGGCGCGAGCAGCCGCCATGATAAGCCAGCGCGATGCCAGGCCGTGAGCAGGGGCAAGGCTCAGCCACTCGTGTAGATGGTATTGCGCACCAGCGGGTACACCTGCGTTTCCCAGCGCTTGCCGTTGAACACGCCATAGTGGCCGACCCCGGTTTGCACGTGATGCATCCGCATGTAAGGCCGCAGGCTCGGGCAGAGGTCCTGCGCCGCCATGGTCTGGCCGATGGCGCAGATGTCGTCGCGCTCGCCCTCGACCGTGAGCAGCGCGGTGCGGCGGATGGCGCGCGTGCACACGCGGCGTCCGGCGACGTCGAGCAGCCCCTGCGCCAGCAGGAAGCGCTGGAATACCAGGCTGACGGTCTCCAGGTAGAACTCCGCCGTCAGGTCCATGGTGGCGAAGTATTCGACATAGAAGTCGCGGATGGCGTCGGCCTTGTCGTGCTCGCCGCGCTCGCGATAGGCGTAGAGGTCGCGCAACGCCTGCTCATGACGCTCCAGGTTCATGCTCATGAACGCCAGCAGCTGCACATGGCCAGGGTAGACGCGCCGCATGCCGCCGGCGAAGCGTAGCGGCACCATGCCGATCAGCGTGCGCTCGAACCAGTCGAGCGGCTGGCTGATGGCCAGTTCGTTGACCTTGGTCGGGTTGACGCGCGCGTCGATCGGGCCGGCCATCAGCGTCAGGCTGGGCGGCTGGGCGGGATCGCCGTCCTCGGCCATGATGGCCGCCGCCGCCAGTGCGGCCACGGTAGGCTGGCACACCGCCACGACGTGCGTGCCGCCGCCGAGCGCCTGCAGGAAGTGGATCAGGTGCTGCACGAATTCATCGAAGCCGAAGCGCCCGGCCACCAGCGGGATATCGCGCGGATTGTGCCAGTCGGTGATATAGACGTCGTGGTCGGCCAGCATGGTCTGCGCGGTGCCGCGCAACAAGGTGGCAAAGTGGCCGGACATCGGCGCCACCAGCAGCACGCGCGGCTGGCCGCCGATGCCCTGGCGGCGGAAGTGCAGCAGGGAGCAGAACGGCGTGCGCAGCACCACTTCCTCGGTGACCGGCACCGGCCGGCCGGCGACCATCGCGCTGTCGATGCCGAAGGCCGGGCGATGGTGGGTCAGGCGCCCGAGCGCGATGATCTCGCAGGCGGCGCGCAGCGTGCGTACGGTATCGAAGCCGCTCGTCCTGGGTTGGGCGGCCAGCGTTGCCGCGGCCAGTTCCGCCAGCGTGCATGCCGGCAGTATGATGTCCGCGTAGGTCTGGTACGCGTAATACAGCATGACTGGGCCCCCGTGGTTCTGGTGTCCCCAACCCGCAATATATATGCCATTTGCGCGCGCTTGGCATGCGCTTTGCGCGGTGCCACGCGCAAGGCAGCGATGCCTGCGCAAAGTTGTGCAAGCTGCGCCCGCCGCAGCGGCCAAGCATCGTTTCATGATGGTTGCCGGGGGCGCAGGCATCAGACTGGTGCCCAATGGTACGAACGGTACGAACGGTGCCGCACCAGTGCACCGTCCAAGTGCGCCGCTAAGGAGGCGTGATGAGCAAGACCACACTCACTATCAGCAGCAAGACCTATTCGTCGTGGTCGCTGCGCGGCTGGCTGCTGGCCCGCTTTGCCGGCCTGGAGTTCGAGGAAGTGCTGGTCCCGCCGGACGATGCCGCCGCCCGCGCCGAAATCCTGCTGCTGTCGCCGTCGATCCTGGTGCCCTGCCTGCGCCACCAGGGTGTGACGGTCTGGGACACGCTCGCCATCGCCGAATACCTGAACGAGATCCGTCCCAAGGCCGGCCTGCTGCCCGAGGACCGCGCCGCGCGCGCGCACTGCCGCGCCATCTGCGGCGAGATGCACTCCGGGTTTGCGGCGATGCGCTCGGCGCTGCCGATGAACCTGAAGGGGAATTTCCCGGGGATGAAGGTGTGGTCGCGCGCGCAGGCGGACATCGACCGCATCACGGCCATCTGGACCGAGTGCCTGACGCGCTATGGCGGGCCTTACCTGTTTGGCTCGCGCACCATGGCCGATGCCATGTACGCGCCGGTGGTGACGCGCTTTGTGACCTACGGCGTGATGCTCGACCCGGAGCCGGTTTCCTACTGCAAGCAGATCCTGGCGATGCCGGAGCTGCAGGAGTGGATTGCGGCGGCGCGCGCGGAACCCGACGAGATCAGCGAGCTGGACGTCGAGTTCTAGCCGCCGCCGCTGCCTACGCCGTGGCGGACTCGGCTTGCCGCGCCTGCAGGAAACGCGCGGCGTAGTCGAAGTACCAGTCGAGCGTATCCGGGTTGGCCATGGCATCGCGGTTGGCGATGCTGGCCGGCGCGTGGCCGAGCAGCAGCTTCTTGATCGGCACTTCCATCTTCTTGCCCGACAGCGTGCGCGGCACGCCCGGCACCTGCACGATCTCGTTGGGCACGTGGCGCGACGAAAGTGCCTCGCGGATGCGCGCGCGCAGGGTGTCGCGCAGTGCGTCGTCGAGCATCAGCCCTTCGCGCAGTACCACGAACAGCGGCATGTAGGACTCGCGGCCCAGGTATTCCAGGTCGACCACCATGCTGTCGAGCACTTCCGGCAGGTCTTCCACCACGCGGTACAGCTCGCTGGTGCCCATGCGGATGCCGTGGCGGTTGATGGTGGCGTCCGAACGCCCGTAGATCACCGCGCCGCCGCGCGGCGTGATCCTGATCCAGTCGCCATGCCGCCAGGCGCCGGGATAGGTGTCGAAATAGCTGTCGCGGTAGCGCTTGCCGTCGGCATCGCCCCACAGGAACAGCGGCATCGACGGCATCGGCTCGGTGCAGACCAGCTCGCCGACCTGGTCAGTCAGCGCCTGCCCGTTGTCGTCGAACGCCTGCACCTTGGCGCCCAGGCAGCGGCACTGCATCTCGCCCGAATAGACCGGCAGCAGCGGGCAGCCCGCCACGAACGAGCCGGCAAAGTCGGTGCCGCCCGACATCGGCACCAGCCAGATGTCTTCGCGCACGTGGCGGTAGATCCAGTCGTAGGCCTCGACCGGCAGCGGCGAGCCGGTCGAGCCCAGGCCGTGCAGCCGCGACAGGTCGGCGATGCGCGCCGGCTCGATGCCCGCCTTCATGCAGCTGGTGAAGAACGCCGCGCCGGCCCCGAACATGGTCACGCCGGCATCGTCGACAAAGCGCCACAGCACGCCGGCGTCGGGCCAGGCCGGGTTGCCGTCATAGAGTGCGATGGTGGTGCCGAGCAGCAGGCCGGCGACCTGCGCGTTCCACATGATCCAGCCGCTGCTGCTGTACCAGTGAAAGACGTCGTCCGGGCCGAGGTTGTTGTGGAACGCCATCAGCTTGAGCTGCTCGATGACGATGCCGCCGTGGCCATGCACGATCGGCTTGGGCATGCCGGTGGTGCCGGAGGAGTAGACGATCCACAGCGGATGGTCGAAGGGCACCGGCTCGATAGTCAGCGGCACGTCGTGCGCGAGCACGTCCGGCCACGCATGGGTGCGTATGCCGGACGGCGCGGGTACGCTCGCGCCGACTTGCGGCACCAGCACCAGGTCGGTCAGCGAGGGCAGGGCGGCTACCAGTTCCGCCAGCACCGGCCCGCGCTCGTAGAGCTTGCCGCCATAGCGGTAGCCGTCGACGGCGATCAGCACCTTCGGCCCTATCTGGCGGAAGCGGTCGATCACCGCCACCTGGCCCATGTCGGGCGCGCAGCCGGACCAGACCGCGCCCAGGCTGGCGGTGGCCAGGAAGGCGACGATGGTGGCGGGGATATTGGGCAGGTAGCCGGCAATGCGGTCGCCGCGCTGCACGCCCATCTGGCGCAGCGAATGCGCCAGCGAGGCGACCTGGGCTTCGAGGGTAGCCCAGCTGATATCCGTCAGTGGCTGCGCTTCGCCGGCATAGCGGATGGCGGTGCGCTCGCGGGCAGCGCCTGTGCCTGCGTGGCGGAACACCTGCTGCACATAGTTCAGCGTGGCGCCCTCGAACCAGCGCGCGCCCGGCATGGTGCGCCGGTCCAGCACCTGCGCCGCGGGCGTGTCGAAATGGACGTCGAAGTAGGCGCGCACCGCGTCCCAGAAGGCTTCCAGCTCGGTGACGGACCACTGCCACAGGCTGTCGTAGTCGTCAAAGGCGAGACCGCGCTCGGCGCGCAGCCAGCGCATGAAGGCGGCGATCTGGCTGCTGTCGCGGAACGCCCCGGACGGCGTCCACATCAGGTTCCCTTCGGTCAAAGGGGCAGTGCTGCTCATGTCTCCTCCTTGGGCCCGTCTGTCGCGGGTATCGGATGGTGGGTGATGGGGATCCCGGGCGCCTGTGGCGGCACCCGGGCATCAGCGTGACATGATAGCCGGGGATGGAGACGGTTGCCGGTCAGGTGCCCGCCGGCCGGTCGAACAGGCTTTCCCACATGGTGTCGACCCTGGCCTTGACCGCCGCCTCCATGGAGATCGGCGTACCCCATTCGCGCGTGGTCTCGCCGGGCCACTTGTCGGTGGCGTCGATGCCCATCTTGGAACCCAGGCCCGACACCGGGGAGGCGAAGTCCAGGTAGTCGATCGGCGTGTTGTCGACCAGCACCGTGTCGCGGCTGGGGTCGACGCGCGTGGTGATGGCCCAGATCACTTCCTTCCAGTCGCGCACGTCGACATCGTCGTCGACCACGACGATGAATTTCGTATACATGAACTGGCGCAGGAAGCTCCATACCCCGAACATCACGCGCTTGGCATGGCCGGCGTACTGCTTCTTCATGCGCACCAGCGCCATGCGGTAGCTGCAGCCTTCCGGCGGCAGGTAGAAGTCGGTGATTTCCGGGAACTGCTTTTGCAGCAGCGGCACGAACACCTCGTTCAGCGCCACGCCCAGCACGGCGGGCTCGTCGGGCGGCTTGCCGGTGTAGGTGGAGTGGTAGATCGGGTCGCGCCGCATGGTGATGCGGTCGATGGTGAACACCGGGAACCAGTCCTGCTCGTTGTAGTAGCCGGTGTGGTCGCCGAACGGGCCTTCCAGCGCATGCTGGTAGCCGGACGGGTGGTTCGGGTCCGGCTGGATATGGCCTTCCAGCACGATCTCGGCCGACGCCGGCACGCTTAGTTCGGACAGGGTCGGCGTCACGCAGCCGGCCAGCGCGGTGCGGCTGCCGCGCAGCAGGCCGGCGAACTGGTACTCGGACAGCGTATCGGGCACCGGCGTCACCGCGCCCAGGATGGTGGCGGGGTCGGCGCCCAGCGCCACCGCGATCGGGAACGGCTTGCCGGGGTTGGCCAACGCATGCTCGCGGAAGTCGAGCGCGCCGCCGCGGTGTGCCAGCCAGCGCATGATGACCTGGTTGCGGCCGATCACCTGCTGGCGGTAGATGCCCAGGTTCTGGCGCTTCTTGTGCGGTCCCTTGGTGACGACCAGGCCCCAGGTGATCAGCGGCGCGGCGTCGCCGGGCCAGCAGGTCTGGATCGGCAGGCGCGCCAGGTCGACGTCATTGCCTTCCCAGACCACCTCCTGGCAGGCCGGGCTGCTGACGCGCTTTGGTGCCATATCCCACACAGATTTGGCGAGTGTAAACAGCTTGCCCGCTTCGCGCAGTCCGCGCGGCGGCTCGGGTTCCTTCAGGGCTGACAGCACGCGGCCGATGTCGCGCAGGTCTTCCATCGATTCGGCACCCATGCCGAGTGCGACCCTGTGTGTCGTACCGAACAGATTGGCCAGTACCGGGACGCTATAGATACCGTCACCGGCCGCCGCGCCGGCGGGCCGTTCGAACAGCACGGCGGGGCCGCCGGCACGCAGCAGCCGGTCGCAGACCTCGGTCATTTCCAGGTTGGGCGAGACCGGGCGGGAGATGCGGCGAAGTTCGCCCATCTGCTCGAGTTGGCCGATAAAGTCGCGCAAGTCTTTGTATTGCATAGTGAATTCGGTTTGGCGCGGGCCGTGTGCGGCCGGCGCAAGGCGGCATCCAAGTCGGTGACGATACACATACACCGGCGCCCCGGCAAAAAAATCAGCAAATCGGGGTGGGGGAAATTGTAAGTTTTTTGTCGTCGCAGCCGTGGCGTCAAGGTCTGCGAGGCTAGGCCAGGACTATGTTTGCGGGTCCAAGAGTGATGCGGGCGCGACAAGATAAGGCTTGTTACAAATAACCAAAAGTAGTGTGAATCGTTATTCTTATGCTTGACGAGGTATAACACCGTTCCTACAATCCGGTCTTGCTGATGGAGTGTTGCGTTGCAACATAAATTTCACCCTTGTGTCAAGGGGTGCACATAGAAAAAGTGCGGGGGGATCGCACGATTCGCTCCAGTCAGATCGAACAGACCGAGGTTACCGGCCCGATGCAATAGCGGGCCGAGGCGGTTGCCTCCGGCAGGGAGCCGGAGCGTTTTACGGTTGTCGAGATAAGTCGTGGCAGGGTGGGCTCCCCCAGAGTCGACCCTGTTTCCAGTTGGGCGCATGGGGAGCGCCTGCCAACAGATGCTTGGCTGTCACTGCTAGACGGCGCGGCATCCTTACTTGAGTACGTTGAGATCGGGCGTATGCCGCAGTCTGGCATGCGAAGCGGGCAACGGATGGAGGTAAGCATGAGCGGTTGGAAAACCCTTCATCTTCCCGGCATCGGACGCGCCTTGCAGGTTCGCCTCCGACAGCCGGTACCCGGAGTGAGTCGGGCATTGCAGGTCCGTCTCGCGCATCCGGTCGCGGGCCGCGCCTTGCGCGGTGGCCGCACAACGCTGAAGTACGCGCTGAACAGCCTTGGCGTGGTTGCGGTCGTCTCGGCCGTGTCGCTGTGGCTGAGCCAGGAATGGCGCACCACGCTGGCGGCGCTGCTGGCTGGCGATGAGGCACCGGCGGTGCTGGTCGCCGCCGCCATGCCGACGGCGGAAGTGGCGCCGGCCGTGGCCAGCGCAGCCGTGCCGGCCCTGTCGGCCGACGCCGCTGCCGCCCGTCTGGCACGCGGCAAGGGCGGCCTGCCGACGGTTTCGGGCGTGGACGAATGGGGCCTGGCGGCGAACGCCAAGGTGCCGTCGGTCGCGCACCTGGCCGAGCGGATCCCGGTCACGCGCGTGGCGGCGGACGCCCGCAATACCGCCACGCTCGGCACCGCGCGCGAGCAGGCGGCCGTGGCCGACTACATCGCCCGCAAGTACCGCGTGGCGGCGCAGGCCACCGCGCAACTGGTCAAGGCAGCCTACCTGACCGGCCGCGAGGTCGGCATCGACCCGCTGCTGATCCTGGGCGTGATCGCGATCGAGTCCAGCTTCAACCCGTACGCCGAGAGCGGCGTGGGCGCGCAGGGCCTGATGCAGGTCATGACCAAGGTCCACCAGGACAAGTACGAGGCCGTGGGCGGCGTCGCCGCGGCGCTGAACCCGTACGCCAATATCAAGATCGGTGCGCTGGTGCTGAAGGACTGCATCGCCCGCGCCGGCTCGATCGAAGGCGGCCTGAAGTACTACGTCGGCGCCACCACGGCGACCGATGGCGGCTACGGCGCCAAGGTGCTGGCCGAGCGTGCCCGCCTGCGCCAGCTGATTGGCGTGCGCGCGGCGCCGGCTGACAACGGCAAGGCGGGTGGAAGCGGCAAGGCACCAGCCGAGCATGCCGCGCCGACCGAGAAGCTGGAAGCCAGCAACGGCTCGAACAACGCCTGAGGCTTTTGCGCCGGCTCTCCTAACAGAAAAAGCACCCCGCGGGGTGCTTTTTCTGTTTCCGGGGCCGCTGCGCTGTGCTGTCGGCTCAGCCGCGGAACAGCTTCGCCAGCCGTGCCATTGCCTCTTCGATGTTCTCGCGCGAGGTCGCATACGAGATGCGGATGTAGTCGCTTGCGGTATGCGGCCCGAAATCCTGCCCCGGCACCATCACCACGCCCGCATCGTGCAGCATCGCCTGCGTCAGCCGGTCGGCATCGCCGGCCGCCGGGTGGTTGACGCCGCGGCAGTCGGCATAGACGTAGAAGGCGCCGTCCGGGCGCACCGGCACGCGCAGGCCCAGCGCCTCCAGCGCCGGCACGACCAGGTCGCGGCGGCGGCGGAACTCGGCCTTGCGTTCGTCGTAGATTGCCAGCGCCTCGGGGGTGAAGCAGGCGAG
Organism: Cupriavidus sp. IK-TO18; assembly: GCF_015549295.1. Taxonomy (NCBI): domain Bacteria; kingdom Pseudomonadati; phylum Pseudomonadota; class Betaproteobacteria; order Burkholderiales; family Burkholderiaceae; genus Cupriavidus; species Cupriavidus sp. IK-TO18. The sequence continues at coordinate 128,084 of NZ_JADGMP010000005.1, forward strand.
CGCCGCATATTGCGCCACTGCGGAGGCGCAGATAAAGAGGTTCTGGGCGACCTTTTCGAAGGCCTCGACCAGCGCATCCGGCACCACCAGCCAGCCCAGCCGCCAGCCGGTCATGTTGAAGTACTTGGAGAAGCTGTTCACAGTGACCACGTTGTCGTCCAGGCTCAGCGCCGAGACCGGCGCGGCGTCGTACGACAGGCCCTGGTAGATCTCGTCGACGATGGCGAAGCCGTTGCGGGCACGCACCGCCTGCAGGATGCGGCCGAGCTCGTCGGGCAGGATCGAGGTGCCGGTCGGGTTGGATGGCGTGGCCAGCAGCACGCCGCAGGTCTGCTCGCGCCAGTTGGCCTCGACCTGTGCTGCGGTGAGCTGGAAGCGCTCCGCCGGGCCGCTCGGGATCATGCGCGCCGCGCCGTCGAAGGCGGCGACGAAGTGGCGGTTGCACGGGTAGCTGGGATCGGGCATCAGCACTTCGGCGCCAATCTCGACCAGCACCGCGCACGCCAGCAGCAGCGCGCCGGAAGCGCCCGCCGTGACGATCACGCGGCGTGCCGGGATGTCCAGGCCGTAGGCCGTCTTGTAGTAGCCGGCGATGGCCTCGCGCAGCGGATGGATGCCAAGCGCACCGGTGTATTGCGTGACGCCGCGGCGCATCGCCGCCTCGGCCGCGCGCACCACCGGCTCGGCGGCGGTGAAGTCCGGCTCGCCGATGCCCATGTGCACGATATGGCGGCCGGCGCGCTCGAGTTCGGCGGCCTGCTTGGCCAGTTCCATGACGTGGAAGGCATTGATGTTGGCGACGCGGGCGGCGGTGGCAAGACGTTGCATGTCCATGGCGATGGGGAGAGAGGCGGGCGGAGCCCGTTCAGCAAAAAGAATACGTATAAACGAAAACACCCGCCGCGGCGGGTGTTTCGTCAGGTCCTGGTGCCGGCGCAAGCGCCAGCCGGATGACCGCTCAACGGCGCGCCGCGACCTCGGCCGCGCGCACCTGGGCGGCGAGCTTGTCCAGCACGCCGTTGACGTACTTGTAGCCTTCGACGCCGCCAAAGGTCTTGGTCAGCTCAACCGCTTCGTTGATCACGACCTTGTATGGGATGTCGAGGCAGTGCACCAGCTCGTAGCTGCCGACCAGCAGCGCGGCGCGCTCCACCGGCGACAGCTCGTCCACGGTGCGGTCCAGGAACGGCTCGAACGCGGCGGTCAGGCGGGCCTCTTCACGCACGGTGCCGTTGAGCAGCGCGTCGAAGTGCTCGCGGTCGGCCTTGTTGAAGCCCTGGGCGTCATGCAGGTGGGCCTGGATCGCGCCGATGTCGTTGCGGTTCAGCAGCCATTGGTACAGGCCCTGCAGCGCCAGCTCGCGCGAGCGGCGGCGCGCGCTCTTGGGCGGTGCCTTGGCTTCGGTGCGGGCCGCGGGCTTGTTGCCGGCGGGCTTGCCGGCGTCATTGCCGCCCGCGTTCTCGGGGGCGTTGGACGTATTACTCATCATCGTCCTCATCGTCTTCCTGGCCGCGCAGCGAGTCCAGCGCATCGACCAGGTTGGCCATCTCCACCGCGGCGCGGGCGCAGTCGCGGCCCTTTTCGCGGGTGCGGGCATGGGCCTGCTCGTCAGTGTCGACGGTCAGGATGCCGTTGGCGACCGGCACGTTGAAATCCAGGCCGACGCGGGTGATGCCGGCGCCGGATTCGTTCGAGACCAGCTCGAAGTGGTAGGTCTCGCCGCGCACCACGGCGCCGAGCGCGACCAGCGCGTCGAACTGGCCGCTCTCGGCCATCTTCTGCAGTGCCAGCGGCACTTCCAGCGCGCCGGGGACGGTCACCACCAGGGTGTCCTCGCCTTCGACGCCGAGCTTTTCCAGCTCGGCCACGCAGGCTTCGAGCAGCTCGGCGCAGACCGGCTCGTTGAAGCGCGCCTGCACGATGCCGATACGCAGGCCTTCACCGTCGAGGTTGCTGGGGTAGAAGCCGTGATCCATTGTTCAAGTTCTCCAGTTTTTCGGGGCGGCCGCGGCGGCTTGGCGCCGCGGCCGGGGTGTATTGGGGGAGGCTCAGGGGAAGCTTAGTCCGGGAAGGCTCAGTCGGCCTGGCCGTTCATGGGCTGGTAGCCGGTCACTTCCAGGTCGAAGCCGGTCATGCTGGGCATGCGCTGCCGGGCAGCCAGCACGCGCATCTTGCCGACGCCGACATCCTTCAGGATCTGCGCGCCCATGCCGTAGGTGCGCAGGTCCGGCTTGCGGCGGGGGCGGGTCTGCGGTGCGTCGAGTGCGGTGAACTGCGTGAACAGCTGCTCGACGGTGTCGCCGCAGTTCAGCAGCACGATCACGCCGCTGTCGGCCTGGTCGATGGCCTGCATCGCCGCCGGGATGCTCCACGAATGCGTGGTCGACTTCACTTCCAGCAAGTCCAGCACGGAGAAGGGCTCGTGCACGCGCACCAGCGTTTCCTTGTCCGGCGTCGGCGCGCCGCGCACCAGTGCCAGGTGTGCCTGGCCGGTCGGCTTGTCGCGGTAGGCGATGCTGCGGAAGGTGCCGTACGGCGTCTGCATGTCGCGTTCGCCGACGCGCTCGATGATGCTCTCGGTGCGGCTGCGGTAGTGGATCAGGTCGGCAATGGTGCCGATCTTCAGGTCGTGTTCCCGGGCGAATTCGATCAGGTCGGGCAGGCGCGCCATGGTGCCGTCGTCCTTCATGATCTCGCAGATCACGGCGGCGGGCGTCAGGCCGGCCAGGGCGCCCAGGTCGCAACCGGCCTCGGTATGGCCGGCGCGGATCAGCACGCCGCCGGGCTGGGCCGTCAGCGGGAAGATATGGCCGGGCTGGACCAGGTCGGCCGGCCTGGCGTCGCGGGCCACCGCGGCCTGCACGGTGCGGGCACGGTCGGCGGCCGAGATGCCGGTGGTCACGCCTTCGGCGGCCTCGATCGACACCGTGAAGTTGGTGCCGTGCTGGGTGCCGTTGCGGGTGACCATCGGGTGCAGGTCCAGCTGGCGGCAGCGCTCGGCGGTCAGCGTCAGGCAGATCAGGCCGCGGCCGTGCTTGGCCATGAAGTTGATCGCCTCGGGAGTGACGAAGTCGGCAGCCAGCACCAGGTCGCCTTCATTCTCGCGGTCTTCCTCGTCAACAAGGATGACCATGCGGCCGGCACGGATGTCGGCAATGATGTCTTCGGTACGGGCGATTGTCATGGCGTGCAGGACGGCAAATTGAGGCGAAACGAGCGAAATGCCGCGAATAAGGCGGACGGGAACGGTGGCCGCGTCGGGAGGCGGCCGGACTGAGGCGGGGCGTCGGGCCTGGCCCGCCAGGGCATATACGCCCGGCAGGATGCCCAGTCAAGCCGGGTATTGTACGCCAAGGCAGGCGGCGCGGGCGGCCGCGCCGCGGGAAAGTGCGGCGGCGGCACGGGCCTACTTGCCGGTGTCAGTGGCCGACAGCATCCGCTCCACGTAGCGCGCGATCAGGTCGATTTCCAGGTTCACGCGGGCGCCGGGCTTGAGCTCCTGCAGCGTGGTCACCTCGACCGTGTGCGGGATCAGGTTGATCGAGAACACGCAGCCGTCGGCTTCGTCGCTGACGCGGTTGACCGTCAGCGAGACGCCATTGACCACCACCGAGCCCTTGTAGGCCAGGTAGCGGGCCAGCTCGCGCGGCGCGCGGATGCGCAGTTCATGCGATTCGCCGACGGGCGCGAAATGCACCACTTCGCCCAGTCCGTCGACGTGCCCGGAGACCAGGTGGCCGCCGAGGCGATCGGCCAGCCGCAGCGCCTTCTCCAGGTTGACGCGGCCGGCGCTCTCCAGGCCGACGGTCTTGTCGAGCGACTCGCGCGAGACCTCGACGTCGAAGCTGTCCTCGCCCATGGCGATCACCGTCATGCAGGCGCCCTGGATCGCGATGCTGTCGCCGACGATCACATCGGACAGGTCCAGGCCGCCGGCGGCGACATGCAGGCGCACGCCGGCATCGGCGGCACCCAGCGGGGTTACGGTTTCGATGCGGCCGACGGCCGCGACAATGCCTGTGAACATGGTGGTGTCTTCTGTCTTGGTCAATCTGGGATTGGGCGATTAGGCGATTAGGCGATTAGGCGATCATGCGATCAGGCGTCGTTGCGGCGCGCGATCAGCCGCAGGTCGTCGCCGATCTGCCGGATTTCATGCCAGCGGAACTGCGCGGCATCCTGCAGCCGCGCCAGCGGCGGCAGGTTGAACATGCCCTGCGCGTCGCCAAGCAGCTTGGGCGCCAGGTAGATCAGCAGCTCGTCGGCGCAGTGTTCGCGCACCAGCGAGCCATTGAGCTTGAAGCCCGCTTCGACGTGCAATTCGTTGATGCCGCGCCGGCCCAGCTCCTGCAGCATCCGGGGCAGCTCGACCTTTCCGTGCGGGTTGGGCAGGACCACCACTTCGGCGCCGCGCGCTTCCAGCGCCCGCTGGCGTTCGCGGTCTTCCACCGCGCAGAACACCAGCACCGGCTTGGCGAACTCGCCGGCGTCCGGCGCCAGGATCTTTGCGTCGAGCGGCACTTCCAGCCGCGAGTCGACCAAAACCCGCTGCGGCTGGCGTGGGGTGGCGAGCGCGCGCACGGTCAGCGCCGGGTCGTCGTCGCGGACCGTGCCGATGCCGGTCAGGATCGCGCAGGCGCGCGCGCGCCAGGCATGGCCGTCGTCGCGCGCCGCCTGGCCGGTGATCCACTGGCTGGTGCCGTCATGCAGCGCGGTGCCGCCGTCCATCGACGCCGCCACCTTGACCCGCACCCACGGCAGCCCGCGCGTCATGCGCGACACGAAACCGATGTTGAGATCGCGCGCTTCCTTTTCCAGCAGGCCGCAGCGGACGTCGATGCCGGCATCGCGCAGGCGCTGCAGGCCGCGTCCGGAGACCGAGGGGTTGGGGTCTTCCATTGCCGCTACCACCCGCGCCACGCCGGCGCGCACCAGCGCATCGGCGCATGGCGGCGTGCGGCCGAAGTGGCTGCACGGCTCGAGCGTGACGTAGGCGGTGGCGCCGTCCGGATCCAGCCCGCGCGACAGCGCGTCTTTTATCGCCTGGATTTCGGCATGGTCCTGTCCGGCCGGCTGGGTGTAACCCTGGCCGATGACCTGGCCGTCCTTGACCAGCACGCAGCCGACGCGCGGATTGGGCGTGGTGGTGAACATGCCCCGCGCGGCGAGCGCGAGGGCCTGTTGCATGGCGGCGTGGTCGGTATCGGAAAACATGGCGCCTGTAGCTCGTGGCCGGTTTGCTGTGGATGGGAGGAGAGTCTGTCCGGGGTTCCAGGGTTACAGCGGCTCGGGCCCGTCCGCTGCATCGCAATCGCTGTCGCGGCCCGGCGTGCAGAGCCGGATGCGGCCCTGGGCGCCAAGGCGCACCTGGCGCTGCGCGCCGCGGCAGCTGAGCGCGAAGGTGGCGGCCTGGAAGCCGCCTTGTTCAGACCGAGAGTATCCCACAGCTGTGAATCGCACCGTATGGCTGTCGCGGCCGGTCTGCCGCAGCGCCACGCGCAGGCAGGACGCGGCGGGCTCGACCACCGCCAGCGGCGTCGTAGCCGGGCCGGGTCCGGCCAGCAGTTGCCAGCCGCGGTCGAGGCCGGGCTGTCCGTCCAGAGGCTGTAGCGTCACTTCGATGCGGCGCGCCATCGCAGTGGAGCGCGCCAGCGCCAGCGACGCGGCAAGCCGGTCGGCGGCCTGGTCCACCGCCTGGCGCGCCAGCAGTGCGCTGAAGGATGGCCAGGCCGTGGCGGCCAGCACCGCCAGGATGGCGAGGCAGGCCAGCAGCTCGGCCAGGCTCACGCCGGCGCAGCGAGGAACGCGTGGCATCTCAGCACTCTGCCGGCAACGGGCCCGGCCGGTCCGCGTTCTCCGGCCAGGACAGCCACTGGCCGGTGCTGCGCAGGATCAGGACGCCGCACTGCTGGTCGGGCTGGCGCGGCGTGGCGCGCAGTTCGACGCAGGTGTCCAGGCTCGCCGCCGGGCAGGGCGCTGCCGAAATGACATGCCGTGCCAGGCCGGTTGCCGGCACCGGGCGCGGCCAGTCGCCGGCCACGGTGTCGCCTCCGGGCTGCGTGGCGAAGCTCATGGCTCCCGCGGCGTGCCGTTCCAGCTCCAGCAAGGCAGAGGCCAGTTCGGCGCGTGCCTGGGCGCGCCAGCCGCGCCGGAGATGCTCGTGCCAGGCGGGCACGGCAAGCGAAGCCAGCAGCGCGGCGATCACCACCACGGCCATGAGCTCGATCAGGGAAAAGCCGCGCGGACTCATGGTGCCGTCTCCTTGGCCGGACCCGCCAGTTCGCGCCATGCCAGCCGGCCGGTGCGACGGCTTGCCACCACGTGTGCAAGGCGCGTTGCCACGCCGTTCTCCACTGCCCATAGCGCCAGCGCGTGGACCTCGCGGCCGGCACTGCCGGCCTGGGGTGTCATCCCCGGCAGGGTTTCACGGGTGAAGATCGGCGGGCCTTCGCTGACTTGCCCGGTGACAAAGGGAAGCACCGGCGCGCCGTCCGTCTTGCGGCCGACTGACTCGCCAGTGGCACCCAGCACGAGGTAGCTCCGCTGCCTGCCGTCCGGCAGCCGTGTCACGACGACGAGGTAGCCCGGCGAGGCCAAGCTGACGCGCTCGATCTGTTCGTCGGCATCGGGCAGGACAAGGTGCCAGCCAACCGTTTGCGCCGACGGCCTCTGGCCCGGTGCGGCCTGGAGGACAAAGCCGGCGCCTTGTGCTCGCACTTCGATGCTGGCGGGCTGGCTGGCGGCATGGGTGCCATCGGCTACGGCGGCCAGTTCGTTGCCGGCCGCATAGACCACCAGCGGTTGCGCCGGCGTGCCCAGCACCACCGGCGGGGCCGGCTCGGCAAGGCCGACCCCGCCGCGCAGGCGATACAGGCAGGTGGCCGGCGGCGCAGGCTGCTGCCGCAGGACATCGCCCAGCGCAAAACGCCACAGCTGGCCGTCAGCATCGGTGGCGTACGCAGCCAGCGCAGTGCCGTCGAACGCCTTTGCCACGGTCACGGCGCGCAGCGCGGCCGCCGATGGCGTGCCGTCGCAGCCTTGCCCGGCCACGCGCAGCATGCGCCATGGCGCCGCTGGCGTGTCGAGCGGCAGCAGCGCAAGCCCGGGCTCCGCCGGTGGTGCCAGCAGTGCGATGGCATGCCAGCGCGGCGCCTGGCTGTCGCTTAGCGCGGCCACGCGAACCGGCCCGATGCCGGCAAGCGGCAAGGCCGGCGTGGCCGCCTGTTCCCACAGCAACCGCAATGGCAGCGCGGCGTCTGGTTCGGTGATGTCTAGTGCAAACACCCCGGCAATGTCCTCCGGCCCGCCGCGGAACGCGCACAGCAGCAGCGTGCGCCAGGCACCGCCGACGACGGCGTCGGTGCTTTCGGGGCGGGGGCAGGGATTGGGCGCGACCGGGGCCCTGGACTCGGCCATGGCGGCGGCCAGCGGCAGCAACGTGCGGGGCAGGTAGACGGCACGCTCCTCGCCGTTGACGGCATCGAAGCCGTGCAGCTGGCCATCGACGGTGCCGAGCCATGCCATGTGTGGCCGCTGTGCATGGCGCACGCGGAAGGGAGCATGGCCAGGCTGTCCCGGCTGCCACGCCGGCGGCGCGACCACCAGCACGCGCGCGCCGCGCGCGCTGGCCAGCCGCGTCTCGCGCGGGCGCAGCGCGGGATTGGCATTGTCGCCGCGCAGCCAGGCCAGTTGCTGGACGTCGAGTCGCTCGCGCGTGGCATCGTCCAGGTCGGGCCATTGGAGCGCCACCAGCCGCTCCGGCTGGAGCATGGACGCCGGCAGCGAGGTGTAGATCCTGCGCGATGGGAGTTGCCTGGCATCCAGCAAGGCACCCGCTTCCCACAGGCCCGACAGTGGCTGGCGATCGTCGGTGCCGACGAGCGACGCTTGCCAGCCGACTGCGCGCAACCGGCCAGTCCAGGATTTTGCGCCGGGTTCGATCTGGTAAGCGAGCGGGAGCTGGCCGGCAGTGCTGTCATTGCCGGCCGCAACCGCCAGGACAGGCAGCAGCGGGAGCACGCAGGCAAGCATAAGGGCGGCGCGTAGGTTCATGGCTGCACGATGCTCTGCACGACGGCCCGTACCGCGGGCGAGCGGCCGAAGCCGACGGCGGTGATGCGCAGCCGCGGCAAGGCCGGCCGGCCTTCGTCAGGCATGGGGCCGTAGTCGAGCAGCTCGGCAACGTAACGCGGCGCCGTAAAAGAACCTGCAAAGGCTTCCGGCACGATGGCAACGCCGCTTGCCGGCACGCCAATCGCCAGGTCCGTAGCCAGGCCATGCAGCCACGGCTGCCATACCGGCGTGCGCGCGTGCGCAGTGTTGCACAGCGCCGCCTGCGCGCCGCGACCGCATTCGCCCGCGGCGGGCCACTGGCCGAAGCGGTCGTCACTGCCACCGGCGGCGGCGAGCAGTTCCGCCTCCGCCTCGAGCAGGGCGGCTTCTGCTGCCCGGAACGCGATCTCGCGATCGCGGCCGGCGGCCGCCAGTTGCCGGCCTGCCAAAAGCATTTGCAGCATGGCCGCCGCGGTGGCGGCGACCAGCAGCAGCATCGTCGCCGCGAACAGCAGCGTGATGCCGCCGGCCTGCGTCATCGCGTGCGGCCTCAGCATAGTGTCTCCTCGCAGCGCAGGGCGTTGCGCAGGCGGACCGTCGTGGCGAACACGCGCCGGTTGGCGCGGTGCGTGTCGACCGGCGCTGCCTGCAGGTCGGCCAGGGCATCGTCAGCGCGCGCGCTCACGGCAGCGTCACGGGCAGCGCCGCGCTGCTCGCCCTGCAGCGCAAGCGCGATCTGCACCGCCAGTACGCGCTGCCATGCGTGCGCCCCCATGGCCTGGACCCGTGCCGCTGGCAGGAACGCATCTGGCTGACGGTCGCCATCCATGTCCACCCCGAAGCGCAGTTGCAGCGAGGCGACGCCACGGACCAGTGCCCCCGAAGTCCAGCCCTGTCCGTCGACCTGGCCATTGCGGCGGGACGGATAGCGGCACAGCAGTTGCGGCTCGCCGTCCGTGGCGGCGGCTATATAGAGCATGTTCGCCGCGACAAAACCCGTGGCGCCTTCGGCCCCCGCCATCCGTGCCGCCAGCGGATACCCGCTGCAATCGATCATCGTCTCGTCAGGCTGGCTCGGATCGCCGGGCTGGCCCTGGCCGCTGAACCGCACCAGCAGCACATCGCTGTTCGCGACGCCGTGGCGGGTGCACGTCGGCACTTCGGCGATGCCCGGCTGCCCGCAGTCGTCGGCGCCGCTGACGGCGGGCGGCGCCGACGCGTCGAGTGTGCCGGCATGCCAGCCGGCCTGGCGCAGCAGCGCGCTCAGGATGGCGAGCGCGCGCTGGCCGCGTTCTTCCAGCAGTACGCGCTCCGCCGCGCTGCGGTAGGCGGACAGTGCCACCTGCCACGCCGCCGTGGCGACGGCGGCGACAATGAGCCCGAGCGCCAGGCCGACCATGGCTTCGGTCAGCGAAAAGCCCTGGCCATGGCGGCGCATCGGAAGCGTTCGTATCGGAAGCGCTCTCATGGCAGCCCCGCGCCGGCACGGTTCAGAGGCAGTCCGGCCGGCCATGGCGCCAGTTCGGCCGACTCTGCCGTCCTGCGCGTGTCATGGCTAGCCTGATCCAGCGCTCGCTGCCAGCCGAGTCCCGTCGGCCCCAGGATTGCGAGCGATGCCAGGCCGGCGGTGAAGATCGCCAGCCCGCAGAGCGATTCGAACAGGATGTATCCGCGGATGGCGCCACGTGGAGGCAGGCAACGAGGAAGACAACGAAGCAGGCAACGAAGCAGGCGGCAGGGCAGGGCGAAGAGATGGTGCATGGCGCGCGGCGTCAGGGCATTTCGGGACCTCCACCGTATCCCGCCGCTGCCGTGCGCTTTGTAGACGCCTGATATGAATGCGCAAAATTTGGTAAGACCGCGATGAACCGGTCGCCAGCGCGACCACGGGCGATGTCATCAGCGTGATGGAAAAGGGCAATATCTGGGTTCCGTAGCCGCCGCGTCCGGACCATGGGCGGCATGACGCTGATCGGGCTGATGGTCGCGGTATCGATCCTCGGCATCCTCGCCGCGATCGCCATCCCCAACTGCACCGAGCATGTGCGGCGTCGCTACCGCACCGATGCGCGCGGCATGATGACCGAGGCGGCGCAGCAGCTGGAGCGCTTCCGCTCGGTCAACGGGCGCGATGACCAGGATACGGCCGGGGCGGCGTTTGCCTTGCCGGCAGCGTTGCGCACCTCGCCGCGCGACAGCAACCGGGTGCGCTACAACATCTCGCTGGTGGCCAGTTCGCTGACGGCGAACGGCTATGTGTGCAGGCCGTGCCAGTCAATGCGGCGGATGCCTGCGGCACCTCCTTGCCGGACCAGGCGGGCACGCGGCTGAACGCGGTCGGCGCGAATCCCGCCGCGTATCTGCAAGACTGCTGGGAACGTTGACGGTGGAGCAGGGCGCTCAGCGCTTGCTGTTGCCCGCGGTCACTTCGGCGAGCACATCGGAGAATTCGGAAACATCCTCGAAACTCCGGTACACCGACGCAAACCGGATATACGCGATCTTGTCGAGCTTGCGCAGCTCGCGCATCACCAGCTCGCCGACCTGGCTGCTGGGGATTTCCTTCTCGCCCAGCGACAGCAGTCTTTCCTCGATGCGGGTGATGGCTTCATCGATGGCCTCGGCCGAGACCGGGCGCTTGCGCAGCGCCAGGCGCATCGAATCCTTCAGCTTGGCGCGCGCGTAGTCGACGCGCGAACCGTTTTTCTTGACGATGGCGGGAAAGAACAGCTCGATCCGCTCATAGGTGGTGAAGCGGCGGTCGCAGGACTCGCAGCGCCGGCGCCGGCGCACGGCATCGCCGTCTTCCGACATGCGCGTGTCGAGCACCTGGGTATTGGAATGACCGCAAAAGGGGCATTTCATGCCGGACCACCTTCAGTTGAATTCCGTCGCCTGTTCCGCATGGATGTCCTGCGCAGGCGGGCGGGTTGGCGAGGCCCGCAAGCCGGACCGCCTGCGTGTGGCAGGGCGCGGCTTGCGGGGCTGCCGGCCACCCTCGCGGGTGGCCTGGAAGCATCAGCCGTAGACCGGGAAACGCTTGGTCAGGGCAGCCACCTGCTCGCGCACGCTGGCGATGTTGGCGGCGTCGTGCGGGTTCTCCAGCACGTCGGCGATCAGGTTGCCGACGATGCGGGCTTCTTCTTCCTTGAAGCCGCGCGTGGTCATGGCCGGCGAGCCCAGGCGCACGCCCGAGGTCACGAACGGCTTTTCCGGATCGTTCGGGATGGCGTTCTTGTTGACGGTGATGTGCGCCTCGCCCAGGATGCGTTCGGCGTCCTTGCCGGTGATGTGCTTGGCGCGCAGGTCGACCAGCATCACGTGGCTTTCGGTACGGCCAGAGACGATGCGCAGGCCGCGCGCGATCAGGGTCTCGGCCAGCACGGCGGCGTTCTTCACCACTTGCTGCTGGTATTCCTTGAACTCGGGGGTCAGTGCTTCCTTGAACGCCACCGCCTTGCCGGCGATCACGTGCATCAGCGGGCCGCCCTGGATGCCGGGGAAGATCGCCGAGTTGATGGCCTTCTCATGCTCGGCCTTCATCAGGATCACGCCGCCGCGCGGGCCGCGCAGGCTCTTGTGCGTGGTGGTGGTGACGAAGTCGGCGTGCGGCACCGGGTTCGGGTAGACGCCCGCGGCGATCAGGCCAGCGTAGTGGGCCATGTCGACCATGAAGTAGGCACCGATCGACTTGGCGACCTTGCTGATGCGCTCGAAGTCGATGCGCAGCGCGAAGGCCGAGGCGCCGGCGATGATCAGCTTGGGCTTCTTCTCTTGCGCGAGCTTTTCCAGCGCGTCGTAGTCGATGTCTTCCTGGGCGTTCAGGCCGTAGCTGACCACGTTGAACCACTTGCCGCTCATGTTGAGCGCCATGCCGTGGGTGAGGTGGCCGCCTTCGGCCAGGCTCATGCCCATGATGGTGTCGCCCGGCTTGAGCATGGCGAAGTACACGCCCTGGTTGGCCTGCGAGCCCGAGTTGGGCTGCACGTTGGCGGCCTCGGCGCCGAACAGCTGCTTGACGCGGTCGATGGCCAGCTGCTCGACCATGTCGACAAACTCGCAGCCACCGTAGTAGCGCTTGCCGGGATAGCCCTCGGCATACTTGTTGGTCAGTTGCGAACCCTGCGCGGCCATCACGGCCGGCGAGGTGTAGTTTTCGGAGGCGATCAGCTCGATGTGGTCTTCCTGGCGCTGGTTTTCCTTCTGGATGGCGGCAAAGACCTCAGGGTCGATCTGGTCGATCGTGAAACGGCTGCGTTCGAACATGGCGAGACTCGTCTGAAAAAAGGGAATCCGATTCAAGCATCGGGGGCATCGGTTAGGGCGCGCGGGGAAGGCTAGCGGCGACCGGCGCCGGCGGCACTTTGCAGCCGTCGGCGCAGGGCGCACCCTGCTTCCCATTCGCTGCCCAGGCGAGCGGCAGGCGTGTGAAACAACACGCCAGAGAACTTGCGCTTCCTCGTGGTAGTGCCCACTGACTTCGCCAGTCGCGCAAGATGGAATGGTTGCGCGCAGTGTAGCGCGTAGAGTGCGCCCGCCGCAAGCCGTCAACCCGCCAGCCAAGGCTGGTCAAGGGCTGGCCAGCAACTTGCTGTTGCAAACTCGTACTGCGGGTTTACACGAAACCGCGTTCGCTCTCCGTTACAATCGCGGCCATGACAAACTTTGTCTGGACCCTGCGGGTGTACTGGGAAGACACCGACGCGGGCGGCGTAGTGTTCTACGCCAACTACCTCAAGTTCTTCGAACGGGCCCGCACCGAGTGGCTGCGTTCGCTCGGTATCGAGCAGCAGGCGCTGGCCGACGAGGCCGGCGTGGTCTTCATCGTCCGTAGCACGGCGGTGGACTACAATGCGCCCGCCCGCCTCGATGACCAGCTCGAGATCCGCACGCGCATCGACCGGGTCGGCCCGGCCTCGGTCCAGTTCACGCAGGAAGCCTGGCGTGACGAGCTGATGCTTGCATCCGGCGCCATCCGCGTCGGATGTGTTGATCGAAGCACTTTTCGTCCCGCCCCGATTCCGGCCCCCGTCCTAGCTACCATCAAGTCCGCCCGATGAATCCCGTGACCGTCACGCAAGACATGTCGATCGTAACGCTGGTGCTCCACGCCAGCCTGCTGGCACAGGCCGTCATGGCGCTGTTGCTCGTCATGTCGCTGTTTTCGTGGACCTATATCTTCCGCAAGCACCTGGCATTGCGCTCGGCGCGCACCCAGACCGAAGGGTTCGAGCGCGACTTCTGGGCCGGCGGCGACCTGCAGGCGCTCTATAACAGTGCCGTCAACAACCGCCACAACACCGGCGCGCTCGAGCGGATCTTTGAATCCGGCATGGGCGAGTTCCTGAAGGCGCGCGAGCGCGGCAACGATTCCGGCGCGCTGCTCGACGCGGCCCGCCGCGCCATGCGTGCCGCCTACCAGCGCGAGATGGACGTGCTCGAGTCGCACCTGCCGTTCCTGGCCTCGGTGGGCTCGGTCAGCCCGTATATCGGCCTGTTCGGCACCGTGTGGGGGATCATGAACGCATTCCGCGGCCTGTCGAATGTGCAGCAGGCCACGCTGGCATCGGTGGCCCCCGGCATTGCCGAAGCGCTGGTGGCCACCGCGATCGGCCTGTTCGCGGCGATCCCGGCGGTGATCGCGTATAACCGCTATGCCACCGAAATCGACCGCCTGGCGATCCGTTTCGAAAGCTTCATGGAAGAGTTCCTGAACATCCTGCAACGGCAGGCGCGCTAACCGAATCCAAGACGGGGAGTCCGGGTGAGCGGCCCGGGCTCCCGTCGTTTCCAGGAGTCCTGCAATGGCAGCCATTCAGCGCCGCGGCGGTTCGCGCCGCCGGGCAAGCGCCGACATCAACGTCGTGCCCTATATCGACGTCATGCTCGTGCTGCTGGTCATCTTCATGGTGGCAGCGCCGATCGTGAGCCCCGCCACCGTGGACCTGCCCACCGTGGCCAACGCCACGCCGCAGCAGAAGGCGCCGCCGATCGTCGTCACCGTGCACGAGAACGGCGACCTGACCGCGCGCGGCAAGGACAACGCCGGCAATGCCTTCGAGCGCAAGCTCGACAAGCAGGGCCTGCTCGATTTCGTGCACCAGCGCCAGAACGAGAACCCGGACCAGCCGGTGGTGATCGCCGCCGACCGTTCGGTGAAGTACGAAGCCGTGCTCGATGTCATGTCGGTCCTGAAGGCCGACGGCATCAAGCGCGTGGGCCTGATGGTCAAGTCCAAGACTTCCTGACGCGTTGAACCCGCGTTGAACCCGCGTTGAACCCGTATTGAAGCCGCATTGATGCGCCCGACTGACAGCCATTGCGATTGCCGTTGCGCCCGATGAATACCGTCGCCGCCTATCCCTACCAGCCGGTGAAAGAGCGGGGAACCATGCGTTCCTTCGTGCTCGCGCTCGTCATGCACCTGCTGCTGGGCATCGTGCTGTATTACGGCGTGCACTGGCAGAGCAGCACGCCGGTCGGCGCCGAGGCCGAGCTGTGGGAAGAGGTTCCCGCCGCCACCGCGCCGCCACCGCCGCCGCGCGAACCTGAGCCCGAGCCGGTGGTGCAGCAGCGCCCGGTGCCGGCACCGCCGGCGCCGCAGGTGAAGAGCAAGGTCGAGGAAGACGCCGACATCGCGCTCGAGAAGAAGAAGCGGCAGGCCGAGGCCGCAGCGCGCGAGGAAGCCGAGCGCAAGGAAACGGCCCGCAAGGAGGCCGAACGCAAGGAAGCGGCGCGCAAGGAAGAAGCCCGGAAGGAAGAAGCGCGGAAGGAAGAAGCGCGGAAGGACGCGGCGCGCAAGGAAGCCGAGCGCAAGGAGGCTGAGCGCAAGGAAGCGCAGCGCAAGGAAGACGCGAAGAAAAAGGCCGCGCAGCAGGAGCAGGATCGCAAGGAACAGGCCGAGCGCGAGCGCAAGGAAGCCGCCGACGCCAAGGCCAGGGCCCAGGCGGACGCCAAGGCGAAAGCCCAGGCCGAGGCGAAGGCCAAGGCACAGGCCGATGCCAAGGCCAAGGCACAGTCCGAGGCGGCCGCCAATGCACAGCGCAAGAGCGAACTGGCGCGCCTGCAGGCGCTGGCCGGCGGCGGCGCCGGCGGTGGTGGCGTTGGCAGCACGACCGGCGCGGGCGCCGGCGGCGGCGGCAAGGCCTCGCCGGGCTATGCCGACCGCGTGCGCCGCCGGGTGAAGCCCAACATCGTGTTCACCGAAGACGTACCGGGCAACCCCAGCGCGGTGGTATCGGTGCGGCTGGCGCCGGATGGCTCGCTGATGTCGGCGCGGCTGTCCAAGTCCAGCGGCAATTCGTCGTGGGACAATGCCGTGCTGCGCGCGGTCGAACGTTCCGATCCGCTGCCGCGCGACGAGGACGGCAAGGCGCCGTCCAGCTTCACCATCACCTTCCGGCCGAAGGACTGAGTGACCGGCGCGCCATGATTTGCAACATAATGCAACCTTCATCGCCGGCTTTCAGTCCCATCGCTACGATGGCAGGTTGCCTGACGCAGCCGGCAGTGTGCAGACCGCACGCACAACGGGGATGCGCCATGCGCGGTCCTGCCCGTGTTGCCGTCTGCCTGATTCCTGCCGTGCCCGACGAATCTTGAAATCGACTGAGGAGCAGCATGCGAAAGCTTTGGGCCCCCAACTGGCTGTCCGAGAGGCGGCACCATGCAAACCAACGAGCCGCCCGCCGGGCGGGACGCCGCGCGCTGATGGCGTGGCTGGCCGCGGCACTGACCGTGGCCGCCGGCGCCGCGCACGCGCAGCTTAACGTTGAGATCTCCGGGGTTGGCTCGAGCCAGATCCCGGTTGCCACCGCCAATTTCCAGGGCGAGGCCCAGGCCCCGCAGAACCTGACCGCGATCATCCGCGCCGACCTGGCGCGCAGCGGCCGCCTGCGCAATGTCGACCCCGGCGGCGCCACGGTCGCGGAATCCGCCAATGTCGACCTGGGCAGCTGGAAGTCGCGCGGCGCCGACGCCTTCGTGGCCGGCAGCGTGACCCCCGCCGCGGGTGGCCAGTACGAGGTGCGTTTCCGCCTGTACGACACGGTCAAGGGCCAGAGCCTGGGCGGGCTGGCCTTCACGGTCAACCAGGGCCAGCTGCGCGTGACCGCTCACAAGATCGCCGACTACATCTACGAGAAGCTGCTGGGCGAGCGCGGCGTGTTTGCCACGCGCCTGTCGTACGTGTCCAAGGTGGGCGGCAAGTACCAGCTGCTGATCTCGGACTCGGACGGCCAGAACTCGCAGGTGGCGCTGACCAGCAACGAGCCGATCATCTCGCCGTCGTGGTCGCCGGACGGCCGCCGCGTGGCCTATGTCTCGTTCGAAGCCAAGAAGCCGGTGGTGTACGTGCACGACCTGGCCAGCGGCAAGCGCACGCTGGTATCGAACCAGAAGGGCAACAACAGCGCGCCGTCGTGGTCGCCTGACGGCCAGCGCCTGGCACTGGCGCTGTCGCGCGACGGCAATACCCAGATCTACCAGGTGAACGCCGACGGTTCAGGCATCCGCCGCCTGTCGCGCAGCAGCGCCATCGACACCGAGCCGCAGTACTCGCCCGACGGCCGCAGCATCTACTTCACCAGCGACCGCGGCGGTGCGCCGCAGGTCTATCGCATGCCCGCCGGCGGCGAAGAGGCCGGCGCGGCGCAGCGTGTCACCTTCAAGGGCAGCTACAACGTAAGCCCGCGCATCTCGCCGGACGGCAAGTACCTGGCGTACATCTCGCGCGCGGGCGGCTTCAAGCTGCAACTGCAGGACCTGAGCAACGGCGACGTGACGTCGCTGACGGATACGGCCAACGATGAGGCCCCGAGCTTCGCCGCCAACGGCAAGTACATTCTCTATGCCACCCGTGTGGGCGGTCGCGCGGTGCTGGCGGCCGTGTCCACTGACGGGCGTACCCGGCAGGTTCTGTCCCTCCAGTCCGGCGATGTTCGCGAGCCGTCCTGGGGTCCTTTCATGCAATAACAGGAGTCATTCACCATGCCTCAACTGATGACCAAAACCCTTGCCGTCGCTGCACTGCTGGCCCTGGGCGCCTGCAGCTCCGGCGTCAAGCTGGACGACACCGCCAACGGCGCCGGCAAGGCCGGCACGGGGGCGGACCCGCGCGCCGTCACGCCGGTGACCGCCGCCGATCCGCTGAACGACCCGAACAGCCCGCTGGCCAAGCGCAGCGTGTACTTCGACTTCGACAGCTACACGGTCAAGTCCGACTACCAGGGCATGCTGACCGAGCACGCCAAGTACCTGGGCAGCAACAAGGGCCGCAAGATCCTGATCCAGGGCAACACCGACGAGCGTGGCACCAGCGAGTACAACCTGGCGCTGGGCCAGAAGCGCGCGGAAGCCGTGCGCCGTTCGCTGGCCTCGATGGGCGTACCCGACGGCCAGATGGAAGCCGTGAGCCTGGGCAAGGAAAAGCCCAAGGCCACCGGCCACGATGAAGCCTCGTGGGCGGAAAACCGCCGCGCGGACATCAACTACTGATCTGCGGACTGACCCTCCATGAAAGCACGCGTTTCCACCCTGTTGTGGCTTGCCGCCGTCGCCGGCGGCGGCATGCTGCCGCTCACGCAGGCGCATGCCGGTGTGTTCGACGATGACGAGGCACGCAAGGCGGTCATCGGCCTGCGCGACCAGTTCAACGGTTTCCAGGCGACCGCCACGCAGCGCATCGAGCAGAACAGCCGCACCACGCTCGAGATGCAGAACCAGCTCGAGGGCATGCGCCAGGAAGTGGCGCGGCTGCGCGGCCAGAATGAAGTGCTGCAGAACACGGTGGACACGCTGCAGAAGCAGCAGAAGGACTACTACGCCGACCTCGATGCGCGCCTGAAGAAATTCGAGCCGCAACAGGTCACGGTCGAGGGCCGCGAAGGCGTGTCGCAGCCGGGCGAAAAGCCCGAATACGATGCCGCGCTCAAGCAGTTCCAGGCGGGCGACTTCAAGAGCGCCGGGAATTCGTTCTCGGCGTTCGTGAAGAAGTACCCGCAGAGCCCGTACCTGCCGCTGGCGCAGTACTGGCTCGGTAACTCGCTGTATGCGCAGCGCGACTACAAGGGGTCCACCTTCGTGCTGCAGAACATGGTCAACGCCAACCCGACGCACCCCAAGGTGCCGGACGCGATGATCGCCATTGCCAACAACCAGCTCGAGTCCGGCCAGAAGGCGGCCGCGCGCAAGACGCTGGAGCAGGTGGTGGCAAAGTACCCGGGCACCGAAGGCGCGCAGGCGGCGAACAACCGGCTGAAGACGCTCAAGTAAGCGTCGTCGGCGGCGCGCCGACCGCTGCTGCAAGGCTCGCCAAGGTTCGCTCTGGCGGGCCTTTTTCGTTTGTCGCGCTAGAATATGCGATTCGCCTGAATGTTCTTGCGCGCCGCCCCCGGTGCGCCCCCGCACCATGACCAAACGCGCCATCGTCCTGCTTTCCGGCGGACTCGACTCCGCCACCGTACTTGCCATGGCCCGCGCCCAGGGTTTCGAGACCTATGCGCTGTCGATGCGCTATGGCCAGCGCCATTCTTCCGAGCTGGAGGCCGCGAAGCGCGTGGCCGCGGCGCTGGGCGCTACCCGCCACGAAATCGTCGACCTCGACCTGCGCCGCTTCGGCGGTTCGGCGCTGACCGACGACGCGCTGGAAGTGCCGACCGACGGCGCCACCGGCGGCATCCCCGTCACCTATGTGCCGGCGCGCAATACCATCATGCTGTCGCTGGCGCTCGGCTGGGCCGAGGCCGTGGGCGGGCGCGACCTGTTCTTCGGCGCCAATGCGGTGGACTACTCCGGCTATCCCGATTGCCGGCCCGAGTACGTCGCCGCCTACGAAACCCTGGCCAACCTTGCCACCAAGGCGGGCGTCGAGGGCGACCGCTTCCGCGTGCACGCACCCATCATCGACATGATCAAGGCCGAGATCATCCGCGCCGGCATCGGCCTGGGCGTCGACTACAGCCTGACGGTGTCGTGCTACCAGGCCGACGACGACGGCCGGGCCTGCGGCGTGTGCGACTCGTGCCGCATTCGCCGCGCCGGCTTCGAGGCCGCCGGCGTGCCCGACCCGACCCGCTACCAGGGCGCCACCTGAACATTCCGACCCGAACGCCGCCAGAAGCCGTCCCCTCCCAACGACATGCCTGAAATCGACCTTGCCGCGCTCTCGCGCACCGTGCTGCTGAGCACGTTCGTCCTGACCTTCCTGTTCGGCGCGGTGCTGCAGCGCACGCACTTCTGCACCATGGGCGCGGTCTCCGACGTGGTCAACATGGGCGACTGGACCCGCGCGCGCATGTGGGGCCTGGCGATCGGCGTGGCCATGATCGGCACGGGCGTGCTGGCCTGGACCGGCGCGGTCGATCCGACCAAGACCATCTATGCCGCCAGCAAGCTGGGCTGGCTGTCGGCGCTGGCGGGCGGGCTGATGTTCGGCTTCGGCATGGTGCTGGCATCGGGCTGCGGCAGCAAGACGCTGGTGCGCATCGGCGCGGGCAACCTCAAGTCGCTGGTGGTGTTCGTGTTCCTTGGGCTGTCGGCGTACATGACGCTGCGCGGCCTGTTCGGCGTGGTGCGCGTCAATACCGTCGACGCGGTGGCGCTCACGCTGCCGACCACGCAGGACCTGCCGTCGGTGCTGGCGCAGGGCACAGGCGTGGCGCGCGGCGCGCTGCAGCTTGGGCTCGGGCTGCTGCTGGGCGGCGTGCTGGTGGTGTGGGCGCTGGCGGGCCGCGGCTTCCGCTCGTTTGACAACCTGCTCGGCGGCATCGGCGTCGGCCTGATCATCGTGGCAATGTGGTACGTGTCCGGCCAACTGGGCTACGTCGCCGAGGATGCGAATACGCTCGAAGAACTGTTTGTGTCGACCAACTCTGGCCGCATGGAAAGCCTGAGCTTCGTCGCGCCTTACGCCTATACGCTCGACTGGCTGATGATGTTCAGCGACAAGAGCAAGGTGCTGACCATCGGCATCGTCAGCGTGTTCGGCGTGATCGCCGGCGCGGCGGTCTATGCACTGGCCACGCGCACGTTCCGCTGGGAAGGCTTCGGCGATGCCGAAGACGTGGCCAACCATATGGTCGGCGGCATTCTGATGGGCGCGGGCGGCGTGACTGCGCTGGGCTGCACGGTGGGGCAGGGGCTGTCGGGGGTGTCGACGCTGGCAATCGGGTCTTTTATCGCGCTGGCCGGGATCCTTCTGGGTGCGGTGCTGGCGTTCCGCTACCAGATGTGGCGGCTGGAACGCATGGTTTGAATCGCGAACGCTTGACAGTTTGTAATCTGCCTCACTATAATCGCGGTTCTGTTTTTTCGGGTCGTTAGCTCAGTCGGTAGAGCAGCGGACTTTTAATCCGTTGGTCGCGTGTTCGAGTCACGCACGACCCACCAATATTTTCAAGGGCTTAGCTTCGGCTAGGCCCTTGTCCATTTGGGCTTGGGTAAGGCTGGGGTAAGGACTTGCCAAGCGTAAATAACCTTCTAAAGCCATCCGGAATGCCAAGAAGAGTTCTGGTGAGAATTGTGCATTTGTAGCCACAATAGCGCAATTGAGTGCGCTGGCGGCCCGACCGGGTTCAGGTGGTCGGAGGTTCAAATCCTCTCGCCCCGACCATACACAAGAAGGGTTAGCCGGTTAGTAGCGGCTAACCCTTTTTTCTTTCTGGCCGATTGACCCCAACAGATTGCGAGGATGGCCAGATGGACGGTCAGTACCGGGGCAGCGACTGAGCGCGGCGGCGTTCGCGTATCGGTAGGGTTCCTCATGGCCACCTCGATGGGATGCGGGGCGCTGCTGCAGGCGCGCCCCAATCGGCGCCGCAATCAATTGCGGTGAGGGGTGCCAAGTTCGTCGGAAGTGGCACGGAACCGAACCCGCGACCGCTTCCCGATCCAGTAATAGTAACGCCGCGGCCTTGAGAGGCTTGGATTTGGTGATTTGGTCGCTCCCGGCCGCTTGCTCAAATTCGAATCCAGATGCACAATGTCATCATTTTGATGATGTGAACGGTCTCCGAATGAGCAATCGAGAAGTCGATTTCGGTCCCTCTGCCGTATGCGGTGGCTGAGGAGCGCCAGGCCATGCTTCCTCAGCGCGTCGAAAGCCTGAACCACGCTCATCGCGAGCGGCTGGCCTATATCGACTTCCGGCTTTACTTCATGGGAGAGATTGGCCGCCCCGATCTGACGGGCCGTTTCGGTGTAGCGCCGGCGGGCGCAACACGAGATCTTGCCCTGTACCGCAAAATCGCTCCGCAGAATATCGAGTTCGACGGCAGCAGCAAGGTCTATCGCATCGGCAAGGACTTTGCGCCGATCTTTGAGCACGGACCGCACCGCGTGCTGTCGGCGCTCTCGTTGGGGTTTGGCGATGGCGTGAACGGGGAGTCGCATCCGCTGCTGCCCTGCGAATCACCAGCGGCTTTGAGCAGCCCCAGGATGGATGTGTTGGCCCCTATCTGCCGGGCCATCCACGCCAAGCGCCCAGTGGCTATCCGCTATCACTCGATCAGCAGCGGAGAGTCGGAGCGAGTGATCGTGCCCTTTGCCCTGGTCGACACCGGACTGCGCTGGCAAGTCCGGGCCTTTGATCGCAAGACCGGTGAGTTCCGTGACTTTGTCATCACGCGGATCGAAGTGCCGAAGATGCTGGACGAAGAGGCTCAGGCCAATGAGCGCCCTGACAATGACATCCAATGGACGCGGATCGTCGAGATCGAGTTGGTTCCTCATCCAGACCAGCCGAGGCCTGAAGTTACGGCGCGCGACTACAACTTCACCGGTGGCATGCTGGCGCTGAAGCTTCGGGCTGCTACTGCGGGATACATGCTCCGTCGCTGGAGCGTGGACTGCTCACCCGACCACAGCCTGCGTGGCTCCGAGTACCGCCTGTGGCTCAAAGACCATCTGGCGCTATATGGCGTGAAGAACGCACTGCTTGCGCCAGGCTACACCGTGTCTCCAATGGCGGACTCCTGATGGAACTCATCGACAACGTCAACCGCCTGCTCGGCGACGATCTCAAGCAAACGCTCAAGCCAGGTGCTCGGCTGAAGATCGCAGCCTCGTGCTTTTCGATGTACGCCTTCGAAGCGCTGAAAGCGGAGCTGGAGAAGATCGACGAACTGAGCTTCATCTTCACCTCGCCAACCTTCGTTGCCAACGAGGCGACGGACAAGATCCGGAAAGAGCGGAAGGAGTTTCACATCCCGAAGCTGGATCGTGAGCGCAGCCTCTACGGCAGCGAGTTCGAGATTCAGCTCCGCAACAAGCTCACCCAGCGCGCCATCGCGAAAGAATGCGGAGACTGGATGCGGCGCAAGGCGACTTTCAAGAGCAATCACACCAAAGCGCCAATGCAGCAATTCGCTTGTGTGCAAGCGTCTTGTACCGACACCGCCTACATGCCGCTTCACGGTTTCACGGCTGTTGATCTCGGATATCAGCAAGGCAATGCGGTTTCCAATCTTGTCAACAAGATGGACGAGCCGACCTTTGCGTTGACGTATTTGAGCCTTTTCGACCAGATCTGGAACGACCCAGAGAAGTTGGAAGACGTTACGACGCAGATCTGCGATCACATTGCGTCGGTCTACCAGGAAAACTCCCCGGAGAGCATCTACTTCCTGATGCTCTACAACATCTTCAATGAGTTCCTGGATGACATCGACGAGGACGTCCTGCCTAACGACCGCACGGGGTACCAGGACACGCTGATCTGGCAGAAGCTTTTCAATTACCAGAAGGATGCGGCCACCGGGATCATCAACAAGCTGGAAACCTACAGCGGATGCATCCTGGCCGACAGCGTAGGCCTGGGCAAAACGTTCACCGCCTTGGCCGTGGTCAAGTACTACGAGTTGCGCAATCGCTCGGTGTTGGTGCTCTGTCCCAAGAAGCTGGCGGACAATTGGCTCAACTACAGCCGGAACCTCAAAACCAACATCTTCGCCCGCGACCGGTTCAACTATGACGTGCTCTGCCATACCGACCTCAGTCGCACCAGCGGTGAGTCGTTCGGCACGCCCCTGAACCGCGTCAACTGGGGCAACTACGATCTCGTTGTCATCGACGAATCGCACAACTTCCGCAACAACGACGCCTATAAGGACAAGGAGACCCGATACCAGAAGCTGATGAACAAGGTCATCAAGGAAGGTGTGACGACCAAGGTGCTGATGCTCTCGGCCACCCCGGTGAACAACCGCTTCAATGACCTGCGCAATCAGCTGGCACTGGCCTACGAAGGGGACTCAGAAAACCTGAGCAAGAAGCTGCGCACCAGCAAATCGGTCGAGGAAGTCTTTCGCAATGCGCAGAAGGCCTTCAATGCCTGGTCGAAGCTTCCGCCAGAAGAGCGCACCGCGCGTGCAATCCTGGGCAGCCTGGACTTCGACTTCTTCGAGTTGCTCGACAGCGTCACCATTGCTCGCTCACGCAAACATATCCAAACCTTCTACGACACCAAGGACATCGGCCACTTCCCCGAGCGCCGCAAGCCCTTGTCGTTCCATCGCCCGCTGACGAAGCGGGCGGATGTGATGGGCTTCAACGAGATCTTCGAGCAACTGTCCCGGCTCAAACTCGCCGTGTACGCCCCTGTTAGCTACATCCTGCCCAGCCGACTGAAGAAGTACGAAGAGATGTACGACACCAAAGTCGGTAGCAAAGGCACGCTACGTCAGGCCGACCGTGAGAAGAGCTTGCAGGCCCTGATGACGGTGAACCTGCTCAAGCGGCTGGAGAGCTCGGTAGCCTCGTTCCGACTCACGCTGCAATCGCTGCGCGACAACCATCTGCGTACATTGGCCAAGATCGCGGCATTCAACCAGACCGGCAGTGCTGCCAGTGTGGGAGACCTCACCGAAGTGCTCGAAAACCTGGACACCGAAGAGGACGATTTGCCCGACTTCGATGATGACAGAGGTGACATCGGCGGCAAGGTCAAGATCAACCTCGCCGATATGGACCTGCCGTCGTGGGAGCACGAGTTGAAGATTGATATAGAAATCATCGACGCGCTGCTCGCCTCGATGAACAAGATCACGCCCTCCGACGATGCCAAGCTCCAGCACTTGAAGGCGCATATGCTCGAAAAGATCGCCAACCCGATCAACCCCGGCAACAAGAAGGTGCTGATCTTCACAGCTTTCGCCGACACGGCG
Source organism: Cupriavidus sp. IK-TO18 (assembly GCF_015549295.1). Taxonomy (NCBI): domain Bacteria; kingdom Pseudomonadati; phylum Pseudomonadota; class Betaproteobacteria; order Burkholderiales; family Burkholderiaceae; genus Cupriavidus; species Cupriavidus sp. IK-TO18. Next base: position 152,296 of record NZ_JADGMP010000005.1, read on the forward strand.
GACTACCTGTACGCGAATCTGGCTCCCGAGCTGCAGGCCAGCCAGTCACTGCACACGGCCAAGGTTACAGGCAAGGGCGCACCCAGGTCGACGCTGGCGAAGGGCTACGACTTCCAGGAGCTGCTCACCCTCTTCTCGCCGCGCTCCAAAGAGAAGGCCTTTGTGCTGCCCAACGAACCGGCGGAAGTGGATGTGTTGATCGGCACCGACTGCATTTCGGAAGGCCAGAACCTGCAGGACTGCGACTACCTGATCAACTACGACATCCACTGGAACCCGGTGCGCATCATTCAGCGCTTCGGCCGCGTAGATCGCATCGGCTCGCCTAATAGCAGCATCCAGTTGGTCAACTACTGGCCTGACATCACTCTCGACGAATACATCAAACTGAAGGAGCGCGTCGAGAGCCGGATGGTGATTGCCGACGTCACCGCCACTGGCGACGATAACGTCCTCTCCGCGCAGGCCAACGACGTGTCCTACCGCAAGGAGCAACTGCGCCGCTTGCAAGAGGAAGTGATCGAGCTGGAAGACCTGAAAACCGGTGTCTCCATCACCGACTTGGGTCTCAACGACTTCCGCATGGACTTGCTCAATTACGTCAAGGCCCACGGTGACCTCGAGAAGGCCCCCACCGGCCTGCACGCCGTGGTGCCCGCTAACCCGGATCTTGGCCTGCGTCCCGGCGCGATCTTGACCCTGCGCAATCGCAACGCGGGCGTCAATCCACCCGCCCACTTGCCCCAGCACAATCGGCTGCACCCCTACTACCTCATCTACATCAACCGCGAAGGCGACGTCGTTCACGACCATACCGAGGTCAAACGCCTGCTTGATCTGGCGCGCACCTGCTGCAAAGGGCAGGCGCAGCCCATTGCCGAGGCGTGCCAACGGTTCAACAAGGAGACGGCGGACGGCCGCAAGATGCAGGCGTACTCCGATCTCCTGAACAAGGCCATCCGCTCGATGATCGAGGTCAAGGAAGAAAAAGACTTGGACAGTCTGTTCACCGGCGGCAAAACCACGGCCCTGACGCACACCATCTCCGGGCTGGATGACTTCGAACTGATCGCCTTTCTGGTGATACAGGAGGTCTGATGAGTCAAACCAGCCATCCCGCCTTCGTCATTTACCCTGCGAACGCAGCCTTTGGCCGCACGCTGCCCAAGAACAAGATTTACGAGCGCAGCGGGGCCAATATGCGAGTGAAAGAGCTGTTCGTCAAACAGGTCGATCAGATCATCTGGCAATACAAGCTGGCTCCGGAAACCATCAATCTTGCTGCGCGACCGGGCGTGCCGGAGATTCAGGTCTTCACCCTCCAGCTCAAGACGCCGGAATTGCACCAGGACGTGCTGCATTGCATTGATGGGGCCGTACAGTTCCCCATCATTTTCGAGCTGGCCTTCGACGGTCGCACGCAGGTGGTTTCCTGCCACAAACGCCCGAACGAAGCGGATGCCAGCCGCTGGGTTCTCTCCGATTACTTTGCAACGGACTGGCTGCCGGTCGGGAGCCCACGCGCCGCCATGCCGCTGGCGGTGGATCTGGCCAGCCTGTACGAGCAGCTGCTGCACCGCCTGATACCCCTGTCACCGCGCCCGCAGGAGAGGCTCACCGAGCTGGTGGCGCGCGTGGAGCAGGCGCGGGCCAAGCGGCGCGAGGTGGAGAAGACCGCCGCTCGGCTGGAAAGAGAAAAGCAATTCAACCGCAAAGTGGAGATCAACGCCACGTTGCGGAAACTGAAAACCGAACTTGAACAATTGAACCGCTGAATACGGGCGGATCGAGGAAAAGAACATGGACAGACCGAAAATGCATTCGCCCAATCTCACTCAGGACAACATCGCCCGCATCCGCGACCTGTTTCCCGGCTGCGTGACTGAGGTCAAGGGCGAGGATGGCAGCGTGAAGCTGGCGGTGGATTTTGACCAGCTGCGCCAGGAACTTTCCGAATCCATCGTCGAAGGCCTGCAGGAGCGGTATAGGCTGGACTGGCCGGGGAAGCGGGAGGCGCTCGTTACGGCGAACGCGCCAATCACCAAGACCCTGCGTCCGTCGCGTGAAGAAAGCGTGGAATTTGACACCACGCAAAACCTCTTCATTGAAGGCGACAATCTAGATGTCCTGAAGCTCTTGCAAGAGACCTATTTGGGTGAAGTGAAGCTGATCTACATCGATCCGCCCTACAACACCGGTAAGGACTTTATTTATAAGGACAATTTTTTCGCGTCGAAAGAGGACTATGAAACGGAGAGCGGCGCGAGAGACGAGCAAGGTAGCCGGTTGGTCGCAAATCCTGAGACTCGGGGCAGATACCATTCTGACTGGATGTCGATGATGTACGCCCGTCTGACGGTTGCCAAACGGCTGCTGAAAGATGACGGCCTAATCATGGTTAGCATTGATGACTATGAGCAGTCCGCCCTTCGAAAGCTGATGGACCAGGTTTTCGGGGAAAAGAATTTCATCGCGCAGCTGGTTTGGGAGAAAGGTCGGAAGAACGACGCAAAGTTCTTTTCCGTAGGGCACGAATACCTATTGGTTTTTGCCAAGAACGTTATGCAGCTGCGTGAAAGGAAAGAGGTCTGGCGAGAGGAGAAACCGGGCGCCAGTGATATTTGGGAAGAGTTTCTGCGGCTTAGAGAGATTCATGGCGATGACTTCAAAGCAATAGAAGCAGATATCTCCCAGTGGTACTCTGATTTGCCCAAGAGCCACCCAGCGAAGAAATGGTCTCGTTATAAGCGCGTAGACAAGCATGGGCCGTGGAGAGATCGCGACATCTCTTGGCCAGGCGGTGACGGGCCGCGATACGATGTTCCCCATCCGAAGACTGGACAGCCGTGTGCCGTTCCTGAGCGCGGCTGGATTTACGCCTCATCCGATGAAATGCAGCGCCAAATTAAGTTGGGGCTTGTGGAGTTTCGTGAGGACCATACCGAGCCACCTTTCCGAAAAGCCCATATTCGTCCCATTCCAGAAGAAACCGAGGTGAGCGACGTTGATGCTGAGGATGATAACGGGGAGGAAGAAGATGATACCGGATTCGCCACGCAGGTTCGCGGTTCCTACTTCTACAAGCAGTCGCAGGTCTCAGTGAAGTATCTGCGCAATCTCATGGGCGCAAAAGTCTTCACAAACCCAAAGGATCACGAAGAGCTGGCGAAACTGATCGAATACGTTACGCCAAACGACCGCGATGCCTTGATCATGGACTTCTTCGCGGGATCGGCGAGCACTGCCGAAGCAGTATTCAAAGCAAATGCGAGCTACGGGACGAACCACAGGTTCATCATGGTTCAGTTGCCTGAGAGCTTGGAGGAAGCGGAGGCCTCGACGACAGGAACCGCCAAGAAGACCGTCCAAGCGGCAATCAAAATGATGAAGAAAAACGGCCGACCATTGGTTCTGTCAGAAGTTTCCAAAGAGCGCGTTCGGAAAGCTGGCGCAGCCGCCGTTGAGGGGCCCTGCGATCCTGGCTGGAAAAACGATGTCGGCTTCCGCGTGCTGAAGCTGGATACGTCGAATATGAAGGATGTGTTCTACCGCCCCGACGAGCTGTCGCAGCGCGACCTGCTCGACACGGTGGACAATGTGAAAGAGGGCCGCACGGCCGAGGACCTGCTGTTCCAGGTGCTGGTCGATTGGGGCGTGGATCTGACACTGCCTATCCGGCGCGAGACCGTGCAGGGCAAGACCGTCTTCTTCGTGGACGACAACGCCCTTGTCGCCTGCTTCGACCACGGGGTGACCGAGGATCTGGTGAAGGAGCTTGCCCGTCACGAGCCCCTGCGCGTCGTCTTCCGCGACAACGGCTTCGTCTCGGACGCGGTGAAGATCAACGTCGAACAGATCTTCTGCCAGCTCTCGCCAACCACCGAAGTCAAAGCGATCTGAGGGCGGCCATGAAGCTAAAGTTCAAGGTCCAGCCCTATCAGACCCATGCCGTCGAGTCCGTCGTGGACTGCTTCGCCGGTCAGCCCAAGATCGACAGTCTGACCTATCGCATCGACCCAGGTCGCAAGGCGCAGGCCAGCGCCTTCGAGGAAGGCTTCAAAAACGCGGACATCGCGCTGAGCGAGCCGCAGATCATCGAGAACATCCAGGAGGTCCAGCGCCGCCAGAACCTGCCCGTCTCGCAACGGCTGGACGATTTCACCGTGCTGGACCGCAACAACCAGCGTAACGCGGCCCCTGCCACCTACCGGCGCGACGCGCTGGCCGCCACGCGCATCCACCTCGACGTCGAGATGGAGACGGGCACGGGCAAGACCTACTGCTACATCAAGACCATCTTCGAGATGAACAGGCGCTACGGCTGGTCGAAGTTCATCATCATGGTGCCGTCGATCGCCATCCGCGAAGGAGTCTACAAGTCGCTGCAGATCACGGCCGACCACTTCAACGAAAGCTACGGCAAGAAGGCGCGGTTCTTCATCTACAACTCGAAGCGCCTGCACGAGCTGGAGAGCTTTTCCTCGGACGCGGGGATCAATGTGATGGTGATCAACATCCAGGCGTTCAATGCGCGGGGTGCGGACAACCGCCGTATCTATGACGAGCTGGACGACTTCCAGTCGCGTAAGCCCATCGACGTGATCGCCTCGAACCGACCGATCCTGATCCTGGACGAGCCACAGAAGATGGAAGGCGCGGCCACGATGGGGGCGCTGCCGAAGTTCAAGCCGCTGATGATCCTGCGCTATTCGGCGACGCACCGGACCCAGCACAAGCGCATCCACCGCCTCGACGCGCTGGACGCCTACAATCAGAAGCTGGTGAAGAAGATTGCTGTGCGGGGTATCCAGACGCGCGGCCTCGCCGGGACGAACGCCTACCTCTACCTCGAAGGGATCGACATTTCGAAGAAGGCGCCGGTGGCGCGCATCGAGCTCGAGGTGAAGCTGAAGTCGGGCGAGATCAAACGGCAGTTGCGGCGACTGGAATACCGGGACGATCTTTTCGTGGAGTCTGACGAACTGGACCAGTACCGCGGTTTCACCATCTCGCAGATCGACTACAACACCGACACGGTCGAGTTCACCAACGGCGAGGTCCTGAAGGCGGGCGAGGCCAATGGCGACGTGTCTGAGCGTGACATCCGCCGCATCCAGATCCGAGAGACGATCAAGGCGCATCTGGACAAGGAAAAGCAGCTCTTCGCGCAAGGGATCAAGGTGCTGTCCCTCTTCTTCATCGACGAGGTGGTGAAGTACCGCGACTATGACCAAGCCGACGAGAAGGGGGAGTATGCCCGTATTTTCGAGGAAGAATACGATCTGTTGAAGGCGGAGTACCTGTCCGAGCTTGCCATCGACAACGAGGCATATCGCAAGTACATCGGCGAGATCGATGCGGCCAAGACCCACAACGGCTATTTCTCGATCGACAAGAAGACGAACCGACTGAAGGACCCGGCCGTCGGCGCCCGTGCAGTCGATTCCGACGATGTCGATGCCTATGACTTGATCCTGAAAGACAAAGAGAGCCTTCTGGCATTCCATGGGCCACACGACAGTGCAGAAGATCGAGCCAAAAGGATGGTTCGTTTCATCTTCTCGCACTCGGCTCTGCGCGAAGGATGGGACAACCCCAATGTCTTCGTCATGTGCATGCTCAAGCACAGCGACAACACCATTTCCCGACGCCAGGAGGTTGGCCGTGGCCTGCGGCTGAGCGTTGACCAGCATGGCGATCGGATGGACCATCCGGCAATCGTCCACGACATCAACGTCCTGACGGTGGTTGCCAGCGAAAGCTACAAGAACTTCGTGGCCGGGTTGCAAAAGGAAATCGCCGAAACCCTGTCCTCGCGCCCGCGGCAGGCGACGGAAGCATATTTCGCCGGCAAGACCATCACAACGGAACAAGGACCGGTCGAGGTGACCGGTGCAATGGCGAAGCAGATCTATCGCTACCTGGCGAAGAACGACTACACCGACAACACCGACCAGATCGCGGAGGCCTATCACGAGGCCAAGGCGACGGGCACGCTGGCGGCATTGCCGGAAGAGCTGAAGCCCTACGCGGACCAGGTTTTCCAGCTGATCGACAGCGTCTTCAGTGATGCGCAGCTGCCCAAGGTCGACGATGGCCGGAAGCCCAAGACAAACCCACTCAATGCCAACTTCGAGAAGAAGGAGTTCCAGGAGCTCTGGTCGCGGATCAATCGGAAGGCGGTCTATCGCGTCGAGTTCGATTCCCGGGAACTGATCAAGAAGTGCATCAGCGCGCTCAACAGTCAGCTGCGAGTGACGCCGCTTCAATACACGGTGCAAATCGGCGTCCAGCACGACGGCTTAACCGATGACCAGCTTCGCAATGGCGATGGATTCAAGATCCAGGAGACGACTTCCGAGTACGGAGACTCGATCCATTCGCTCGTGAAGTACGATCTGGTCGGGAAGGTGGCAGAGAACTCACAGCTCACCCGAGACACTACGGCAAGCATACTTGGACAGATCGAGGCAGCCGTGTTCGGACAGTTCAAGCAGAATCCAGAGCATTTCATCTCCGAGGCATCGCGCATCATCGCTGAGCAGAAGGCTGCGATGGTGATCGAGCGGTTGGCCTACGACGAGGTTGAACAGCGATACGACGTCGACATCTTTACGGCCAACCAAACCGGACAGGATTTTTCCCGCGCAACGGCGAAGCTGAAGAACCACGTCTATGACTACGCGATCACAGATTCCGACGTTGAGAGGGAGTTCGTCAAAGAGCTCGATACCAGCAGTGAGGTGGTCGTTTATGCCAAGCTGCCTCGAGGTTTCCTGATCCCGACTCCTGTCGGAGATTACAATCCGGATTGGGCGATTTCGTTCAAATCCGGAAGCGTCAAGTATATTTATTTCGTGGCGGAGACGAAAGGCTCGATGTCGTCGCTGAAGCTGCGGGAAATCGAAAAGACGAAGGTCGAGTGTGCCAGGAAGTTCTTCGACGAACTAAACCAGCGCATTACTCAGGATCGCGTGAAATATGACGTCGTCACCGACTACGCCAAGCTGATGGATGTCGTTGGGCAGGTGGCATGACCATGAGGGAGAAGCTGAATCTCGGCAAGACGGTACTCCGGCGAGGTCTCGGGGACCGACAACTCCTAATGCGTTGGTGACTCGGCATGAGGATACGATTGGCGCTGATGGTGCGGCCGCCACCGCAATCAATTGCGGTGGAAGTCAGTCAAACGGCACATCTTGGCCGGGACACAGCTTCTCGGCCAGTGCTTCGGCTTCGTTCTCGGCGATGGCGTCTGAATCGCCACCTCAATCAATTGCGATGGGCGGGAGGCAAGGGGACACACCTTCAGGGATCGTGCTCCATCGATCAAGCCAGGGGCTCGGAGCAGGGGGAATGGCCCGAACAAATAAAAGGCAGTCGGGAGAATGAGCCTTTTTGGAGTGCAGCATTTACGTACGGCTTGGCGCTCTGTGCTTTTCTCCCAACAGGCACAATGACACGCAATCCTTCTAGAACTGCGACCAGCTCCAGAAGCCGCTGGACGCCGGTGATCAATTCCGGGTTTGTTATCTTCCACGTTTCATTCCACCAGGGGATGACATTCCAAAGGATCATCCGCACTTGCGGAATTGCTGTCTGCTCCATGAAGCAGTAGGTGGCCTCTGCTGTACCTGATGGCCGAACTGTGACACAAGCACCTGTCCCGACAAGCGCCCGCCCTATGGAATCCTTCTTCGCTTGGTTTCAAACGTCCCCAAAGGAAACAATCGCCGCCATGTTTGCCCTGGCGGGTACTATCGTTGGCGCGTTGCTGTCGATGTTTGGATCGATAGCTGTGTCGCTCGTTACTGCCTGGAACGCGCGACGGATCCAACAGCTGCAGATCGATCGCGATCAGCAAAAGCAGGACCAGGATCACCGGCACGATGGAAGGAAACAGAAGCAGGAACATGAGCACGACGAGAAGAAACGGGCGATGCAGATTGACTACGAGAAGCAACGCGATCAAGCGGCGCGCCTAATGCAGCTTCGTCGCGATGTGTTTTTTCCCGCAATCGAAGTGATAGGGCAAGCGCAGATCACGATGGGATTGGCCGTCGATCCTAGTCTGCCAACGTCGGAAGTTACTCGAGCGATGTCAGATGTCGCCGCAAAGATGGCGCCTGTTCAGTTGGCGGGCTCCGATGATACGGCGCGAATGTGCCTTCGCTTCGGTTCTGCGCTCGGAATCTTTGTTCATGAAGTGACGGCGCTGCGCAATGCAACGCTACAAGACCGTGCGGCCCTCGCGGACCCGCGAGCAACTGCCATGCATTTCGCCCAGCACAACGCGGCCTACTTCAATGCGGTACGAGGGGTACTCGATAGGAACATGCCGAAGCTACAAGCGGCACAGGCGGATGCAATCCTTGCCATGAGAGCTGAACTGGGCTTGGATACAGATGCGGCTGTGTATCGCGAGACGCAGCGCTCTCTCCTTGCCGATCTAATGGCCTCCTTTGATCGGCTGCAACGATCAACAGTCGGTACGTAGCAATCGGATTGCAGCAGTCAGGGGGAAACATGGGAACGGCAAGTCAACGAAAAGCAAAGTTCTATAGCGAGCATCCGACGTGCTGCTTTTGCGGCGGGGACACCCCGGCCGACACGCAAGACCATATTCCCTCGCGGTCGTTTTTCCGGGGGCGGCTCTGGCCGGAAGGCTATGTTTTTCCGGCTTGCTCGGCGTGCAACAACTTCACCGCTCGATACGAGACCTTGACTGCATTGCTTTGTCGCATTGCGACCGACAGCCACGCTAACCCCGAAACGCAGCGCGAAATTGAAGTCTTGATGACAACGATTGCGCGGAAGGATCCCGATCTTTATCGTTCCCTGGAACCTAGCAGCGGAGAGGTGCGCCGATGGCTGCGAACCCATGGTCAGAAGTTGCCGTCGGGGATGACAACAAAGGATGCCCCGATTATCTCGATCGATCATCCCCGAATTGGCGAAGCGGTCGGCTATTACGCAACCAAGATTTTCCTGAGTCTGTACTACTTCCACACCAGGGCGATTTTGCCGTTGCAAGGCGGGATCGTGTTCCGGTGGTATTCGAATGCAACGCCGCTGGACCAACGGCCACCGCCAAATCTGCTTGCTGAGATCATTCCTGGTGTGGGCGAACTGAGGCGCCAGGGGACCAGCTTGCACGACCAGTATTTCTACCAGTACGGCCTGGCAGGCGATGATAGCGGCGCAGCCGTATTCCATGTCTACTTCAATGGCGGTCTTGCCTTGCTTGGCTTCGTGTTTCGCAATATCTCCAGCGTCCAGTTGCCGGAAAGCGCGATGGTGCTGCGACCGTTCGCGCACTAGAGAACAAATACCCGAGCACGAAGGAAGAGCGCCGGAGTCCATTGTATCGACATGGGTACGCCTTCTGTGGCAGCGCAATCAATTGCGCTGGATTACCGCTTGGGCGCCTTCTTCGGGTGGTCCTGTTGGAACCACTTGCCCATCCCAGATGGTCAGGCGAGGTCGGCTCAACGTCCAACGCTATGTTGTACATCGACTGATTACCTCGTCGTCATGACGTGGCTTGCCCCTTTACACAGATCGGGGAGCCTAAATTTTCCGGGTGGCGTGAGCACTTGCTACAGTGCGTTGAATAGATCAACAAGGTGTGTCTGTAGTCGTGCTTTCCAGCGATCGAAGCCACTGACAATAATCCGCAGGTCAGCAAGATGGCAATAGTCTGCCGGGCGGCGAAACTGACGCGTATTGCTTTTCCGCAGAAAGAAATCCCAACTGGCAGGGTTGGATATGTCTATTGCAAGATAGAGGGTGCCTTCGTGCGCGACGAAGTTCCTGTCACGATCCAGCTTTCTGAGCCAAACACCGTCCTCTGGGCGCCGCTGTGCTGCCGGCAGCGACGGCAGAATGCGAGCGTTGGGTGCAAGGGGGTGGCCAGCATGCGCGTGCAACGCCAGGGCGAACTTGCGGATCAATTCGTGTGCCGTGTTGAGTTCGGTCAATAGCGACTGCACGTCAGCGATTACCAGGTACTTGGTGTCATGGCTGACCGTTAGCGCTACGCCGGGAGCGTTAGGAGCCGAGCGATTTGCATTCTGAAAGGTCTGATGCGCCTGGGCTTCAATCGATCGGAGTCCTTGGCTTAAACGAGTCAAAACCCGCGGAAGGATGTTAAGCCGGGTGGTCAAATGTAGGCCCAATGCATTGTTCTTGCTCGAAAGCGGTGTTGTCGCGCCACGGCCGACCGCCTGATTGATCGCTGTGTAGATGGGAAGCACCCAGGGGTTACTTCCCAATTCGGTCAAGTCTATCCACTGGCTAATCATTCGGGTGATCAGGCCACTGCCAAGTAGTCAATTCTGAATATGAGGATGTCGGTTTGCACGCTTGGTGTCAATTGCCGGCCTAGGGGGTAAGAGCAGATACAGACGCACCTGAATCGTGGTGCTGTGGTGGCGGGATCAAAGAAGCTCGGTTTTGCCGAACATTTCGCGCTCCGCAGACGCCGAGAGTAGCCGCAATCAATTGCGGCAATGTGATTGGGCAAGCACTACTTGCTGTCATGTATGTGTGCTGGTCTTGGCAGCTCAGCGCAGTACTGCAGTGTTGGCTGCCTGCCAAGCTTTCCCAAACGAAGCCACTCGCTAGTCGCGCCTTGGTGTGCTGCCATGGGGGGCTCCATTGTCCAGCGTCTGGAGTCGCCACTCCTGCGTCTCGCGCAGAGCGCGGATGGCCCGACATAACTCATTGTCAAGCGATGTCTGATACTTACAGATCAGTTTCTGCTGGAGCGGCGTCGATTGGACCGACCGCACGAGCGCCGCCACCTCGACGATGATTGCACTGCGGTGGATATTCGTGTCGGCAGGAAGCACAGATTGCTCGCACGTATGGACTTGACCGATGAGCCGCTTGTTCGTCATCATGGGACGCAAGGTGTCCAACCTCTCTATTCGTCGTTGCGCACACCGTCTAGGTGCCGAGACTATGCGGAGCAGGGTCAACTTCAGCCAGGAAGAAGCATGGGAAATCCGCGATCTACTGTCGCGAAAGGTCCGTGCAGAGACTGACGAACAAAAGCGAATTCGCGGACAACTGCGCAATCTTGGGTTCTACATAAACGACTTCGGCCGCCATCGTGATGGGTTCACGGTCGCCGACTTCGATTATCTGGTGGAAAACGGGACAATTTCAATCTCTTACGTCCATGCAGGCCTATCGGAACGAAAAGGCCTGAATTCTTCATTGCCCGCTGACGGAGGAGGCAGAATTCCACCATCGGGAACGCCTAGCACGACCGGTGTGTGTCAATCGTCTGTCCGCCAAGATCGAGACGAAGCGTACATCCTTGATCTGTGTGATGAGGTGATGGGTACGCGTTGTAGGCGGCAACACCGATTTCCATTTCTCACAGGAGATGCGGGCACGATGCTGCCCGTCGATGGGTACTATCCGGAGCAGAACTTAGTTATCGAGTATCGTGAGCGGCAACACACAGAATCTGTGCCATTTTTCGACAAGCGGCTGACAGCCAGCGGTATCCCGCGCTGTGTCCAGCGACAGCATTACGATGAGCGCCGACGCCAAGTTCTCCCGAAGCATGGCATTCATCTTGTTGAATTATCGGTCGAGGAGTTCGAGCACTTTTCCAATAAGCGCCTGAAGCGTCTGCCTGAAAGCGATTTGCAAACGTTGGAATCGAGGCTCAGACCATGGATTCCGGTTCGGTAAGCTGGCTGTCAGTGACAACGTAACTCGCACACACTTTTCGACGGTACTCGGGCACAGCTTCTCGGCCAGCATCTTGGCTTCATTCTCGGAATTCCCACCGCAATCACTTGCGGTGGTGCGGTGGGCGCCAGCGGCACATCCCGACCCCGGCGCGGTTACCGGAATCAGTTGCGGTGCCAAGTCCCGCCGTCTGTCGACTGGCGGCTGGCGCAATCAATTGCGGTGGAAGTCAGTCGAATGGTAGCTCTTGGCCGGGGCACAGCTTGGCAGCCAATGCTTTGGCTTCATCCTCCGAAATCTCCTCGGAGTCGCCTCGGTACAGGTAGGTGAACAGGTAGTTGTCCTCGACCCATTCCCCGGTGGCCTTGTCCAGGCGGGACAGCGTAACGCCGTCCTCAGCACGCCGCATCAAGCTCCCGCCCTCTTCACCAAATTCATAGTAGTCGTAGGTCATCTTTAGCTCCGTATCATGCCGACGATGCCATCCGGCACTGGAAAAATATCGCCCTTCTGGGGCATAAGGCCGCCCATGAGGTCAAGGAGAGGAGCGCCCGATCACAAGTGGGTATCGATTCAAGAGATTCAAGCGCGGGAAGAAGCGTCGCTGTCATTGAGCGCCAAAGCGAACTTGCCCAGGTGACGAAGCGCTGGTGGCCGCTGCCGCTGCCAAAGCCGTTCGCACTGACCTCGCCGCACGGCACATTTTTTTTCCCTTCAGCTTGCTGTGGGTGTGCGCCGCCCCCTCAGTGGGAATTTACGAACTTGCTCGCATCCAATTCGGATTCGCCGTCGAAGCGATACGCGACCAGGGGCTCGTCCTTCTTGCCCGCGCTATAGTCAACACAAGCCACGCGTGGAGACTGAATCTGAGGTTCACCGTTGAGCCAATAGTGTCCGAAGAACACGGGCTTGTCGTTCGCATACCCCGCGCGCGCCTCGTGGGGGATTTCATCGTCCGTTAGGTGCGTGTCGCTGCGCGGAGGAACCAACGCCGCCTGCTGGTACGTTATCGCAGTGGAATCCCACCAGCGAACGCGTGCGCTGTGGCGCTCAATCCCGTCCTTGTCTCGAAACGAGCTGCCTGGAGGGAGTCGGACCTCAATTCCTTTGAGGAGCGCTTCCACCGCGCGGTATTCGGTCGTGCCTTTTCGACTTGCGGCGGCTACCGAGGCTTCGTCCAGCCGGTTTCCAGGTCCCAAGACAGGTGTGAGATCGGCCATGTAGCGGGGATGCCAACAGGCATGCACAACTCGAAGTTCCGGAAGCTCCAGCCAGAGGGGGAGGGTGAGGAACCAATCAATGGCCTCACGGTGCTCTGGCTTGTCCTCGGCTTCGGCTAAGAATGCAGCATGTTGGCGGCGGTTCTTTTCCCCGACTTCGCCACTGTGCGGGCGTAGGTATTCGCCTTCCTGTACCGGGTCCTTTAGATACCACGCGATTGCATTGAATTCGTGATTGCCCATCACGGCCAGGGCGTGCCCGCCCTCGACCATTCGACGCACAAAGTTGACCGTCTCAAGCTGGTGAGGGCCGCGGTCGATGAAGTCGCCGACAAAGATGGCAGTGCGGTCCGGGTGCTGCCATACTCCGGAGCGTTCCTGATAGCCAAGCCGTCGGAGGAGTGTGCGAAGCTTGTCTGCTTGCCCGTGAACATCGCCGATGATGTCGTAGTTCATCTTGCCCTCGTCAGGCCTTTCTTGGCGCAGGTGCGTGCGGGACTTGGTACCAGCCCCGGGGCGATCCAGATTCAACACCGCAGCCTGCTAGTGTTGGCCCAATAAATTGCCCGTTGATCTTCTTATGCGCTGCACGCCTACAGTATATGCCGACAGCCTGATTCGCGTTCTTCTGGTGTCATAATGTTCCCGCCTGAGCAGGTACACTGCCCTCTGTCGGCGCAATCAATTGCGCTGCTTCATGCAGCATGGCGCCGGGTTCAACGGGCGCGGCCGCATACGGCGCGCCGGCCCACGGCCACGGCTTAGTGCCGTCCCATTGCCGGCCGAGAGGGAATAGAAGCGCGGCCACGGCTTGGACAAGGATGGGTTCCGCTGCCCACGATGTCCCTTCATCGCTCCTATCGATTCGTTGGTCCCATCGCGCCCCGTTGCCGCCCCAGCATCGGGGCGCTTTCATTTCGGCGAGGTGGCGAACCCCTGCTACCATCGCCATCATCTACCCGTCAGGAGAGCCAGATGGTTGATCTGTCCACCGCAGTCGCAAGTGCCAGCGCAGCCTTGGAACTGCTTAAGAATGCAATCAAGGCGCGGGATCAGTCGTTGACCGACAAGGCTATTGCGGACATGGTCGATCAGTTGCGCAACGTCAACATGGCCGCCTTGGAGGCCTCCCAGGAAGCGCTCAAGGGTGTCCGGGAAGCGCGGGCGGCTGACCAGCGCATCGCCGAGCTCGAAAATGAGATCCGCGAGCTGAAAGCGCAGGCCGACGAGCGCGACAACTACCACTTGGTGCCTGTCGGGAACAACTCGTTCGCGTACACGCTCAAGGAGGCGCCAGCCGACCGGCAGCAGTGGTACTACCTCTGTCAGGCGTGCTTCGATAACGGCGGGAAGACGGTCGTACTGCAGATGCGCGACCGAATCAGTTTGGCATGCCCTGCATGCAAGGCCGTGATCCACAGCGGTCAAATGCAAGCAGCGGTAGATGCTGAATATCAGCGCGCGGTAGCGCGGCGACAAACCCAGGCGGATAGCGAGTAGGTATTCCTCCTTGTCGCGAGATTCCGGCTGGGGCTGCTTAAGTCTTCGATCAGAACATCAAGAATAGCTTGCAAGAGGAGCGAGAATTGAGTAAGCCGAGTGCTTATTTCGAAAGTGCCGAGAATGTCAAGAGGGTGCTGGCAACGACCTTGGGGAGGACTCCAAACTCGGAAATTTGTTATTTCAATCTGCTGGTAGGATATCTGGCGCAAAGGCAGCCTACGGAGGGAGAAAAATGACAAGATTGGAGTTAAAGACCTATTATGTCACTCTTGCGAGCCTCGTCGTGGCAATTCTTGCCATTGTGGTTAGCGTTGTTGCTGTTGACGCAACATGGCGTGTCGCTAGGGAATCCGGAAGCTTGGATAAGGCGGACTTCACTGTCGGCATATTTGGACACCCCCTATCCGTGACTGGTACCACCACCATTTTTGTGGGATCCAAACAGGTCGCGACGCCAAGCATGCCTGTATTCGGAGCCATTCCCTTCACTATCCAGACCGGCGACAAAAAGACTCTAGATGAATTAACCCTGACATTTCAATACGACAAACGAGTACGCAGTGACGTACTGGAGTTGCTTCAGGCCGTCCACGCTGGCGCCTTCCCAGCCACTGAAATCAAGAGGTCGTACACCGAGCTCGGGAACTCATCCTTTGTGTCGTATCGATTCCCGAACCTAGCCCCTACCATGTCTGCGGGCATTGAGGAACCGCTGGTACTTCATCAAACAAAAATTGAAGAGGAAGCTCCAGTCACAACGAAGGATGGTATTAACCTGAAGATTCCATTCGTTGCATGGTATTCATACAACTTCAGCATCGCCGCTAGCGCGCGCGACGTAGCTCAGCGGGTGTACCTGGTATCAGTTTCAGTGGAACAAGCAGACTCTCTTGACGATATGACGCGGGGGCGGCTCCTGGCTCGTGCCATCGAAGAGCGAAACAAAATACGCCAATCCCTTGGCCTCATTAGGTACTTCGCAGCGCTGTGCTTCCAGTCGCCTAAAGGCTCGGCAATTCTGGTGTACGTGCCACTAAAGTCAGTCACAGACGGAACACACTCGATGCTTGGTCCAACTGAGCGACAGGAGGTTAGGCAAGTTGAGTACGACCTGCTCAGCTGGCGTCTATTGTTCGCGCGGCAGGGCACCCAGCACAACTAAGGCCAGAGAGGGCGAACATCCGGTTCGGAATTTCGCTGGCTTACGCGCACGGCTGGCACGTTGCCGAGTGCGGCGGGACTTGCCAAAGTGCCTGCGCTGCCCACTATCGGCGCAATCAATTGCGGGACCACTTGGCCGGGTCGCCATCGGGGGGCTACTTCAACCTGACAGACTCGAGCGCCCTTCACATCCAGACATCCTTCGGCATGACGGCAAGCCCCAGATGCACATTTAGGTCGGCGTAGAAGGCGTCCCAGTGGCCGGAATTGACGCGCCTGGAGCAGAATCCCCCTGCCATCGTCAAAAAGGCTCTGAGCACCGTCTCCATGTCGCCGATGAAGCCATCGATGACCGTACCCACTTGCGCCTCGTAGGTGAGGAACAGCGCATCACGGTAGTTGGCCTTGCCTCGATAGCGAAAGGCCTGGTGCAGAAAACCGAGTGATTTGCCCCGGAGACGATCGTCACGCAGTTGCTGGGCCTTCCTGGTCCGAAAGTCTTTCAACCCGAGCTTGGCTAGTTCCCTGAGCTTCAATTCTTCGCAAATCTGCCACTCACGGTAGTCTCTCGTGCCACTGAGATAGGACAAGCAGGCACCCCGAGCGTCCGCCGCATTGGTGGCTCGGGAAGCCAATGTGAAGTGGTTGCCTTTACGCTGGGCAGCGATCTCGGCCGCAGCATCCTTCTTGACCAAAGTGGTCAGTCGGAAAGCAAAAGGGGGGGCTGCCAAACCAACTGATGCGATCTGCCTGTCCCACTGAGTCGCGGTACTGGTGTGATCCTGTTGCTGGGAACCGTCCTTGGCCGCGATCATCGCGCTGGCGGCGCAATAAATGCCGTAGTACCAAGCCATCACCCCGACTCGCGCAAGATCCCGATCGCTGTTGGTCGCGGCCATCGCATGCAGCGCCGAAAGGTGATGAAGGCTCATCAGCAACTGCTCGAACACGGTGTTTGTCGCTGCGTCCGTCAGGCTCGAGAATCGCCGTACTTGACTATAAAAAGCCTGTATTTGAGGCCAATCGATAGCTTCGTCCTGCACAACCAGGGCGAGAGCATGCATCCAATTGACGGTGCCTTGCAGGGCGAAGCGCGGTTCGGGGGCACCTTCGGGCTCGGCTAGCGTACCCGTTGCCGAGGGCCGCCCATGTGTGATTCGGTCGTACAGAAAGCTGGTCGCCATCACCTCAATCCCTTCTTATGCTGTGAGGTATACCATTGCCGCAATCAATTGCGGCGCCACTGATCCATTTCTTCGAGGCGGTTCAAGAACTCAGCAGCTTTCGCTTTTGCTCAGAAAACTCAATCTCCGTTAGTGCCCCGGAGTCGCGAAGCTGTACTAGCTTTGCCAGTTCATCCGCAATGCTTGGGTGGCTGGGCGTGGTGTTCCGTGATTCAGCGGCAGCTGCACTCATGTTCATGGAAGTCCCTTGCCTTTGTTCATACTGGGCTTGGGTTAGGTAACCCTTGCTCAGAAGGGCTTTCTTATGAAAGGAGTTGCCCATCCCCCCATAGAAAATCCAAATCGGAATTGCAGCGAACCCTGCCGTAACGAAAAGAAGAACTAGGCACGCAATGAAGTGAACCCAGAGCTGCTTTATGGCCAGCCAGATAATTCCGAAGAGGAATGCAGGCCATGAAAAGCCATCCCAGGTCTCCTCGGTGGTGCCGTTAATCGGGTGGTAGAGCAATTCTCCTTTCGTGGACATGTTTTCTCCCTATGTGGTCATTGATCATGGAGGACGGGCGGTCATAGTGTACCGATCCGCATGGCTGAAATGATTCTCACCGAGGTGCTCAATGGCGGATTCCCCCACTTTGGTAGGGATGGCTGTTTCGTTTGCGCGGCTTCGCGGCGCCTTTTCCATGCCGACAAGCCTGGTTCGACCGGTTGCTGCGGGTGCCCGATATCGTATAAGTTGCGCGAAGGGTTTACTTTTGGTTGTCGCTTCGACGTTGCTGATTTGTGTACCGACTCGTGCCTGCAAAGTCGTTCGCCGCGCGAACAGCTCCGCGCGCTCGACAAGTGACATAGTCCGCAGTTGTATCCTACGTAGCGTTTACCTTGGCATCCCGAATGCGAAGATTAAATGAACGGCCGTTCTTGAGGCGGACGGATGCTGGGGCGATTTCGTCAAGGGTTCAACACTTTTGTTAACGGCTAGGGCCATCTCCGTATCCCGCCTAGCGCCCAGTTCCCTCAGCATTTACCGCTGCCCTTACCGCGCCCGTTGTACTCAACTCAAATCTGATCGTCATGATGTCCTCCCAGAGTCGGTGCACCGCGCTCGGGCAGAGAGCAATTAATTGCGGAGCCACTTGTCCGGGTCTTCACCCGGGTGGTTCATCTTGAGCCAGACAACGAACTCGTCGTAGTCATCGCCAGCCGGCAGCGTGTTGCCCATGCGGTAGACCAACTCGTTCATCTCGTCTTCCGAGGGTTGGATATGGTCGTCCAGCGAGTCGTTAAAGAACTTGCGCGGATCGAGGTTGGGGTACTTCTCGTCCTTGGTAATCATAGCTTGCTCCGAGTAGCGATCCCCGCCGGTAGCCGAGCAGGACCAAGGAAGTTGGATCATGGGTAGCGCTGCCCGCGATCTCGTTGAAGACGGGTTAGCCGCCATTGGGCATGTTGGCGCGTGCGATGGATGGCGGATGCGCCCGTCATCCAGGGCCAAGACACGGTCGGATGGCGGCGCAATTGATTGCGGTGGCTTTCGTGTGAAACTTGGGCACGATGAAAGCAGCTACTTCGCGGCGCCGAGCATGTAATCGCTTGCCGCTATCACATCTGCGTCAGGGCCTGCGTAGCCGCCTTTCGGGGGCATCACGCCTTTTCCACGAAGTGCCGCCGCGTGGAGTGCATCAGAGCCTGCGCTGAGCCGGTGCGCCCAGTCTGGTTTGTCACCGAACTTTGGCGCACCTGCCACTCCCGAAGCATGGCAGGCGGCGCAAACTTGCTCATATACGTGCCGCCCGGTGTTAGGGTCTTTGGGCGTGACTTGCGAAAGTCGTGCTTCTCGTTCGGCCTCTTTGGCTTTCCTTTTTTGGACGAGCTCACGATATTCATCTTCGGTCCACGACTCGTCACGGCAATCTTTGGAAAACCCTGGTTCCGGAAAATCCAGATTATCAACGACCGAAATCGGTCGATCAGCTGTGTCCGGTGACAGAACGCCACTTGCCGAAGTGTAAGCCCAGAATCTTCGATAGCCGACATAGCCGCCCATGGCATTCTTGGCGTTCACTTCGCCGCACAGCGTATAGCCTATCGTTGATTGTTCCCCGTTCTTCAATATGATGTAGCGGCGATAGGTTGCCAATTGACGAAACTTTGCGCTATCGGGATCCTTGAAGTCCTTGAGCAGCGCATCGGTTAAGTATTTTTCAATCGCGTGAATCCGCTGTTGTTCAACACTGACTTTATTGATTTCTGGTGCTGCTACACTTTTACTATATGCTCCCGCATCAGCCTGCGGTGACGCGGGCTGGGAGCGGTCGCCACATGCCGATAGCAGGAACAGTGCGGCTGAGACGATAAATGCGACCCTGATCATTGCGACCCCTCTCGGCAAGTCATACGCATGCTTCAATCAACTCATTGAATTTGCACCGGCCCTTAGCCGTGCTCTACACGTCATTGTGGGAAACGGGGCATATGACCCGCAATCATCCTTATGGACGATGAGCCACCCGCGCCCCTACTGGCTACGCGATTGATTGCGCTAGTAGCTTGACAAAGTGAGGGCAGGCCGAGAGCCGCTCTGGCATCGCAATCGATGGCGCTACCGCCACTCCTTCTGAGCTCCATCAGGATGGCTTTCTCGGGTTCCCAAAACGAACCCAATGAGCACTAGGCTCTTGCGGACTACTCGACCGCTGTAGCGGCGTTGTCGAGCGTCTTGAGCCGCCACTCCTGCATCTCGCGCAGAGCGCGGATGGCCCGATATAGCTCATTGTCGAGCGCGGTTTGGTACTTGCAGATTAGTTCTTGCTGGATGGGTGCGGAATGGCTGGATTGCACGAGTCCTGCCACCTCAGCAATAACGGCGCTCCGACGAATGGCAGCGACTTCCGCTCGGCAACCGTTCACCACGTCATCGGTCCACCCGCGCAATCCACCCTTATAGGCCTGAACGAACTTCGGGGGAGGGGTGCCCGCTTCCTCGGCCTCGCAAAGCAGTGCCTGATGCAGAGTCGGGGCGATTTGCTCAAGATGGCCGAGGTCGTTGGCTGCGAGGGCGTGCCGATCGAGGTGCAGAGATTCCTTGACCATGTTCGAGCAGGACGCCAAATAGTCGCCGCTGACCTCTTTTGACAGCGTCAGGTCTTCGTCGCTGACCTGGTTCGGGTATGTCATGCCAAGCGCGAACTCAATTTGCTGGCGGTTGGCCTTTGCATCGAGGCGACGGCCAAGCTCTATGGCAGCCGTTTCAGCGCGAACAAGCCGGCGCTGCCGCCACAGTGAAACTGCAATTCTCTCTGTCAGGGCTAGCTCAAGGCCGCCCACGGGATGCAAGGACACTTGCAAGTCGTCCAACAGGAGGTGGAATTCGTGTGGGTTCTCATCATCGAGGAACAGCCGAGTGCTCAGGATGCCGTGCTTGGTGGCATTAGCGCTGGCCTTGGCCTTACCCTGCGGCGATTTCGGCCCTGTACTCTTTTGGCTGTTCTGCAGGTTGGCCGTCGTCTGTTGTGCGGTCGTCATTTGGCAACTCCGTTTCCTGCTGGCGCAATTGATTGCGGAGATGTGTCGCTGAGTTCATAGTTTCGTGCTGAGACTGTTATGTGGCGGAGTTCCCGGAGAAGGCGGCGGTCGTTACTGCAAGTGATCTTGCACTTGCCCGAGAACTCCACGATAAAAGCTGGCCGTGCGCGCAACCACCGGTGCATCAGTCACGGGGGATGTCAGTCCGGTCGGCACCAATCGCGCAGAGCGCCTCGTAGCAGTTCTCCCATCAAATTGCCATTGCGCCAAAAAGAGACGATTTATTTGTCGGGCGAGTCAGGCGATTGACTCCCGTCGATAATTTTTGGGGGGGTCATTCGTGCAATTATCTGCTCAATTTCGGCATTACTCTGCGAATATTCATCCGTCAATATTTTATCCAAATCTTGCTGCGCTTGTTCTAGTAAGTTGAATATGAAGTCAATTTTATCTTCCTGAAACGGAAATTCTGTCATTTTCTTTTCCAAATATGCAATAAACCAACGGAGACGTGGTTGAGCGTACGCTGTGCGTCGCTGATACATCGGCTCGAGCAGATCGGCTAGCTCGATCGGAAATTTCCAGCCGCTCAAGCCAGTTGCTTTTCTTTCGTGTTCCAGCAGACGATCGACCGTCCAACCGCGTTTCAGTCGTTTATAGAGTGTGTCATAGCGAATACCCAGATGACGTGCCATTTCCTTGGTGGTCATTCTTTTCCCCTCCACCATGTGCCACTTGGTTACCTTCCGATTTTGGGTTTGCTGGATCTTTGTCGCCCAACGCACGTTGTTGCATTCGTATCCCTTGGAAGGGCTGATGCGGTCCACCGTCCATCCGGCTGCAGGGCGAGGTCCGAGGTGGATGAGCCAGTCTCGAATGTCTTTCAGCTTGGGATCGAATTTGATGTGTGTACGTTTTGCTCTCTCCCTGCAACCTCGCAGCGAATTGTATTCGTGAGGGTATCTTGCTTGGAGTTGGGTCTTCGACAGAGCATGGGCGTCCTGCCAGCACGTTTGATAGCGTGCAGCATATTCCGGGTTACTAAGCCTCGCCTTAGCGAACTTGGATTTCTGGATTGCGGGCGTGAAACCTGCATTCAATGCATGCGAGCTACCGCTCGCGGGGCCAGGCTTGCTTGTTTGAGCACAGCCCTCCGGGGCGGAGTACACCACTGACAAGTGCGGAGTGAATGCATCAGATGCATTAGAGATGGTATGTCCACTGGCTTCCGACTCGGCTGGATTCGAACACGTCGAATTCATCTTGTTTCCTTAAACTATGAGTTCAGCAGTTTGGCTTCGTGACCGTCCCAACTGAAATTTAATTCTCAAAAATTGCATTTGGACACGGCATGCAAGATTCCGCCACTGTCCATTGATGCAAAGCCGTGCGAATGTCTCAGGCGAGACGACCAATGCCGATTCCGCAGCTTCTGCGGCAAGCCGTCCCGTCGACTGGATTTCCTGAGTTGTCGTTGGGGCGGAGCCTGTTTCGTGCCGAGGATGTTATCGAAAGGGCTCTATCTTTCTCGTCGGCATCTTTCCAGAAAGCTCATGACGTCGGAGAGCTTGTAGTAAATGCGCCTTCCTATACGGTAGTAGGGCAACGAGTAGCGATCCGTGCAACGCCAGACATCAAGAGCGTGTGGCTTGATACCCAATATTTCCGCTGCTTCCTGCGTTGTTAGCCTGCGATCTCCCCCGGGGAGAGGTGTGCCGATGGGTGCGACGGCGCTGTCAGACTGTCGGGTGAGAGTGATTGACATAAGGATGCTCCAGAACCAAATGATATTTCGCAAGTAGTTGGTCCGGACAGTCTGGAAAAATGGGGGTACAAATTCAGACTTGCTCCGGAGTGCTCGTTGGCTATATTGCGTAGCCGAGAGGTCTGAATTCACAGACCCGAAAAATACGTCGGCATATAATTGTGCTTTTTCACAAACCTATGCCTTGTATTCCCAAAGCACTCCATTGCATTGCCTCCTAGACAAGGAGGCGGCGGGAAGACAATATTAATTTTAGAGCATGGAAATGTAGGATGCAACAGCGAATAACATCCTGGCTTGCATCCGGTCAGGAAGGTGAAGAAGCGCAATCGATTGCGGTCTGTTTTTCCACCAATATGCTCGGTGGCATGTCATCCTTGCGCAATTTCACGCACGCCATACCTTAATCTCCTGAGGCCTCGCTCCTTTTGGCATATGCAAGTATGTTATCCACCGCACGCTGCACGCTGTCTCGAACCGGATCCATGTCCAGGCGCGCATAGATTTGTGTTGCTTGAATGGATTTGTGGTTGAGCGATTTTCCGATCACGGCCAAACTCGCCCCGGCAATCGCCTGATAGCTTCCCAGTGTCCGGCGCAAATCGTGAATCCGGACGTCCGTCAGTTGTGCATTCTTCAATACCTGTGCCCAGGCCTTCTTCGGTTCCTCGAAATGCCCGGATTGACTTGTCGTAGACGGAAACACCCAGGGACTGTGGGGCATGGCCTGGCGTTGTCTGAGCAACTCGACCGCGACTGAATGCAGCACGACGATTTGCGGCGTCCCATTTTTCGTCTCAGGGATCCGCCACGCGGCCTCATCAAGTTCGATGTCTTCCCATCGCATCGCCAGCACATTGTTGCGACGCGCGCCGGTGAACAGGCACATCAAAAAGAAGTCTCGCGCGGTAGCATTGGGAAGCGCGGCCAATGCTTCGAAAAAGCGCGGCAATTCACCTCTTTGGAGAAAGCGATCTCGCTTCTTTTCTTGGTATCGTTTCAGCCCGTGTACCGGATTGACTTCCGCGTAGCCCCATTCAATGGCTCGCCCGAACACGGTCGATAGTAGGGCCAAAATCTTGTTGGCGGTGCGCGGCTGCTCCTTGCCGATCTCGCTGTGCAATCTTGAGATCTCCGACCGCCGGATCTCGCCCAGCCGCTTTCTGCCAAAGCAAGGGGCGAGGTGATTCGCGTAGTCTCGCTCGTCCTCTCGCGCGGTTTTCTTCCGCTGCCGCGCCCACTGCTCCAGATAAATCTCGAACAACTGGTCCAGTGTCAACTCGCGGCGCTTCCGGCGTTGCTCTTCCGTCGGGTCGGTCCCGGCGGCGATCATTTCATTGACTTCACGGGCGCGCTTTCTGGCTTTTTCGATGGAGACATCCGGATAGGGGCCCAGCGTGAGGCGGATGGTTTTCTGAGTCGCCTTGCTCCAGCGCACAGCCGAGAAGGTCTTCTCCCCCGCCTCAGTTACGCGGAGCACGAGTCCCTTGATTTCGTCGTCCTGATACTCGGCGCGGCCCCTGCCAGGTGCCGGTGTGGGGAGTGCTTCGAGCGCTTTCTTGGTGAAATGCAGCTTCATTTTGCCTCTCCTGGGTAAGGTCCGGGTAAGGAATTTGAGAAACTTCGGTCCAAGTTGGGGAATGTTTGGCAAGTACATTTACAGTATAAGTCATTGATTTGTATGTACTTATGAAAATTCATGAAAGGTGAGAAATCTCGGTGGGGGCAAGGACTGAAGGACTTTTAATCCGTTGGTCGCGTGTTCGAGTCACGCACGACCCACCAGCATTCGATGACCACAAAGGCCTGCGCATTGCGTAGGCCTTTGTCGTTTTCGGGGCGCAAAACGCATCCTCCAGCTCGCCATGCCGCCGCAGCCGTCGGTGCGCAGAGCCCAGCGCAAAAACCCGGCGACACCATTGGTTTAACCAGATCGAGTTAGAGACTTGTTGTCTTATCCACACGACAATGAGCGGCGGGGACACAGGATGAACCAAGCCGGGCCAGCACCCGGCAGGATTCGATATGCGGCAAGCGGGTGAGTCGTTACCGGCCAGCGCACACGTGCTGCGCATCATCTGGCCGTTCGCATCTGCTGCGCTATGGCGAGGACCGCAACCCCGAAGATTTCGCTTTCTATCTCGCTGCCATTGCCATCCCGCTGGGGGACCAGCGCGCCCGGCTGGAACTCGACCGCGGCAAGCCGGATCTCGAGCGCGTGCGCGAAGGACTGCTCGCCGGCGGCAACCACCCGGACGATATCCCGCGGAGGGTCCGGCTGTACCGCAATTTCCGCCATATCCACGAGGTTGATGCCGCGATTCGCGTGTGGGCCGCCGGCGACGAGGAGATCGCCGCGTTGCACGAGCAGGCGCTGGCACTGCGCCGGCTGGTCGAACGGCCGGGCTGCGACGACGATTGCGTGGCGCCCGTGCTGCGCCGGATCGCCCAGATCGATTCGCGGCTGACCCCGCTGGAACGGGCCTTTTCGGAACACCTTGGGCAGGCGTCGCGCCGGGTGACGCGGCTGCTGACCACCGGCAGCGCGGTGGTGGCGACCTTGCTGCTGATGTCGGCGATCCTGCGGTCGCACGGGCCGCTGCGGCGCGAGCGGCGGCTGCGCGAGGCGCTGTCCCAGCGCGAGGAGCAGCTGCAACTGGCGGTGGAGGGCAGCAACGACGGCCTGTGGGACTGGCATCTCGGCAGCGGCGAGCTGTATTTTTCCGCGCGATGCGCGCAGATGCTGGGCTACGGCGCCAGCGAGCTGCCGCATGCGCGCGAGACCGTGCTCGGCCTGCTGCATCCGTCGGACCTGGAAGCCTTCGAAGCCAAGCTTGCGCGGCACCTGCGCAGCGGCGAGCCGTATGACGCCGAGTTCCGGCTGCGCAAGCGCGACGGCGACTACCTGTGGGTGCTCGCACGCGGCCGGCTGGTGCGCCCCGCCGCGCGGCGGCGCGCGCGCATGGCAGGCTCGCTGACGGATATCTCGGACAACAAGCGCTACGAGGCGCAGTTGTTTGCGGAAAAGGAGCGGGCCCAGGTCACGCTGCAGGCAATCGGCGACGCGGTGGTGACCACCGACGTATGGGGCCGCGTGCAGTCGCGCATGCGCAAGGCGTCTCCCATACGCTGATGTACCTGGACCTCGACCAGTTCAAGGTGGTCAACGACACCTGCGGCCACGCGGCCGGCGACGAGCTGATCCGCCAGATGGCCGAGGTCATGGGCAGCCAGCTGCGCCGCAGCGATACGCTGGCCATCTGCTTCGAGATCACGGAAACGGCGGCGATCGCCAACCTCGCGCAGGCGGGATCATTCATCCAGCAGTTGCAGCAGCTCGGCTGCAGTTTCGCATTGGACGATTTCGGCGCAGGCATGTCGTCGTTCGCGTACCTCAAACACTTGCCGGCGGCGTACCTGAAGATCGACGGCAGCTTCGTGCGCGAGATGCTGGCCGACCCGGTCAACCTGGTGATGGTGGAGGTGATCCAGCGCATCGGCCATGCCATGGGCAAGAAGACCATCGCCGAATTCGTCGAGAGCGAGGCCATGCTGGGGCGGTTGCGCGAGCTCGGCGTTGACCTGGTGCAGGGATTCCATATCGGCCCGCCGCAGCCGTTCGCCCCATCCGGCCTGGCCGCGATGGAGCCGTCCGCGGCGGCGCGGACGGCCTGAGCGCAAACGCGAGGTTCAGGGAACGAGCGGGTCGCGGAAGCCGGTGTCGGTGGGAGGCGCGCCCGGCGTGGCGGCCGCGCCGGTGTCCGGCACGGAGGCAGGTGCGGGGGTAGGTGCGGTGGCAGGAGGGATGGCCTGCTGCTTGGCCTCACGCCAGGTGTTGTAGGCCCAGTACGCCGCGCCGGCCGCCAGGCCGACCTTGGACAGCTTCCAGGTCCAGCGCAGCACCGGCGTGCGCCGCAGCAGCGGCAGCGCCAGCGTGACGGCGGTGCTCAGCAGCGGATATTCCTTGGTGATGCCCGCAACCTTCATCCACGAGCCGGGCCGCGCGATACGCGGCAGCCAGCTGGCAATGCTGCCCAGCCGGCGCGCGCCGCCGCGTACCTGGTGCAGTGCCTGCAAGCAGTCGTGGCGTTCCAGCGCCGCGCGCGTGAGCAGCAACTCCTTGCGCACGTCGAGCGGCAAACGGACTTCCTGCGTGAAGCGGACGGGCCGCGCGTGCTCGCGGCGGTTGCGCTCGGTCGCGCCTTCGTCGGGTTCCAGGGTGGTCATCGGCGCAGGATCTCCCGGTCTTTGTCGATTTCGGCGAGCGTGGCCTCGAACATCGGCGGGGCGTTGCGCACCAGGTTGCGCGCGTACGCCAGGCAGCCGGCGCACAGCAGCAGGTAGACGACCACCAGCACGCCCAGCGCCTGCCAGCCGTAGCTGTTCCAGAACAGGATGGCGACGAGCGCGGTAAAGGTGACCAGCGCGATGCCGAAGAACACCAGCCCGAAGCAGGCCAGCAGTGCGACCTTCATCAGGCGCGTGCGTTCCTCGGCGAATTCGACGCTGGCAAGCTCCAGGCGGGTCTGGACCATCGCAACCACCGAGTTGAGGAGATTGCGCACGGATTCCAGCAGTTTGGGAGAGGGGGTGGGTTCGCTCATGGATTCGCTCGGCGGCTCCGGCGTGAAAGCGGCACGCCGGCCTGGCCGGGCGTGCCTTTCTGCGGACGGGGCCGGGCGCCGCTGTGCGGGCCCCCGGGCCACTGGCAACCCGTGCCTCGCGCGGGTTGCCGCTCTGGTGCGGCGCCTGGGGCCGCACCGGGACTTCAGCCGCTTACTTGCGGTTCAGCAGCAGACCGATCAGCAGGCCCACGCCGGCCGCCACGCCCACGGCGCGCCACGGGTGGTCGTGCACGTAGTCGTCGGTGGCGCGAGCGGCTGCCTTGCTCTTGGTCACGACGGCATCCTGCAGGTCCTGGGCCTTTTCTTTGGCTTGCTTGAGCAGACCCATGCCGCGCTCGCGCAGTTCGGCGGCTTTTTCGCCGGTGGTCGAAGCGGCTTGCTTCAGCAGCTCCTCGGCGTCGGACAGTACGGTCTTGACATCGCTCATCAGTTTCTCCTGTTTGCGGGCGGTTGGTTCGGTTTGTGCGGATTCTGACATTTTCTACGCTCCGAGGCTAACGGCATTGTCTGTCTGATACTTAGCATATGTGGCGGGCGGCGGTGGTTTCAAGGCCACGTGCCTCGACGCCGGTATCGGCGGGGCCATTGCCAGCATGCCCGAAAGCGCGCGAAAAGACTGTCAGAAAATGTCTATATGACTACGAGTGATTTTGTAGTGACTTTATATTCGTTTGGGTTGGATATCAATCGGGATACTCTGGTTCCACTTCGAAATCAGGAGATCTGAACATGGCATTGCGTCTCGGCGATATCGCCCCGGACTTCGAGCAGGATTCGAGCGAAGGCCGCATCCGCTTCCATGAGTGGCTCGGCGACGGCTGGGGCGTGCTGTTCTCGCACCCGGCCGACTACACGCCGGTGTGCACCACCGAACTGGGCCTGACGGCAAAGCTGAAGGACGAATTTGCGCGCCGCGGCGTCAAGGCGATCGCGCTGTCGGTCGATGGCGTGGAATCGCACCACGGCTGGATCCGCGACATCAACGAGACCCAGTCGACCACGGTCAATTTCCCGATCCTGGCCGACGGCGACCGCAAGGTTTCGCAGCTGTACGACATGATCCATCCGAACGCCAATGAGACCCTGACGGTGCGTTCGCTGTTCATCATCGATCCGAAGAAGAAGGTGCGCCTGATCATCACCTACCCGGCCAGCACGGGGCGCAACTTCAACGAGATCCTGCGCGTCATCGATTCGCTGCAGCTGACCGACAACCATAGCGTGGCCACGCCCGGCAACTGGCAGGACGGCGACGATGTGGTGATCGTGCCCTCGCTGAAGGACGAGGCCGTGATCCGCGAGAAATTCCCGAAGGGCTATACGGCCGTGCGGCCATACCTGCGGCTGACGCCGCAACCCGGCAAGGCATGACGATCCAATGAACGCGGCCCCGCATGTTGCGGGGCCGGCGTCCAGGACAGGTGTTTTATCGACGGGGGCAGCCTCGTCGTCTCCTTGGTAGTGTGCTTGGCCCGGCTTTGCAGCCGGGCCTTTTTCATTCCGGGAGATCCTGTCCG
Source organism: Cupriavidus sp. IK-TO18 (assembly GCF_015549295.1). NCBI lineage: Bacteria > Pseudomonadati > Pseudomonadota > Betaproteobacteria > Burkholderiales > Burkholderiaceae > Cupriavidus > Cupriavidus sp. IK-TO18. The sequence continues at coordinate 180,505 of NZ_JADGMP010000005.1, forward strand.
TAAGGGCCTGGTTCCGGCTTCAGAAGAACGCCTGGAGGCCGGTCTGGGCGCGGCCCAGGATCAGCGCGTGGATGTCGTGCGTGCCTTCATAGGTGTTGACCACTTCCAGGTTCACCACGTGGCGGATCACGCCGAACTCGTCCGAGATGCCGTTGCCGCCCAGCATGTCGCGCGCCACGCGGGCGATGTCCAGCGACTTGCCGCACGAGTTGCGCTTCATGATCGAGGTGATTTCCACCGCGGCGGTGCCTTCGTCCTTCATGCGGCCCAGGCGCAGGCAGCCTTGCAGGCCCAGCGTGATCTCGGTCTGCATGTCGGCCAGCTTCTTCTGGACCAGTTGCGTCTGGGCCAGCGGACGGCCGAACTGCTTGCGGTCCAGCGTGTACTGGCGGGCGGTATGCCAGCAGAATTCGGCGGCGCCCAGCGCGCCCCAGGCGATGCCGTAGCGGGCCGAGTTCAGGCAGGTGAACGGACCCTTCAGGCCCTTTACGCCCGGCATGATGTTCTCTTCCGGCACGAACACCTGGTCCAGCACGATTTCGCCGGTGATCGAGGTGCGCAGGCCGACCTTGCCATGGATGGCCGGTGCCGACAGGCCCTTCCAGCCCTTCTCCAGGATAAAGCCGCGGATGTCTTCCTTGCCGTCTTCGCCTTGCAGCTTGGCCCAGACCACAAATACGTCGGCGATCGGCGAGTTGGTGATCCACATCTTGGCGCCGGTCAGCTCATAGCCGCCGTCGACCTTCTTGGCGCGGGTGACCATCGAGCCCGGGTCGGAGCCGTGGTTCGGCTCGGTCAGGCCAAAGCAGCCGATCCACTCGCCGGTGGCCAGCTTGGGCAGGTACTTCTGCTTCTGCGCTTCGGTGCCGAATTCATAGATCGGCACCATCACCAGCGACGACTGCACGCTCATCATCGAGCGGTAGCCCGAATCGACGCGCTCGACTTCACGGGCGATCAGGCCGTAGCTGACGTAGTTCAGGCCGGGGCCACCGTATTGCTCGGGGATGGTCGGGCCGAGCAGGCCCAGTTCGCCCATCTCGCGGAAGATCTCGACGTCGGTCTTCTCGTTGCGGAACGACTGCAGCACGCGCGGCATCAGCTTGTCCTGGCAGTACGCCGCGGAGGCGTCACGCACGGCGCGTTCGTCGGCGGTCAGTTGCTGGTCGAGCAGCAGGGGATCGGCCCAGTGGAATTCGGCGTTGGCAGCCATGCAGGTCTCCTTCGGTGGCGCGGTGGAAGCGGGGCGACTGGCGCGGTGCTTCCGGAGTATCGGGTTCGGTGGGGTTCGTGCGGAGGATTTTTGGTTCCGCATTGCGGAACTGTGTTCCGTTGAATTAGTATATCGCAATGGGTTTGCCGTGCAACCGGCAAAACCCCAAGCCACCGATCCCTTGTGCGATGAGCGGACAACCGCCGAACAGAGAGGAGCACATCTTGAACAGTCCGTCACTTTCGAACGACGCACCGACGCCGGACACGCCGGTGCGTGAGAGCGATCCCAATTTCGTCACCGCGTTGGCGCGCGGGCTGGAGCTGCTGCGCTGCTTCCGTACTGGCGAAGCGATGCTTGGCAACCAGGATTTCGTACGCCGCACCGGGTTTCCCAAGGCCACGGTCAGCCGCCTGGCCGGCACCCTGGTGCAGTTGGGTTACCTGCGCTATGACGACAGCCTGGGCAAGTACGCGCTCGATGCCGGGGTGCTGGCGCTGGGGTACGCGTACTTGTCGGCATCAGACGTGGTGGCGCTGGCGCGGCCGCATATGCTGGCGTTCGCGCAGTCGTACGGCGTGTCGGTGTCGCTCGGAAAGCGTGAGCGGATGGAGGTGATCTACCTCGAGTCGATCCGTAACGACGCCGGCGTGATGCTGGGGCTTGGGGTGGGGTCGCGGCTGTCGCTGGTGTCCAGTTCGATGGGACGGGCATATCTGGCGGCGCTGCCTGCGGCGCGGCGGGATCGGGTGCTGGCTGAGTTCAGCCAGGCGTTTCCAGAGCAGTGGAAGCAGCAGGAGGCGGCGACGCGGGTGGCGTTGGCTGATGCGCAGCAGCGCGGGTATGCGTCGTCATTCCGGGATTGGCATCCGGCGATTCATGCCTGCGCGGTGGCGTTTCGGCCCGTTGGGGAGAAGGATCTGCACATGCTGAGTTGCAGCGCTTCTTATGGGGCCGTGGAGGAAGAGGTTTTCCACCGGACGCTGGCGCCGGCGCTGGTGGCGCTGGCTGGGAGGTTGTCAGATGGGGTTTGAGGGCGGTCGAACGACTGGCTCTACTTCATGGTGGCGCCGGCCCTCACCCTCGGCCCCCCTCCCGAAAGCGGGAGAGGGGAGCAAACGGGCGAGCAGGGAGGGGCTTCAAAGATCCGTCCTCAACCTCCACAGTTCCGGAAACAACACCACATCCAGCATCTTCCGCAAATAGCTGACGCCCTCGGTGCCGCCCGTGCCACGCTTGAACCCGATTACGCGTTCAACCGTCGTCACATGCCGGAACCGCCATTGCCGGAACGAATCCTCCAGGTCGACGAACTTTTCGCCAAGTTCATACAGCTCCCAGTGCGCGGAAGGATTGCGATAAACCTCAAGCCAGGCCGCCTCGACCGAAGCGTTGTAGCCAGCGGGCTGCGTCCAGTCGCGCTCGACGCATTCCGCATCGATCGCAAACCCGCGCCGCGCCATCAGGCGGATGGCTTCGTCATAAAGAGAGGGCGTCTTCAACGCGGTCTCAACCAGCGCCAGATGCTCGGCCCGATGCGCATGCGGCTTCAGCATGGCCGCATTCTTGTTGCCGAGGATGAATTCGATTTCCCGATACTGGTACGACTGGAATCCGGAGGACATCCCCAGGTAAGGCCGCATCGCCGAATACTCCGGCGGCGTCATCGTCGCCAGCACGTTCCAAGCCTGCACCAGCTGGTCCATGATGCGCGACACGCGCGTCAGCATCTTGAATGCCGGCGGCAGGCTGTCGGCCTTGACCGATTCCCGCGCCGCGCGCAGCTCATGCAGCATCAGCTTCATCCACAGCTCGGTGGTCTGGTGCTGCACGATAAACAGCATTTCGTTGTGGTCCGGCGACAGCGGGTGCTGCGCGCTCAGGATCTGGTCCAGGCCCAGATAATCGCCATAGCTCATGTCCTTGGCGAAATCCATCTGCGCGCCATGCCAGCCGTCGCGCTGCGATGCCGTTTGCGATGCGCTCGCCGCGCCCGAGAACGGGCATCCCTTGATTTCACTCATGATGTAACTCCCGATCAGGTCACCTGGCCGCGCACCTGAAAGCGCGCATCGCGATACGTGCCGCTATCCAGCACATCGCGCAGGATTTCCACTGCATCCCAGACTTCGGTGAAGCTGGTGTACAGCGGCGTAAAGCCGAAGCGGGCGATGCGCGGCTCTCGGTAGTCGCCGATGACGCCGCGCTCGATGAGCGCCTGGACCACGGCATAGCCTTCCGGATGTTCCCAGCTCACCTGGCTGCCGCGGCGCGCATGCTCGCGCGGCGTGACCAGCGTCAGCGGATGCTGGCCGCAGCGTGCTTCCACGAGCTCGATAAAGAGATCGGTCAGGAGCAGCGACTTGGCGCGCAGCACTTGCATGCTGGTCTGGGCATAGATGTCCAGCCCGCACTCGACCATCGCCAGGGACGTGACCGGCTGCGTGCCGCACAGGAAACGGCGCACGCCGTCCACCGGGCGATATTGCGGTTCCATCGCGAACGGCGCGGCATGGCCCCACCAGCCCGACAGCGGTTGCCAGAACGCATCGCGCAGCGCCGGCGCGACCCACACGAACGCGGGCGAGCCCGGGCCGCCGTTCAGGTACTTGTAGGTGCAGCCGATGGCGTAGTCGGCGCCGGACGCCTTCAGGTTGACCGGCACGGCGCCGGCGGAGTGGCACAGGTCCCAGACGGTCAGCGCGCCGCGGGCATGGGCCAGTTCGGTCAGCGCGGCCATGTCGAGCATCTCGCCGCTCTTGTAGTTGACGTGCGTCAGCATCAGTACCGCGGTGTCGGCGCCGACGGCGGCGTCGATCTCGGCCGGCGAGTCGACCAGGCGCAGCGAGTAACCCTGCTGGAGCAGGTCGGCCAGGCCCTGGGCGATATAGAGGTCGGTCGGGAAGTTGCTGGATTCCGAGACGATCACCTTGCGCGCCGGATCGCGCGTCTGCTGCACGCGCAGCGCGGCGGCCAGCACCTTGAACAGGTTGATCGAGGTAGTGTCGGTCACCACCACTTCGTCCTCGCCGGCGCCGACCAGCGGGGCGAGCTTGTTGCCCAGCCGCTGCGGCAGTTCGAACCAGCCGGCGGTGTTCCAGCTGCGGATCAGGCCATCGCCCCATTCCTCGGCCACCACCTGGGCGGCGCGCGCGGCGGCGGCGCGCGGGCGGGCACCGAGCGAGTTGCCGTCGAGGTAGATCACGCCCTCGGGCAGGGCGAACTGGTCGCGCAAGGGGCGCAGCGGGTCTTGCTGGTCGAGCCGTAGACAGTGCTCGCGGTCAATGGTCGTCATGTCTTGATGGTGGGTATGCGTGAAGTTTTGATGTGTTCAATCCAGGCTGCGCAGCACGGCGCGCACCGGGCTGGCATCGAGCCCGGCAAAGCGCAGCGGCAGCGCGATCAGCTCGTAGTCGCCTTCGTCGACGTCATCCAGCACGATGCCTTCCAGGATTGCCAGTCCATGCCGGCGCACGGCGTTGTGCGCGTCCATGGTCTTGGATTCCTGCGGGTCGAGCGAAGGCGTGTCGATGCCGACCAGCTGCACGCCATGCGATGCGAGCAGCGCGATGGTCTCGGCGGCGACAGCGCAGAAAGCGGGGTCCCATTGCGCCAGTGGCGCCTGCCGGTAGGTGCGCAGCAGCACGCGCGGCGGCAGGTCCCGCAGCGCGTGCTCGACATGGCGCGGTTCCACCACCGGCGATGCGCCGATGCAGTGGATCACCCGGCAGGTGCCGAGGTACGGCGTCAGCGGCACGTCGCCGATCGGCGCGCCGTCGGCCGCATAGTGCAGCGGCGCGTCGGCGTGGGCCCCGGTGTGTGGCGACAGCGTGATGCGGCCGACATTCACCGGGCAGTGTTCGTCCATCTGCCACGCGGGCGCTTGCTGGAACGGTGTGTCGCCGGGCCACACCGGGGTGGCCGGGGACAGCGGCGGGCTGATGTCCCACAGCCGGCGTGGGTCTTGTCTGGGGGCGGTCATGGAATGGGGCGGCGATGCCGTCTTTGTCTGCCTCGATGTCGGCATATTAGACAAATTCCCCGGGAAGAGGCTTGCGAAATGAGCGGTCCGGCACGTCATCTTTCGCATAAAATTCGAATATCTACATATTCATCGCAGGAAATTCGAATGACCCTCGATCCCATCGATCTGCGCATTCTCGCGTGCCTGCAGGAGAACGGCCGCATCAGCAACCAGGACCTGGCCGACCGGGTGGCGCTGTCGCCTTCGGCATGCCTGCGTCGCGTACGGTTGCTGGAAGAGTCAGGAGTGATCGGCGGCTACCGCGCCTGGTTCGATGCCGAGCAGCTCGGGCTGGAGCTGGAGGCCATCGTGCAGGTGTCGATGCGCCATGACGTGGAGGGCTGGCACGACACCTTTATCGCCGCGGTCCAGTCCTGGCCCGAAGTGCTGTCGGCGTACATCATCACCGGCGACAGCAACTACATCCTGCGCGTGCAGGCGCGCAACCTGAAGCACTACTCGGATTTCATCGTGAACCGGCTGTACCGCACCAAGGGCGTGATGGATATCCGCTCGAACATCGTGCTGCAGCGGATCAAGACCGACAGCTCGCCGCTGGCGATCCTGAAGGCGGCAGGGGAAGACGCCTAGCGCTGCGTGTGCAGCGCGATCAGCTGGCGCAGCGTTTCCTTGAGCTGCGCCCCTTGCTCGGGGCCGAAATCGTTCAGCACCGCGTGCTCATGCTGGGCGGCGCGTTCCAGCAGCGGCCTGGCCAGCGCCAGCCCGCGCGGCGTGATCGAGATCAGCGCATGGCGGCGGTCGGTGGTGCCGGCGGTGCGCTTGACCAGCCCCTCGGCGGCCATGCGGTCGACCAGCTTGGTCAGCGTGGGCTGCTTGGTCAGCGTGATTTCGGCCAGCGCGCCGATGGTGCAGTCGGCGCGGTCGGCCAGCGTCGCCAGCACGCGCCATTCCGGCACAGACAGGCCGCGGGCTTCGACCTCGCGGTGGAATTCGCCGGAAATCAGATGGCTGGCGCGGGCCAGCAGGTAGGCCAGGTAGCCGTCGACGAAAGGCTGGTCCGCCATGATGGAGCCGCAGGCGCTCAGGGTTCGAGCGGACTGGTGGTGGAGAACTGGCCGCCCTGGAACACCAGCGGGCCATCGGGGCCTTCGAGCACGCCGCAGCGCTCGACCTCGCCGACGAAGATCACATGGTCGCCCTCGTCGTAGCGGCTGCGGTTATGGCATTCGAACCACGCCAGCGCATTGGCCAGGATCGGCAGGCCGGTGGCCGACAGCCGGTAGTCGACGCCCGCGAAACGGTCGCCCTTCAGCGTGGCGAAGCGCTGGCACAAGTCCAGTTGCGACGCTGACAGCACATTGATGATGTAGTGGGTGCCGTCGCGGAACATCGGCAGGCTGTTGGCGCGCGTGGCCATGCTCCACAGCACCAGCGGCGGATCCAGCGACACCGAGTTGAACGAACTGGCGGTGATGCCGATGAACGGCGGCGCGCCGGCCGCGACCGATTCGGCGCTGGCGCGGGTGGTGATCACCGTCACGCCGGTCGCGAACTGCGACAGCGTGCGGCGGAAATGCTGCGCATCGAAGTCCGGTGCGGCGGCGACGTTGGCGATCCGTGGCTGGGCCTCAGGCACGCCCATTGGGGCTCCACTGGAGTTCATGAAATTTCATATATATTATTCGCGCCAGGGACTTCAACCAAGTCCGCCGACACGCCGCCCTGCAGCGGGTGCCGGCCAGGATACAAAAAACAGCGCGGCGCATGCCGCCAAGAAAACACGCAGGAGACAAGACATGCTCATCGAGCAGATCGAACACCGATGGCTGGCGGCATTCCGGCGCACCCTGGAACTCTGTGCCCTGCAGGGCGCGGAAGTTGTTGGAATTGTAACGGAGTCGCAATCCCGCCCTGTCAACGTGGCCTTGGCCGAGCTGGCGGTGCAGTCGCTGGGCGCCACGCCCGTCCGGATCCAGGTGCCGACACCGGCGCTCAGTGCGCCGGCGCCGGTACGCTCGACCGGCGCCAGCGATGCCCTGCAACACCTCGCCCCGGTCGTGGCCGCACTGTCCCGCTGCCACCTGGTGCTCGACTGCACCGTCGAAGGCCTGTTGCATGCCCCCGAGTTGCCGCTGATCCTGCGCGGCGCCGACGGCGTGGTGCCGCGCATGCTGATGGTCAGCAACGAACATCCCGAGATCCTGGAGCGCTGCCAGCCTGACCCGGCGCTGGAAGGCACGGTGCGCGCCGCGATGAAGCGCCTGCGCGGCGCGAAAGAAATGCGCGTGCATTCGGCCGCCGGCACCGAGCTGCGCATCGGCCTGGCCGACGCTCGCGTGGGCGGCGTCTGGGGCTTTTGCAACAAGCCGGGGCAGGTCTCGCACTGGCCGGGCGGCCTGTGCCTGGCGTTTCCGGCCAGCCGCCAGGTCAACGGCACGCTGGTGCTGGCGCCGGGCGATGTCAACCTGACCTTCAAGACCTACCTGCGCGACACCGTGGTCTGCCATATCGAGGACGACTACATCGTCGCCGTCGAAGGGCAGGGCGTCGACGCCGACATGATGCGCGGCTATTACCAGGCATGGGCCGACCGCGAAGGCACGCGCGACGCGTACGCGGTCTCGCACGTCGGCTGGGGCCTGAACCGGACGGCGCGCTGGGATGCGCTGGCCTTCTACGACAAGCGCGACTGTAACGGCACCGAACTGCGCGCGTTCGGCGGCAACTTCCTGTTCTCCACGGGCGCCAACGAGGTGGCGGGCCGCCATACGCTGGGCCATTTCGACCTGCCGCTGCGCAACTGCACGGTCTCGCTCGACGGCCGCAATGAGGTGGAGGCAGGCCAGCTCGTGGAGATGCAGGCATGAGCGCTCCCAACCTCCGCAGGCACGCCAACGGCATCGCCACGCTGGAATGGGGTGACGGCGAGGGCCCGGTCGCTGTCGTGATGCTGCACGGGATCGGCGGCGGCAAGGCCGCGTGGCCGGCGCAGGGCGAGGCGCTGGCGCAGGCGGGCTACCGCGCGCTGGCGTGGGACATGCCCGGCTATGGCGACAGCGCCATGATCGACCCCTACGATTTCGACGGCCTGGCCGGCGCGCTGGCGCCGCTGCTGCAGGCCGAGCGCGATGCCGGCCGGCGCGTGGTGCTGCTCGGCCACAGCATGGGCGGCATGGTGGCGCAGCAGGCGTATGCCGCCACGCCGGCGCTGGTCGACGGCATGGTGCTGTCCGGCACGTCGCCCGCATTCGGCAAGGGCGACGGGCCGTGGCAGCGCGAGTTCATCGCCGCGCGCACCGCGCCGCTGGACGCCGGCAAGAGCATGGCCGAGATGGCGGCGGGGCTGGTGCGCACGATGGTGGCGCCGGACGCCGACGCGCCCGCGGTGGCCTTCGCCACGAGCGTGATGGCCGCCGTGCCCGCACCCGCCTACCGCGCCGCGCTGGGGGCGCTGGTGCGCTTCAACCAGCGCGACGCGCTGCCGCACATCGCCGTGCCGGTGCTGGCGCTGGCCGGCCAGCACGACACCAATGCCTCGCCCGAGGTGATGCAGCGCATGGCGCAGCGCATCCCCGGTGCCGAGTACCTCTGCCTGCCCGATGTCGGCCACCTGGCCTGCATGGAGCGGCCGGCGGCCTTCAACGCGCCCGTACTCGCTTTCCTCCAGCGGCATTTCCCGGTGCGCTGAAACGCGCGCCGGTCCCGAAGTCCCTGAAAACCAGATCAACGGCGCAGGTCCATATCGGCCCGCGCCAAGGAGACCGCGACATGCCTTCCGGCCAGCTCGACTTCATTCCTGCCGTTGGTACGGCGGATTTCACCCCGCGCCAGGCGCGCCTGCTGGCGCTGGCCAACCGCCTGGGCCGCGAACGCTTTGCCGCGCGCGCTGGCACCTGGGACCGCGAGGCCAGCTTTCCGTTCGCCAACTACGACGACCTGCGCGAAGCCGGGCTGCTGGCCCTGTGCGTGCCGGAAGCCTTCGGCGGCGAGGGCGCGGACTTTGCCACCTATTGCATGGTGGGCGCCGAGATCGGCCGCTTCTGCGGCGCCACGGCGCTGACGTACAACATGCATATCTGCTCGACCATGTGGACCGGCACGCTGTCCGATGGCATCGAGATGACGCCCGGACAGCGCGCCGAGCACGAGGCCCGCCGCGCGCTGCATTTCGCACGCGTGGTGCGCGACGGCGCGGTCTACGCGCAGCCGTTCTCCGAAGGCTCGGCGGCGGCCGCCGGCAAGGCGCCGTTCGGCACCACCGCGCGCAAGGTCGAAGGCGGCTGGGTGCTGAATGGCCGCAAGATCTTCGCCTCGCTGTCGGGCGCGGCCGACTACTACGGCATTCTCTGCACCGAGGACCGCGGCGACCAGCATCCCGACATGCGCGATACCCTCTATATCGCCGTGCCGGGCAAGGCCGACGGCCTCACCGTCACCGGCGAATGGGATCCGATGGGCATGCGCGGCACGGTCTCGCGCACGCTGCTGCTCAAGGACGTGTTCGTGCCAGACCAGGAGCAGCTGATGCCGCGCGGGGTCTACTACCGCGCCGCGCAGACCTGGCCGGCCATGTTCTTCACGCTGTCGCCGACCTACCTCGGCGTGGCGCAGGCCGCCTACGACTTCACCGTGCAGTACCTGCGTGGCGAGGTGCCGGGCCAGCCGCCGGTCAAGCGCCGCATGTACCCGACCAAGCAGATCGCGGTGGCGCAGATGCGCATCCAGCTGGAGAGCATGCGCTCGATCTTCTGGCGCGTGATCCATGAAGCGAAGCCGAACCCTTCCAAGGACGAGCGCCTGCGCCTCTACGCCGCGCACTACACCGTGATGGAAGGCGCCAACGATATCGCACGGCTGGCGATCCGAACCTGCGGCGGGCAGTCGATGCTCAAGGACCTGCCGCTGGAGCGCCTGTACCGCGATTCGCGCTGCGGCGCGCTGATGCTGCCCTGGACCGCCGAACTGATCCTGGACCGCATGGGCCGCGAAACGCTGTACGAATCCGGCGAGCGCGACGAATGAGCGGCGCCCGCCCTGGCCCTGGCCCCTCCCGTCCCGGTGCCGCCGGACTCGGCGCGCTGCCGGCCATGCTGTGGGCGCATGCCGAGGCGGCGCCGCAGCGGCCCGCACTGCATTACCTCGGCCGCACCTTCAGCTACGGCGAGCTGTGGCGCCGCGTGGAGCGCGCCAGCGCCCACCTGGCGGCGACATGGGCCATCCGCCCCGGCGACCGGGTCGGCACGCTGTGCCTGAACCATGAATTGCAGCTGGTGCTGCTGTTCGCCTGCGCGCGGGTCGGAGCGATGTTCGTGCCGCTGAACTACCGGCTCGCCGCGGCCGAGCTGCATGCCATCGCCGGCCATGCGCAGCTGGCGCTGCTGTTCCACGATGACGCGCATGCCGCGCTGGCGCCGGAGGCCGGCGCCAGCCAGTGCCGGCTGGCGCATCTGGAACGCATCATCGATCACCCGGCGCCGGCCGTCGCCAGCTTCCCGCACGTTGCCGGCGACGCGCCGCTGCTGCTGGCCTACACCTCGGGCACTACCGGCAAGCCCAAGGGCGCGGTGCATACGCAGGCCGGGCTGCTGGCCAATGCGCGCGCCAGCTGGTGGGCGCACGGCATGACGCCGGACGATCACGTGCTGTCGGTACTGCCGGCCTTCCATGTCGGCGGCCTGTGCATCCAGACGCTGCCGGCGCTGCTGGCCGGTGCGCAGGTGACGCTGCATGACCGTTTCGCGCCCGGCGCGTGGCTGGCGTCGGTCGCGCAAGCGCGCCCGAGCCTGGCGCTGATGGTGCCGGCCACGCTGCGCGCGGTGCTGGAGCATCCCGGCTGGGACGGCGCCGACCTGTCGCCGCTGCGCGGGGTGATGGCCGGCTCCTCGACCATCCCACGGTCGTATATCGACGCGTTCCACGCGCGCGGCGTGCCGCTCGGCCAGGTCTATGGCGCGACCGAGACCGGACCGGTGTCGGTGGTGCTGAAGCTGGAAGACGCGATGGCGCGGCCCGGCTATGCCGGCTGGCCGGTGCCGGAGGTGACGGTGCGGCTGGCTGGCGCGGATGGTCCCTGCGGCGCCGAGGTAGCGCAGGGCGAAGTCGGCGAATTGTGGGTGCGCGGCGCCAACGTCATGGCCGGATACTGGAACCAGCCCGCCGATGGCCTGCCCGGCGGCTGGTTCCGCTCCGGCGACCTGGCCCACCGCGATGCCGACGGCTGCATCGAGGTGGTCGGCCGCAGCAAGGACATGATCATTTCCGGCGGCGAGAACATCTATCCGGCCGAGATCGAGAATGTGCTGCTCGGCCTGCCCGGCGTGCAGGAGTGCGCAGTGGTGGGGGTGGCCGACGCGCGCTGGGGCGAGGTGCCGGTGGCGGTGATCGTGCCGGCGCCGGGCGCCGACCGCGCGCCGCTGGCCCCGGCGCCGGTGCGCGAGGCGCTGGCCGCCCGTATCGCCCGCTTCAAGCTGCCGCGCGAGGTGGTGCTGCTAGACGACCTGCCGCGCAGCGCGCTGGGCAAGGTGATGAAGCCCCAGTTGCGGGCGCTGCTGGAATCGCAACGCCAAGGCGACCACGCCGGCTGACACGGCAGTCCAGCCGCATGGCCGATGCGCGCACGCCCGTCTGCGCTTATGCTTGAGGTCCGTGACACCGGACAACCATAGACATAGACCAGCCAAGGGAGCGGCGCACATGGAACAACGATTTGATACGGCCACGCTGGGGGGCGGGTGCTTCTGGTGCCTGGAGGCGGTCTACCAGCAGGTCAAGGGGGTAGTCGCGGTGGAGTCGGGCTATACCGGCGGCCATGTGGATCATCCGACCTACCAGCAGGTGTGCGAGGGCGATACCGGCCACGCCGAAGTGGTGCGCGTCACTTTCGACCCGTCCGTGATCACTTTCCGCGAGATCGTCGAGATCTTCTTTGCCATCCACGACCCGACCACGCCGGACCGGCAGGGCAACGACGTCGGGCCGCAATACCGCTCGGTCATTTTCACGCACTCGGAAGCGCAGCGCGCCGTCGCCGAGTACGTAATGCGTGAACTGGCCACGGCCAAGGTCTTCGATGCCCCGATCGTCACCCAGGTCGAGCCCGAGCAGCCGTACTGGCGCGCGGAAGAGGGCCACCAGAACTACTTCCAGGACCACCCGAGCCAGGGCTACTGCGCCTTCGTGATCTCGCCCAAGCTGGCCAAGTTCCGCAAGCAGTTCGCCGCCAAGCTGCGGGTGTAGCGGACGCTTACAGCCGTGCGGCGATGGCCTCGGCCAGCCGCACGATGCTCAGCGGCGCGCAGCCTTCGGCATTGTTGCTGACGATGACGATGGCGAGCTGGCCGGCGCGCAGGGTGCCCGCCACGACGTCGGCGATGGCATCGCGCGTGCCGGGATCGTCGTCGACGATGCGGTCGAAGGGCGCGTACAGCTTCTCGGCATACGCGTAGGGCCTGCCCGCATGCAGCATCCAGCGCAGCAGCAGCGGCCCGGGGCCGGCTTCATCCATCAAGGCCTGCGCTGCGGCCTGGCGCGGCACCGCCGGCAGGCGGTCGCGCGCCGACAGGCAGAAGCGCGCGCCGTGGCGGCGCAGCAGCTTGATATAGCGCGGCGTCAGCAGCGCCGGGTCGCGCAGCTCGACGGCATAGCAGGCATGCGGCGTGATGGACGGGTCCAGCGGCGGCAGCGCGCCCAGGAACGCGTCGAGCCGCTCCAGGAATACGCCGCTGTCCGCCAGGCTGCCCATCGGCGACAGCTGGAACAGCAGCGGCCCGCATTTGCCGCCGAGGCCGGCGCTCGCCGGGGCGATGAAGTCGCGCACCGCGATCTCCGCGTCCAGGAACGCCGCGTTGGCGAGCCGGCCGGCGCCGTCCGAGCCGCGCAGCCAGGCGTCGCAGACGCTGGCTGGCGCCTTGACCACGAAGCGGAAGCCGTCCGGCACTTGCGCCGCGTAGGAAAGGTAGTCGGCCAGCGGGATCGGCCCGTAGAAGCCGCGATCGATCCCCGCCGCGCGCAGCAGCGGATGGCGCGAGTATGCGGCCAGTCCCTTGCGCGACAGCATGCTGTCGCCGTACTCGCCGTCGTAGACCAGCTGGTTCCAGCCGGGGTATGCCCACGACGAGGTGCCGAAGTAAAGGCTGGCGGGCAGGCGCGCCGACAGCGCGCGCAGTGCCTCGTCCATCGGCGCGGGTTGCACGCCCTGGGCACGGACGGACTTTGCGGGAGGGGCGGGAGCTTGTTGCGGGGCGGGCACGGGCAGCCCGCCAAAGAGGTCTTCAGTCAATCGCTTCGGTTTCGGGTTCGGTATCGTTCAGTCGTTGCGCCCGATGGGCTGCTCATAAATATAGCGGCGCGACCAAGGCACCGTGCCCGACGACATCCCGGCCTTGTGGCAGACCACCTGGTAGATCGACATCTTGTCGGTCTCGAAGGCATGCGAGCAGCCGGCCAGGTACACGCGCCAGATGCGGTACTTCTTCTCGCCGACCATATCGCGGATGGTTTCGCCCTTTGCCTCGAAATTATCGGCCCAGTGGCGCAAAGTCTGCGCGTAGTGGCGGCGCAGCAGTTCCACGTCGATCGCCTCCAGGCCGCCTTGCTCCAGCGTCTTCAGCACCAGCCCGATGTGCGGCAGTTCTCCTTGCGGGAACACGTAGCGGTCCATGAACTCGGCGCCGTCCATCGGCGTCTGGCCGTTGTCGGGATCGGGCGAGGTGATGCCGTGGTTCATCGCGTAGCCGTCATCGGCCAGCAGTTCGCGCATGCGGCGGAAATATCCAGGCAGGTTGTCCTTGCCCACGTGCTCGAACATGCCGACGCTGGTGATACGGTCGAAGGTGCCGGTGGTGTCGCGGTAATCCTGCAGCCGGATCTCGATGCGGTCGGACAGTCCTGCCGCCCTGACGCGCTCGGCGGCCAGGTCAAACTGGTTCTGCGACAGCGTGATGCCCACGCAGCGCGCCCCGTACTTCTGCGCGGCGCGCAGCACCAGCGCACCCCAGCCGCAGCCGATGTCCAGCAGCGTCTGCCCGGGCTGCAGCCGGATCTTGGTCAGGATATGGTCGATCTTCTTCAGCTGCGCGGTGGCAAGGTCCTCGTCGCCGTTCTCGAAATAGGCGCACGAATACACCATGTTGGGATCGAGCCAGAGCTTGTAGAAGTCGTTGGAAACGTCGTAGTGGTACTGGATCGATTCCCGGTCTTCCTGCCTGGTGTGCGAGAAATGCTGCGCCACCCGGGCCAGCGCGCCGCCGGCGCGCCGCGTGGCAGCCGCCGACATGCCATAGCCGACCTTGATGATGTCGGCCAGCCGGCCGTCAAAGTCGATCTTGCCCTGCACGTAGGCCTCGCCCAGGTTGTCCAGGCTTGGCGTCAGCAGCAGCGGCAGTGCCGCGGCCTCGCGCACGGTCAGCGTGACCTGCGGCTTGTCGAAATGGCCCAGGGCATATTCGGTGCCATTCCACAGGCGCAAGCAGACCGGCAGGTTGGCATTGTCACGCAGGTCGGCGATCCAGTTGTCGAGTTGCTTTTCCAGGGCTTGCTTGAAAAACATGCGCTTTACCTCCCGATGGTTGCGGCACGCGCTCGACCGGTCCTCCGGACAAGGCAGGTACTGCCCCGAGCCTTGACCCGAGTCCGTCGCGAGCGCTTGCGTAAAAATCACCAAGCGACGCCAGTCCCACTTTAGTCGAATTCCGCGGGCAGTGCAGCGCACCCTCGGGAAGCCCCCGGGACAGACCCGTCCGGACCTCCGTGGCCAGCGCGTCAGGGCGAAAGGCGCACGATCTGCCAGGCACCGCCCGGCTGGACGCGATAGGCGATGCGGTCATGCAGGCGCGAAGGGCGCCCCTGCCAGAATTCCATCGCGGTCGGCACCAGCCTGTAGCCGCCCCAGTGCGGCGGGCGCGGCGGGTTGTCGCCGAACTTGCTGCGGTATTCCAGCTCGCGCTGCTCAAGCACGTCGCGGCCGGGCACTTCGCGGCTTTGTTCGGAAGCCCACGCGCCCACGCGCGAGCCGAGGGGGCGCGAGGCGAAATAGGCGTCGCTCTCGTCGTCGGCAACTTTTTCGACGATGCCTTCCACGCGCACCTGGCGCTCCAGCTGTACCCAGTGGAACAGCAGCGCGGCGCGCGGGTTTGCCGCCAGGTCCAGCCCCTTGCGGCTCTCGTAGTTGGTGAAGAAGGTGAAGCCACGGTCGTCGATGCCCTTGAGCAGCACGATGCGCGCGGAAGGCTGGCCATCGGCGCCGACAGTGGCCAGCGTCATGGCATTGGGTTCGGGCAGCTTGGCCGTGACCGCCTCGTCGAACCAGCGCTTGAACTGGCTCATCGGGTCGGGGGCCACGTCGGTTTCGGACAGCGAGCCCAGGACATAGGTACGGCGGAGGTCGGCGAGTTGAGTCATGTCGCAATCATCGGAGAATCGGTCGGGATGCGCGGCGGGCCCCGGGGGCGAGGGCGCAGGTCCGGCTGATTCGAGTATAGCGAATGCTTCGCGGGCCGCATTTGCGCGCCGGCAAGGCGTGCGGGCGGCGTCACAGCGGACAGGGCGCGCGCCGGGGCTCAAGCCGGCGGCAGCGCCCGGCGTCCCTGGCGCCGCGAGTAGTAACCGGCCACGCCCATGGCTCCGGCCATCGACAGGAAGATTGGCAGCATGCCAAGCGCCGTGCCGACCACGCCGAAGGTCAGCGGCCACACTACCTGGCTGGTATTGAGCACCGCGGAGCGCAGGCCCAGCGCCTCGCCCGCGCGCCCGTGCGGCGACACCGTGTGCAGGATGTTCATGACATTGGGCTGCGCGCTGCCCAGCGCCAGCCCGAGCACGAAGGCCAGCCCGCACATCAGCCAGAAATGCGTGACGAACGGGTAGGCCAGGTAGGCCAGAGCGCCCACCAGCAGCGCGGTGCGGATGATCTTCCACTCCGACAGGCGGCGCGACACCACCGGCATCGCCACGCGGATAATCAGCGTGGCAATGGCGAAGGCGCCCAGCACCCAGCCGATCGACGACGGCGACAGCCCGATGCGCGAGCCCTGGATCGGGATCAGGAAGGCATGCAGGTCCCAGGCCGCCGACAGCACCGCGCTGGCGACAAAGACGGCGCGCAGCTCGGGATACTGCAGCAGGTCCAGCGTGGAGCGGCGGCTGCCGTCCTCGATGGCGATGCGGCCGGCATTGCCGCCCTGCGCCGGCAGCCGCGGGCGCACCCACTGCAGGCCGGCCTGGCCGACCAGCGCCACCCCGACCAGCACGGCAAAAGCGGGGCGGAATCCGGCATGCTCGATGACGTAGCCCATCACCACCGGCCCCAGCGTGCCCGACACCGACAGCCCGAGCGCGTGCCAGGTGTAATTGCGCAGCCGCGTCTCGTTGGTCGAGACCTGGCCGATCAGCAACTGCATTGCCACCTGGACCAGCATGAAGCCCACGCCGATCAGCGCGCACGACAGGTACAGCGCATCCAGTTCATGCCACAGCGCCGGCAGCAGCGTGCCGGCCACTAGCATCAGCGAGCCGGCGGTCATCGGCTTGCGTGGACCGATCTCGTCGATGCGCTTGCCGGCGCGGATCGCGAGCAGCATCGGCAGCAGCGCATACAGCGACATCAGCACGCCGAGCGTGACTGTGGAAGCCTTGAGGGAAATCGCGAAGAGCGACACCACCACGCGGCTGGCGTTGAATGCCACGTGGTTGCACACCGTCAGCGCGATCAGCCAGGTGATCGGCGGGACGGCGGTGTGCGGCAGCGACATGGGGGCGGGCGAGTGGCGTCGTGGGGCCGCGCTCGTGGGCGGCCGGCGGCCGTGCCGAGGCGGACAACAAAAAACGAAAACAAGCGGAAACAAAGGGCGGCCGCAGCCGCGCCTTCCGAAGAATGCGAACGGGCGAACCCGCCTCGCATCCGATGCTTGCCATGCTTAAACTTCTTGTAAATGGCCGTTTAATTATGCGCCGCATGTGGGCGAGTTACAACGGCAATCTGCGACGGGATGTCGCAGCCGGCGGAAGTGTTGCTGTTTCGCTTCAGACAACTGCAGACATGTCGCCACGCGGCGACATTCCCGGCAAGGCGCCGGGGTGTCCATTGGCTCAGCCGCCCTTGTATAGCGCCGCGTCGTTGTCCGGGCGCAATGGCTTGCGCGCTTCGCGCTCTGGCGGGGGCGACCGGTGTGCAGGGCGGCCGGCCTGCGCCTCGGCCTGTGCGGCGGTGCCGGGCGTTTCCGGCGGGATCGGCTTGCCTGCGGTCATGCCCGCGGTACCGCCGGCCTTTGGATCCTTATAGGTCTTGCCGGGAGGCGGCGCGAGCGGGCGCTTGCGCAGGTCGGCCAGCAGTGTGGCGCACTTGCTGCTGTCGCCGCCGGGCGACAGGTCCACCAGCGGCAGTACCGCGGTGGCGACCGGCGCCACCAGGGCGAGCGACAGCGCCCCGCCGGCGCGCAGCGCCAGCACGCCGATGTCGGGGCTGACGGTCGGCTTCTTCATGGTTCCGCCCACGTACAGCGGCGAGCGCAGGGAAAAGATGCGCAGGCCCTTGGAGTCCGGATGGATCGTCAGCGCCAGCCGCTCGCTGCGCAGGTCGATGCCGCCGGTGGTCACGATGACGGCATCGTCGGTATCGAGCACGAAGGTGCGCGCGCGTGCGATGCCATTGGTAAAGGCAAAGTCACTGACGCCGCAGTTGATCTGCACCGGCCGGTCGCCGAACAGCTTGTTGATCACCAGGCTGCCCACGTTCAGGCCGATCGCTTCCAGGATGAACTTGCTGACGGTGCCGTTCTCTACCAGCAGCTTGGCCTCGCCGTTGGATGTTCCCAGCAGTGTCCCGACCGAATTGCCGGTGGCGGACAGCCTGGCGCTGCCATTGAGTTCGCCGATGCTGGCGCGCATCAGGTCGATGGTGGGAAACAGCTGCTTGAGCTTCATGTGGCGCGCGGTCATGTCGACCATCGCGCCCATTGGCTCGCGCTTGCCGTCCAGGCGCACGTTCGACACGAGGTTGCCGCCGGCCACGCCGAAGTTGAGCGGATCGAGCAGCAGCACGCCATCCTGCAGCTTCAGGTGAGTGACCAGGTTGGTGATGGGCAGGTCCGCGTCGCGGATGATGCGCTTGCCAGTGAAGTGCACGTCGGCATCGATCTTGTCCCAGCGCTCGGTACGGAACGGCGCCACCGGCAGGGCCTTGTCGGGCGGCTGCCGCACCGGGCTGTCCTTGGCCGGTTGCCCGGGCTTGGCGTCGGCGCCGATCAGCGGCGCCAGGTCGACGAAGCGCAGCTGGTTCGACTGCAGGGTGCCGGCCAGCAGCGGGCGCGGCTCGCGCTTGGTGAAGGTCAGCGTGCCGGACAGGTCGCTGCCGCCGACACGGCCGGTGAACTTCTGGTACTCGTAGATCGAGCCTTCCTTGCGCAGCGTGGCCATCAGCCGGCCGCGGGTTTCATAGGGTGGGGTCGACGGCAGCACCACGCCGGTGAGCGCATATAGCTTGGCCATGCTGTCGCCGGCCAGCGTCAGGTGGACGTCGACCGCGGCCAGGTGGGCGGGATTGGTCACGGTGCCTTCGATGAGCGCGCGCGTGGTGCCCACGCGCACATCGGCCAGGAACGGGAACGGCACATCGGTATTGCGCAGGCTCAGCACGGTGCCTGCCTTGCCGCTGGCATTGATGGTGGCATCGTTGTAGCGGCCGGTGGCTTTCCAGCGCAAGCCGTAGCGGTCGTTGCCGGCGGTGGCCGAGGCGGGCGGACCCGATGCAGACGGCGCCGAGGCGGACGGCGGGGACGTTGCCGACGGCGCGGATGCCGCCGCACCGCTGGCGGGCGGCCCGGGCGGCACGGCGGAAGCCTGCGGCCCGACCAGCGCGCCGTCGCGCGCCTTGTCATAGAGCGGGTTGTCGCCGATGGTGTCGAGCTGGGCCTGCAACTCGATCTTCTTGAACTGGTCGGCCAGCGCCAGGTTGCCGCGCGCCAGCACTACTTCGCCAATATCCAGCTCCCATTTTGACGGGCCTTTCTTGGGGCCGAACTCGAGCGTCCAGTTGTTGCGCGAATCGGCCAGCCGCTCCAGCCAGACCGCGGGGCTGTCGACGACGATGGTGGGCACGGCGATCTGGTGCGCCAGCAGCGGGATCGGGCGCAGTACGAAGATCAGTTCGCGCACGGTGGCGAGGTGGGGCTGGCTGGCCCAGTCGGTATTGGCGATGGTGATGTCTCGAGCCGACAACCGCGGCCACGGCACCAGCGTATGCCAGCCGGTCTCGCCCTCGCCGCGGCGCCAGGTCACGGTAAGGTCGCCGTTGATGGCAAAGGGACGGCCGATGGCCTCGGAAACCTTGTCGTTGAGCCAGGGTTTGACGCGGTTCCAGTCGAAGGTCAGGAACAGGATGACCAGCAGCGCGATCAGCGCGATCGGTGTCAGCACACTCCACAGGACGACCTTGCGGCGCATGGGCATGAGGGGGGCTCCTCTATGGCGGGGCAGGTCCGCTGGTACCGGCCGGCCCGAAAGGCCTGGTGGGGGCTTGCCGGGCCTTGCGTAGGGCGGCGAACGGACCACTGCAGGTCTATTGTATAGTTGCGCGCTTTCCGTCTTTGTCGGGGATTGGCTGACATCGCCGCCGGATAATGCCGGTTTTTTCTGCCGGCGCGGCCCCGGCCGCGGCCGCCTCGTCCCCACTCCGAGCCCTCAGCATGAACGATGCCGCACACCCCTTGCCTGGCGAGCTTTCCGGAGACCTCCCCGGTCATCTGCCTGGCCTGCCCGAGCCGCTGACCCACGAAAGCCCGGCCGACGACGACTACCACCGCCGCTTCGGCGGCGTCGCGCGGCTGTATGGCGCTGCCGGGCTGGCACGGCTTGAGGCGGCCCATGTGTGCGTGGTCGGCATCGGCGGCGTGGGCAGCTGGGCCGCCGAGGCGCTGGCGCGCAACGCGGTCGGCCGCATCACGCTGATCGACCTCGACCATATCGCGCTGTCCAACACCAACCGGCAGGTCCACGCGCTGGGCGATGCCTACGGGCGCGCCAAGGTCGAGGCCATGGCCGAGCGCATCGTCGCCATCAACCCGCGCTGCCGGGTGACGCAGGTCGACGACTTCGTCACCACCGACAACGTGCCCGTGCTGCTCGGCGCCGGCTATGACTACGTGATCGACGCCATCGACGCCGTGCGCGTCAAGACTGAAATGCTCGGCTGGGCGCGGCGCCAGGGCGTGCCGGTGATCACCTGCGGCGGCGCCGGCGGCCAGCTCGATCCCACGCGCGTGCGCATCGACGACCTGGCGCGCACGATCCAGGACCCGCTGCTGTCCAAGGTGCGCGCGGGGCTGCGCAAGCAGTGGGGTTTCACGCGCGACCCCAAGAAGAAGTTCGGCATTGCCGCGGTCTATTCCGACGAGCCGCTGCAGTATCCGGAGCCTGAGCAGCAGGCCTGCGAGATCGACGAGGCGCCGCCGCACGATGGGCACGCCGGCCATCCGGTTGCGAGCGGGCCGCAGGGGCTGGCCTGCGCGGGCTTCGGCTCGTCGGTGGCGGTGACGGCCGTGTTCGGCTTCGTGGCGGCGTCGGCGGCGATCGGCGCGATCGTGCGCGGCTAAGGCCGCACAGCGTCAGCCGCCGCACAACGTTCAGGCGCTCAACGCGCGCAGCAGGCCGTCGACCTCGGCCTCGCCCGGCGCCAGGTTGTCGAAGAAGATCAGTTCGGGATATTCGTCCGCGGCCGGCATGAAGCGCCGCGTGCGGTACGCGTCCCAGTGCTGCAGCTTGTAGGCGTCGTTAGGGTTGCCGCGCCGGATGATGCGCGCGTGCGCTTCGTCTTCCGGCAGGTGCACCCAGACGATGCGGACGGTGGTTCCTTGCGGCACCTGCAGCCATTCCGGATCGTTCAGCAGGTGGGCGCGAATCTCGCGCGACAGCGGGCCGATCACCAGTACGCTGATGCCCAGCGCCAGGTTTTCCCGCGCGGTATCGAGCAGGCCCTGGTATTCGGGGTCGCGCAGGTTGTCGAGGTAGGCCGGGCTGTCGCGGTCGTTGGGGTCGCCGGTGATCGCGGCCATGGCAGCGGCGCTGTAGCGGCCGTACAGCGTGTCCTTGTCGAGCAGGCAGAAGGGCTCGCCGGTGGCCTGCATCAGCGGGCCGATCAGGCGGTGGGCAAGGCTGGTCTTGCCGGTGCCGGCATGGCCGCAGAAGAAGATCAGTCGTGGCATGTGCGATAAAGGTGGCGGGCGGGGCGCATACCCCACAGCATACCCGCCCGGCTTGCGCAAGATCAGATGCGGGCCGCGGCGATTCGGTATCCTTGCCGTTTCCCACACGATTTCCCCACGATTGCCGCCGCTCCCCATGGACGCCAAAGACCAGCTTTCCTCCGCCGGCCTGCCCGAAGACCTCCATCTCGGCGAACCGGTCACCGATGCCACCCACGCCGAGTTCGTGCAATTGCTGGCCGCGGTGGCCAGTGCCGACGATGCCGGCTTCCTGGCCGCGATGGACGAGTGGATCGACCATACGCGCCACCATTTCGCGCAGGAAGAACAGTGGATGGAGGCGATGGGTTTCGGCCCGCGCCATTGCCACGCGGGCGAGCACAAGCAGGTGCTGGCCGTGGCCGTCGCCGTGCGCGACAAGGTCCGGACCGACGGCGAATTCGGGCTGGGCCGCCGGCTGGTGTCCGAGCTGTCAGGCTGGTTCGACCATCACGTCAAGTCGATGGACACGATGATGGTCGAGCATATGCGCGAGAACGGCTTCACGCTGGTGGAAGGGCCGGCTGAGGCGGCCTGAATCCCCGAAGCCGGCCGAAGCCAGGTCAGGCAGGCCGCGCCGCGTCGCGGTCGATCACCACGAAATACTTGCGCACCGGCTCCAGCACCTGGAACAGGCCGGTGAAGCCCGCCGGGATCACACAGGCGTCGCCCGGGCCGAACTCGCTGGCCTGGCCGGACTCGTCGCTGATGCGGATGCGGCCGCTGATCACATGGAAGAACTCTTCCTTGCCCGCCGGGAAGGCGATGCGCCACGCGCCGGGCTCGCAGGCCCAGATACCGCAATCGAAATCGCCGTGTTCGGCGCTGTAGTGCGTCCAGGTGGTGCGGTCGGGGTTGCCCGACACCAGGCGGTCGGGCCGCGGGCGGTCGTGGGTCGGGGCGGGTTCGGTCCTGAAATCGATCAGGCGGGGCGTGGACATGGCGCCTGGCTCCCGCTCAGTTCAGCGACGTGCTCAGCTGGCGGCGCCAGCGCGACACCACTTCGGGCCGGTCGGCCAGCATCTCGAATACCGACAGCATGGTCTTGCGGCCGATATCGTCCTCGAAGCCGCGGTCGGTGCGCACGATCGCCAGCAGCTGCTCCAGCGCCGGCTCGTATTGCTGGCGCGCGATCATCAGCCGCGCCAGGTCCAGCCGGGCCGCCAGGTCGCGCGGATCGGCGGCGATGCGGCCGGTGAGGGTGGCCTCATCGGGCAGGCCGGCGGCGTTTTCCATGGCTTCGATGCGCGTGCGCAGGGCGCCGTAGCCATCTTCATGCTCGGCGCGCGGCGAGAGCGCCGCGAATTCCGCCCTGGCCCGGTCGACGGCGTTGCCGTCCAGCAGGAAGCCGATATAGGCCAGCCGCGGGGCGTCGGATTCCGGGTCCGCGGCAATCGCGTCGGCGAACAGGGTCTCGGCGCCGTCGCGGTTGCCGGCGGCGGCCAGTTCCTGCGCCTCGGCCAGCGGCGACCTGGCCTGGCCCGGCGCCAGCCGGCCCAGGAACTCGCGCAGCCCCGATTCCGGCAGCACGCCGGTGAACTGGTCCACGGCCTGGCCGTCGGCGATCGCCACCACATGGGGGATGCTGCGCACGCCGAAATGCGCGGCCAGCTCCTGGTTCTCGTCGACATTGACCTTGACCAGTTTCCAGCTGCCTTCGGCTTCTGCCTCCAGCCGTTCCAGCATCGGGCCCAGCGTGCGGCAGGGGCCGCACCAGGGCGCCCAGAAATCGACCAGCACCGGCGCCTGGTGCGAGGCGTCGATCACTTCGGTCTCGAAATTCTGCAGGTTGACGTCGCTCATGAACAATCCTGGAAAGAGGCGGAGATCCCTCTATTGTGAGGGCGAAGGCGCCAAATACAACGGCTGCCCGTTGTGTTCGGCCGTAGCCGCTCGCCGGCGTCCGGGAAAGTCACCGGTTGAAAATAGAACGATCGTTCAGTTATAGTCCTTGACCATACCGACAGACCCGGTCCGAAGACCGACGCACAGGAGACGTTTCATGCAGAACCCAGCTCGCCCGCATTTCCAGTTCTGGCCAAGGCGCCTGCCGACCGCCATCGTGCTGCCCGAGACGTCGCTCTGGTACAACCTGGAAGTGTCCGCGCTGCGCTATGCCGACAAGGCGGCGATCCGCTATTTCGGCAACGCCATCACCTTCCGCGAACTGGAAGCGCAGGCCACCGCGCTGGCCGGATGGCTGCAGCAGAAGGCGGGTGTGAAGAAGGGCGAGCGGGTGCTGCTGTACATGCAGAACTGCCCGCAGTTCATCATCAGCTACTACGCGATCCTGCGCGCTGACGCCGTGGTGGTGCCGGTCAACCCGATGAACCGCGCCGAGGAGTTCAAGCACTACGTCACCGATGCGCAG
Source organism: Cupriavidus sp. IK-TO18 (assembly GCF_015549295.1). NCBI lineage: Bacteria > Pseudomonadati > Pseudomonadota > Betaproteobacteria > Burkholderiales > Burkholderiaceae > Cupriavidus > Cupriavidus sp. IK-TO18. The sequence goes on from NZ_JADGMP010000005.1 coordinate 204,306, forward strand.
GCGCGCGTGGCGATCTGCACCGCCGACCTGGCCGCCGGCGTGGACCAGGCCGTGGCGGAACTGGCGCCGGCCGAGCGCCTGCAGCACCTGCTGGTGACGCAGTACGCCGACGCGCTGCCGCCCACGCACGAGCACCCCGAAGACGCGCCGCCCGCGTGGCTGACCACGCCGCACGCGCTGCCCGCCGGCGCGACCGCATGGGCCGAGGCGCTGGCCGCAGGCCTGCAGCCGGGGCCGCATACTGCCGGGCCCGACGACATGGCGGTGATGCCGTACACCTCCGGCACCACCGGCTTTCCCAAGGGCTGCATCCATACGCACCGCTCGGTCATGCACAACATTGTCGGCGGCGCGACCTGGTCGGGTTCGGGCGCCGAGTCGGTGATCCTGTCGGTGCTGCCGCTGTTCCACGTCACCGGCATGCAGTACGGCATGAACGGCCCGATCTACAGCGGCGCCACCGTGGTGATGCTGCCGCGCTGGGACCGCGAGGTGGCCGGCCGCCTGATCTCGCGCTACCAGGTCACGCACTGGACCAATATCCCGACCATGGTGATCGACTTCCTGGCCAGCCCCAACCTGGCGCAGTTCGACCTGTCGAGCCTGCGCTATATCGGCGGCGGCGGCGCGGCCATGCCGCAGGCCGTGGCCGAGCGCCTGCGCGAGCAGTTCGGGCTGCACTACCTGGAAGGCTACGGCCTGTCCGAGACCATGGCGCCGACGCACAGCAACCCGTCGGACCGGCCCAAGCTGCAGTGCCTGGGCGTGCCGACCTTCAACACCGACGCCCGCGTGATCGACCCGGTCACGCTCAGGGAACTGCCGCCCAACGAGATCGGCGAGATCATCGTCAGCGGCCCGCAGGTGTTCAAGGGCTACTGGGGCAAGGAAGACGCCACGCGCGAGTCCTTCATCGAGTTCGAGGGCAAGACCTTCTTCCGCACCGGCGACCTCGGGCGCATGGACGAGGAGGGCTACTACTTCATCACCGACCGCCTCAAGCGCATGATCAACGCGTCGGGCTTCAAGGTATGGCCGGCCGAGGTGGAGAACCTGCTGTACAAGCATCCCGACGTGCAGGAGGCCTGCATCATCGGCACCCGCGACCCGTACCGCGGCGAGACCGTCAAGGCGGTGGTGGTGCTGCGCGCCCATGCCAAGGGCAAGACCACGCCGGACGAGATCATCGATTGGGCCAAGGAGAACATGGCCGCGTACAAGTATCCGCGGGTGGTGGAGTTCGTGGACGCGCTGCCCAAGTCGGGGACCGGCAAGGTGATGTGGCGGCAACTGCAGGAGAGCGAGAACGCGCGAGCCGTGGCAGAGCAGAAGCCCGCGGCGGCCTGATCTGCGCCGCCAGCCTATGCCCGGGGCGGGTTCCCATTGCTGGCGAACCGCCACGGGGCGAGGCTCAATGCCCCCGCACTCGCATCAGCATCTTCACCATCGTCTTGTATCCCCGCTCGCGGGCATGGCGGGTCGGCGTCACGCCTTCGCGGTCGGCCAGGTTGGCGTCGGCGCCGGCATCCAGCAGCAACTGCACTGTTTCCTCGTAGCGCGTGCTGCCATCGCCCAGCACCACCGCTTCAAGCAGAGCCGTCCAGCCCAGGTTGTTGACGTGGTCGACGGCAATGCCCGCTTTCAGCAGCAGCTTCACCACTTCCACATGGCCCTGCTGGCTCGCGCCGATCAGTGCGGTGCCGTCGTAGCGGTCGGTGCTGGCCAGGTCCGCGCCATGCGCCAGCGCCAGCCGGACGATCTCGGCCTGGCCACTGGTGGCGGCCAGCAGGAACGGGCTGTTGGCGTCGGCGTCCTTGTGGTTCACGTCCGCGCCGGCCAGCATCAGCATCCGCGCGACTTCGACGTGGCGGCTCTGCACGGCGGCCAGCAGCGCGCTGCGCCCGCGTTCGTCGGCAGCGCGCGCGGTGGCGCCCGCGGCCAGCAGGCGCGCCACCATGTCCTGGTCGCCGATGCTGGCGGCGGTGATCAAATTGCGGTCGAGTGCGCTCAGGCCGTCGCTGCGCAGCGGTGCGCGCGCCGTGCCGCGCGGCTGCGCGGCGCCGGGCTGGCTGGCGCCGCCGGCCCCGGGCCGTGCCGCCAGGGTCTGGCCGCCCTGCGCCGCCAGCAGGCTGCCCCCCACCAGCAAGCCCATCAGGCCCAGCATCTCGTTGAGTACCTGTCTGCGGCTGCGGGCGGCGGGGCGCGTCATGGCGGGAACTCCTCGGCTCAGACGGTTTCGCGAGGCCGGTCCGGCAAGGGCGGGACGTCGTCCGTGCGGGTGCCGGCCGCGCCAGCCTGGGCGGCGGCGCTTTCGGCATCGGCCGCATCGTCCGCCTGGAGCTGGCGCCACAGCCGCCCCAGATAGGGGTCATCGACGCCGTTGGTGGCCAGCCCCAGCAGGGTTTGCTGCAGGTATTCGCGCGCCGGGCCGTACAGTCCGGCGGCGTGGCGAAGCCGCTCGACCACGCTGGTGTCCGGCAGCCGGCCGGCGTAGGACTCGTGCGTGCGGTTCATGACGAAGGCCAGGGCGCGTTGCCCGGGGCCCTGATCGCCATCGGCGCCGGTGCGGATGCGCAGCCAGCGCGGGTGGTACGCGCCGGTCAGCATCTCGCGGCGCCACAGCACGCGGAATTCCTGCTCGACCACGTGGCTGGGGATGCGGAACACCATGCCGTGGCAGCAGCCACCGCGATCCAGGCCCAGTACCAGCCCCGGATTGTCCCAGGTGCCGCGGTTGATGCGGGAGTAGAGGTAGAAGCCGCGGTGGTAGCCATGCACGGTCGCGCGCCGGCGCTCGGTGTGCACCACCATCGGGTTCCAGATCAGGGAGCCATAGCCGAACACCCAGACATCGCCGCCGAGCGCGGGGTCTTCGGGCTTGCATGCCAGCGCGTCGCAGAGGGACTGCTCCAGCACGTGCTCGGGCAACAGCGAGGACGCGACCGGCGTACTGCACAGCGAGGTGCGCAGCCGGTCGGATTCGAGGTCCTGTCGCGTAATGGCCATGCTGCAAGCATAAATCAAAGCTGCGTCCCGGGCAGGTGGGGAAAATGACATAACTGCCAGTTTTTCCCGGAAATGCCTGAGCCGGCGGCAGCGTTGTGGGCGCTGGACAACGGTCGCGGCCGCGTGGCGGCCTTGCTACCCGGCGTGATGCCGGATCGATGCATGCACGCGCACGCTTGTCCGCCGTCAGCCCGGAGCGTTTTGCTGGCCCGCGGTGGCGGGCAGTCTTTACAATGGGAGCCTCAATCCGACCAGGAGGAACCTGCGATGGCGCGTACGCTTACGGTGGTGTTCGGCAGCGGCAAGGAGTATGACTTCACGATCGGCGCGGACGAGCTGGCCGCGGTCGGCGAGGATGCGGCGTGGCGCTGGTTCGACCGGGAGTACACCGAACTCGATTGCCAGGCGTCGAGCCCGGTCGGCAAGGTGCTGGTGATCGACAAGATCCTGAACGTCGCCAAGTTTTCCGGAGAAGCGCGCTTCTCCGGCGATCCTGCCTGGGCGCAGGACTATGCGCGCCATGCGGCGCGTCTGCTGGACCGCGACAAGGTCCGCGTCGATGTCGGCAATGCCGCCATCGGTTTCTGAGTCCGCTGAGTCCGCTAACGAGGCGCGCGGCGCGCGCCCGTTTTGTCGCTCCCGCCCGCGCGGGAGCGACGTGGCGGCGATCAGACCGCCAGCAGTTCCACTTCAAACAGCAGCGTCGCGTTCGGCGGAATCACGCCGCCAGCGCCGCGCGCACCGTAGCCGAGGTCGGCCGGGATCACCAGGCGGCGCACGCCGCCGACCTTCATGCCCTGCACGCCTTCGTCCCAGCCGCGGATCACGTGGCCGGCGCCCAGCGGGAACACGAACGGGTCATTGCGGTCCTTGCTCGAATCGAACTTGCGGCCGGCCTGGCCGTTCTCGTACAGCCAGCCGGTGTAGTGCACGGTGACGTGCTTGCCGGCGGTGGCTTCGGCGCCAGAGCCGACGGTGGTGTCTTCGTATTGCAGGCCAGAGGGCGTGGTTTGCATGGTGATTTCCTTCCGATGAAAACTGGCAGGGACCAGTCGAGGTGAATCGGGAGCGCGGCGGTGGCCGCCTCGTTCAATCCTGGGCGCGCTGCAGCACGTCCAGTCGCAGTTGCACGTTGCGGTCGTCGTCGGCGACCCAGATATCGCCGTCCTGGATCGTCACCGACAGGCGCATCGCGCGCTGCGCCAGCGCGGCGAGCGCGTCGACCGCTTCTGTCGGGACATTGTAGACGGTGACGTTGCGCAGCTTGCCGGCCTTGCCCGCCATGCCCTTCCACCACTCGCGCGCGCTGGCGCCGCTGTAGGTGTACACGGTCACGCGCTCGGCGCGGGCGGCGGCGCGCTTCAGGCGCGCTTCGTCGGGCTGGCCCAGCTCGACCCAGTGGGCGATATCGCCGGTCAGGCGCTTGTCCCACAGGTCGGGCTCGTCGGGCTCATCCAGGCCGCGGGTGAAGGCCAGCGACTCGGTGGCTTCGCAGGCGAAGGCGAGCACGCGCACCATCATGCGCGCGTCATTCTCGGACGGATGCTGGGCGATGGTGAGGCTGTGGCTGCCGTAGTAGGGCCGGTCCATGTCGGAGACGGCCAGCTCGGCTTTGAAGATGGTGGACTTGAGCGCCATGAAGTGAGGTGTGCGGCTGCGTCCGGGCGCGGTGGCGCGGTACGCGAAAGGCCGCATCATACGCGATTCGGCGGCGCCGCCGTATGCGCGTGGGCAGGGCAAGGTGGGCCAGCCGGCACAAATGGCCGGCCAGGGACGCGGCTGGGGAACGACCTCAGCGCTTGCGGTATTCCTTCAGGTAGAAGCGCAGCAGCGCCGACAGCAGCAGCGTGGCCAGGAAGCCGGCTGCCACCACCAGCGCCTGGCCGGCATCGGTATCGAGCTGGCCGGCCACACCGAGGCGGAACAGCCAGGTGCCGACCATCATCGCCAGGAACGGCATCAGCAGGGCGCCGCGGCCGTAGGTGCGCACCGCCCACAGCGGGAAGCGGCGCAGGAATTCGCCCGGAATGCTGCACAGCAGGCAGGCGCCAGCGGCGGCCAGGGCGGCTGCGACGATGTCGCCGGAATGGATCTCGAACATGGTCTCTGTCTCGCGTTGCCGCACACGCGGCGGCGTGGCAGGGATTGAGCAAAGCGCTGATTCTACAAGAGAAAACTGCGCCGGAGGTGACGCGTTGGGCTAGCGCGCGGGGCTGGCCGCCGGCGATGCCTCTATCGCCACCTGAAGCGTCACGATGTCGCCCGCATCGGGCAGGAAGCGGGTCATGCCGAAGGCACTGCGCGGGACTTCGGCGCGGAAGTCGCCGCCGCACACCTGCCGCGCCACGCCGAACATCGTGACCTCGCCGCAGCGGAAGCGCTCGGCCTGCAGCCGCACCGGGTGGGTGACGCCGTGCAGGCTCAACTCGCCCTCGACCGCCACAAGCCGGCCGCCGTCGCTGATAAAGCGATCGGCACGCAGCCGCGCCACGGGAAACTGCGCGATATCGAAGAACTGTGCCGAGCGCAGCACGCCGTCGAGCGTGCGGTTGCCGGTGTCGACCGAGGCCAGGTCGACGGTCACGTCGACCGCGCCTGCACCGCTGTCGGCATCATAGACGATGCGGCCGTCGATCTTGCCGAAGCGCCCGCGCACCGAGCTGCGCTCGAAATGGCTGGCGCCGAAATAGACGGTGGTGTGGACCGGGTCGAGCGTGTATTCCACCGGTGCAGCGCCGGCGCCGGCGCTGCACAGCATGGCGATCGCAACGGCTGCCAGCAGGCGAACGGCTGCCGACATGGCTAGTGCACGAACACCGGCAGCAGGAAAATCCCCACCACCGACAGGTACCCGATGGTCCAGCATAGCGTGCGCAGCGTGGCCCGGTCGGTCAGGTAGCACACGGTGTAGAGGATGCGGGTGAGGATGAAGACCATCGACAGTTCGTCGATGCGCGCCTGCGGCGCTTGCAGGAAGCTGGCGGTGAGCACCGCCGCGGCAAAGAAGGGGAAGGCCTCGAAATGGTTGCGGTGCGCCAGGTCGGCGCGCCGCGCGCGCCCGGTCTGCTTGTCGAGCCAGCCGCGCGGGTCATGGTTGTCGAAGCCGGGCGCGCTGGCCTTGGCGATGGCTACCGTGGCGAGCGGCAGCACGCCGGCCAGCAAAACGCACCAGAACGCGATCGGCATGGTTTCGGTCCTTTCCGTTGCAGGGCCGCAGCCGCAGCAGCCGGGGCGGCCGCTGCGGCCGGTAGCGCGGTCAGGCGGCGACCACGCGGATCTCGATGCCCGCCAGGCCCACCACCTGCCCGGCGCGAATCTTCGCAGTCTTGCGCGATTCGGGCGCGCCGTCCACCGAGACTTCGCCGGAGGCGACCAGCGCCTTGCCGGCGCCGCCGCTGTCGCACACGCCAGCCAGCTTGAGCAGGTCGTTAAGGGCGATGAACTCGCCCTCGAGCGGGAAGGTGATGGTCTGCACCGGAGTTGCCTTGCCCATCACTTGCCCCAGCTGTCCTTCAACCCGACGATGCGGTTGAAGACCGGCTTGCCCGGCTGAGAATCATTGCGGTCGGCAACGAAGTAGCCGTGGCGCTCGAACTGGAACCGGTCTTCCGGCTGCGCCTCGCGCAGGCCCGGCTCCAGGTAGGCTGTGACCACCTTCTTGGAATCGGGATTGAGCGCGTCCAGGAAGTTCTTGCCGCCGGCGTCCGGGTTGGGGTCGTTGAACAGGCGGTCATACAGGCGCACCTCGGCCTCGTAGCCGTGCGCGGCGCTGACCCAGTGGATCACGCCCTTGACCTTGACGCTGTCGGCGCCCGGCGTGCCGCTCTTGGTATCGGGCAGGTAGTTGGCATGCACGGCGACGACGTTGCCGTCGGCGTCCTTGTCCACGCCGGTGCACTCGACCACGTAACCGTATTTCAGGCGCACCTTGTTGCCCGGGAACAGGCGGAAATAGCCCTTGGGCGGGGTCTCGTTGAAGTCCTCGCGCTCGATCCACAGTTCGCGCGACAGCGGGAACACGCGCTTGCCCAGTTCCGGCTTCTTCGGATGGACCGGGGCCGAGCATTCCTCGCTCTGGCCTTCGGGGTAGTTGTCGATGACCAGCTTGAGCGGGTCCAGCACGGCCACGCCGCGCGCGGCCCGGCCGTCCAGGTCGTCGCGCACCGCGCCTTCGAGCGTGCTCATGTCGATCCAGCTGTCGGCCTTGGCCACGCCGACGCGGTCGCAGAACAGCTGGATCGATTCCGGCGTATAGCCGCGGCGGCGCACGCCGACCAGCGTGGGCATGCGCGGGTCGTCCCAGCCGTCGACACGGTTCTCGTCGACCAGCTGCTTGAGCCTGCGCTTGCTGGTGATGGCGTAGGTCAGGTTCAGGCGCGCGAACTCATACTGGTGCGGCAGCGGGTCGCGGAACACGCCGGCGTCACGCAGGTGCTCCAGCACCCAGTCATACAGCGGGCGGTTGTTCTCGAACTCCAGCGTGCACAGCGAGTGCGAGATATTCTCCAGCGCGTCCGAGATGCAGTGGGTGAAGTCGTACATCGGATAGATGCACCACTTGTCGCCCGTGCGGTGGTGATGCGCGTGGCGGATGCGGTAGAGCACCGGGTCGCGCATCACGATGTTGGGCGCGGTCATGTCGATCTTGGCGCGCAGCACGTGCTCGCCGTCGCCGTACTTGTCGGCGCGCATGTCGCGGAACAGCTGCAGGTTTTCCTCGACGGTGCGGTCGCGGTAGGGCGAGGGCTTGCCCGGCTCGGAGAAGTTGCCGCGGCTGGCGGCGATCTGTTCGGCCGACTGGCTGTCCACGTAGGCGGCGCCGCGCTCGATCAGCGTCTCGGCAAAGGCGTAGAGCTGGTCGAAGTAGTCGCTGGCGTAGTACAGGTGCGGCTGCTTCTGGCCGTCCTTGCCTTCGCTGTCCCAGGAGAAGCCGAGCCAGTGCACGGCGTCGATGATCGAATCGACGTATTCGGTGTCTTCCTTGACCGGGTTGGTGTCGTCGAAGCGCAGGTGGCAGCGGCCGCCATAGTCGCGCGCCAGCCCGAAGTTCAGGCAGATGCTCTTGGCATGGCCGATATGCAGATAGCCGTTGGGCTCCGGCGGAAAGCGGGTGATGACGGTCGGCAGCGGCTCGCCTTGCTTGTCCTGGCGGCCGGCATAGGTGCCGGCGGCGAGGTCCTGGTCGATGATGCTCCGCAGGAAGTTGGAGGCGGCTGGGGTGCTGTCGGTAGGCTTGTTGTCGTGGCTCATGGTGGCGCCGGTTGGCCGGCCGGATGGATCGACGGGTTGGATCGATACGGTGGCCGGTCGGGTCGTCAGATTGCGTGGCGGAATGCCAATACCGGGATTTTACCGTGCCGGCGGCGCCGCACGCGGTGAGCATCGGCTCATTTATGGTTTGTCGGTTGCCGGCGCCGGTTGGCCGCACCGAAAGTGACGCGTCGGAGTAGCATGGAGACCCGTGCCGGCCGGCCACGGCCGCCAGTCCTTCACCGCAGCAGGAACGCCCATGAACGCCCACACCGATGCGGCACAAGTGCCGCCCATGCCCCACGATGTCGTTGCCGCGCTGTGGCGCGATGCCGGCCTGCCCGCGGAGGCGCTGGCCCATCTGCGCCTGGACGGCGCCGAGCCGGTGCTGCCTTCAAGCTTTGCCGTGGGGACCGCGGCGCAGGCCAGCCTGGCCGCGTCGGCGCTGGCCGCCGCCACGCTGTGGCAGGGCCGCAGCGGCCGCTGGCAGGACGTCAGCGTCGACATGCGCCACGCGATCACCGAGTTCCGCAGCGAGCGCTACCTGCGCGTCGACGGCGGTCCCGCGCCGGAGCTGTGGGACAAGATTGCCGGCACCTACCGCTGCGGCGACGGCCGCTGGGTCCGGCTGCACACCAATTTCCCGCATCACCGCGATGGCGTGCTGCGCCTGCTGGGCTGCGCCTATGACAAGGCGGCGGTGCAGGCGGCGCTGGAAAAGTGGGAAGCCGAAACGTTCGAAACCGCCGCGTCCGACGCCGGCCTGGTGGTCGCTGCGCTGCGCAGCTTCGACGAATGGGACCGCCATCCGCAGGCCGCGGCGCTGCGCGGCCTGCCGCCGGTGACGCTCGAGCGCATCGGCGATGCGCCGCCACAGCCATGGCCGGCGCCAACGTCTGCCGATGCGCGGCCGCTGTCGGGGGTGCGCGTGCTCGACTTCACCCGCATCATCGCCGGCCCGGTCGCCGGGCGCACGCTGGCCGCGCATGGCGCGGACGTGCTGCTGGTAACCTCCGCGCACCTGCCGTCGATCGCGCCGCTGGTGATCGACACCGGCCGCGGCAAGCGCAGCTGCCAGCTCGACCTGCGCGACCCTGATGACAAGCGCACGCTGCACAAGCTGCTCCACGGTGCCGACGTGATGGTGCAGGGCTACCGGCCCGGCGGCCTGGCCGAGCTGGGCGTGGGCGCGGAAGCCGCGGCGCGGGCGCGGCCGGGCATCGTCTACGTGTCGCTGAGCGCGTATGGCCACGTGGGGCCGTGGGCGCACAAGCGCGGCTTCGATTCGCTGGTGCAGACCGCCACCGGCTTCAACCACGCCGAGGCCGAAGCGGCCGGCAGCGACACGCCGCGGCCATTGCCGGCGCAGGTGCTGGATCATGCCGCGGGCTACCTGCTGGCATTCGGCGCGATGGCCGCGCTGCACCGGCGCGCGCTGGAAGGCGGCAGCTGGCACGTGCGCGTGTCGCTGGCCCAGGTGGGGCAGTGGCTGCGCGGGCTGGGGCGGGTGCCGCAGGGGCTGAAGGCGCCCGAGCAGAAGATCGACGATGTCGCCGACCTGCTCGAAGCGGTGCCGTCCGGCTTCGGCATGCTGACCGTGGTGCGCCACGCGGCGCTGCTGTCCGGGACGCCGGCGCGCTGGACGCTGCCGTCCGAGCCGCTCGGCACGCACGCGCCGGAGTGGCTGCCGCGCTAGTACAGAGTATTACGCTGCCGTTCGGGCAGCTCGCGGTCATAGGCGGCGCCGTCGATGGCGTTCTCGCTCAGCGTGGCCAGGATCTTGCCGTTGCTCGGCAGCGTCTGCCGTGCGACCTGCGCGTCCGCGGACCACAGGCGCGAGCGGATCAGCGCGCGGGCGCACTGGAAGAACACCGACTGCACCGTGATCACGAGCACCGTGGTCGGTGCCTTGCCGTCGACCACGCAGCGCGCGATCAACGCCGGGTCGACGCTGATCTGCGCGGTGCCGTTGACACGGATGGTCTCGTTGACGCCGGGGATTACGAACAGCAGGCCGACGCGCGGATCGGCCACGATATTGCGCAGGCTGTCGATGCGGTTGTTGCCGCGCCGGTCGGGCAGCAGCAGCGTGCGCTCGTCCAGCACCTGCACGAAACCGGGCATGTCGCCGCGCGGCGAGCATTCGGCCCAGTCGTCGGCGACGGTCGACAGCAGGCAGAACGGTGCGGCCTCGATAAAGGCGCGGTATGCGGGTGCAGGTAGTCAACTTCCTTGGACAGCGAAGGTGCCGCGGGCTGGGCGTAGAGCGCTTCCAGTTCGGCCAGGGAGGTGATGGCGTGCGAGGTCATGGCGGGGCGGTTGGCGGGGCAAGCGACAATGTAGCGCAGCCGGCGGCGCTGCGCAGGGCGGTCAGAGTGTCACGGTGCCGCGGCCAATCTCCAGCACGCGGCCGCCCACGCGGATCGCGCCGTCCGTGCCGACCGACAAGCGCAGCCGGCACGGGCGGCCGACGGCCTCGCCCTGGTCGATGATGTATTCCGCCGGCAGCGCGCGGCTGGTGGCGAGCAGCCAGCCACCGAGGTTGGCGCAGGCCGAGCCCGTGCCCGGATCCTCGGCCACGCCGCCGCCCTGCTTGGCGAAGAAATAGCGCGACAGCACGCGGCCAGGCTGTTCGGGATCGAAGGCGAACACGTACGCGGTCTTGCGGCCCAGGCTGCTCTGCGGCCAGATGTCGAGCCGCGCGCTGTCGGGATTGGCGCGTCCCACGGCATCGGTGCTGTTCACGGCCACCAGCAACTGGTCGGCGCCGGTGTCGACCCACATCGGCGACACCAGCAGGTCGCTCTCCTGCAGGCCGAGCAGGCTTGCCATCCCGGCATCGGGCAGGCCGGCCGGGGCGGTCTTCGGCATGCCGCTGTGCGGTGCGGTGAAAGTCCACACATCGCCCTGCGCCGTCACCGGGACCACGCCGGCGAGGAACTCGAGCGTCAGCGTGTCGCCGGTGCCGGCCAATTCGCGCACCACGTGCGCGGTGCCCAGCGTGGGGTGACCGGCGAAACGCATCTCATGGCCGGGCGTGAAGATGCGCACACGCGCGCTGGCATTGTCCGACGGCAGAATAAAGGTGGTTTCCGACAGGTTGAACTGCAGCGCAAGCGCCTGCATGGTGGCCTCGTCCAGGCCGCGCGCGTCTTCGAACACGCACAGGGGATTGCCGCCGAAGGTAGATTCGGCGAAGACGTTGAGCAGGCGGAAGGCGTAGGTGGGCATGGTGCGGGCTCCGGAAGCATCCGAGCAGTGTACGGAGGCGGAGTCGGTGCGCCATGCACAGTTGGCGGGGTTGTGGGCGGGCCAGTTGCGGGGTTTGCTCCCCTCTCCCGCGTGCGGGAGAGGGAGAACACCTTGCTTAGGCTAGCTCGGGCGGCTTGGGTGCACCCAAAACCGTTGGCTTCGTTGGTGGCTCAGAACCCCACCGCCTGCCCGTCGCGCCGGCTGTCGCTGGCGGCCACGTACCCTTGCTCCGGATCGTCCGACAGGCGCCAGATAAACTGGCCCGAGCCAAAGTCCATGTACGGGTCTTCCACCGACTTCAACTGGTGCCCGCGCGCCTTCAGCCCTGCGACCGTGGCCGGGTCCATGGTGCCTTCCACGTCCAGCGTGAAATCGCGGTTGACCTTCCAGCGGGGCGCGCAGCATGCGGCCTGCGGCTGCTGGTTGTAGTCCAGCATGCGCACCACCGTCTGCAGGTGGCCCTGCGGCTGCATGTCGCCGCCCATCACGCCGAAGCTCATCACCGGATGGCCGTTTTTCGTCAGGAAGGCCGGGATGATGGTGTGGAACGGGCGCTTGCCGCCGGCCACGGCGTTGGCGGACCTGGGATCCATCGAGAAGCCCACGCCGCGGTTCTGCAGGCTGATGCCGGTGCCCGGCACCACCACGCCAGAGCCGAAGCCCATGTAGTTCGACTGGATGAACGAGACCATCATGCCGCTCTCGTCGGCGGCGGTCAGGTAGATGGTGCCGCCCACCTTGGGCATGCCGAAGTTGAAATGCGTGGCGCGCTGCATGTCGATCAGCCTGGCGCGCGATTTCAGGTACGCGTCATCCAGCATCTGTTCCGGCGTGACTTCCATGCTGCGCGGGTCGGCCACGTAGCGGTACAGGTCGGCGAAGGCCAGCTTCATCGCTTCGATCTGCAGGTGCTGCGAATCGACGGAGTCGACCGGGATCGAGGCCATGTCGAACTGGCTGAGGATGCCCAGCGCCACCAGCGCGGCAATGCCCTGGCCGTTGGGCGGGATCTCGTGCAGTTCGTAGCCGCGGTAGGCCTTGCTGATCGGCTTGACCCAGTCGGGGCGATAGTTGCGCAGGTCGTCAAGCGTCATCGCGCCGCCGCACTGCTTGCTGAAGGCGGCGATCTTCTCGGCGATCTCGCCTTCGTAGTAGGCGCGGCCGCGGGTCTCGCCAATCTTGCGCAGCGTCTCGGCGGCAGCCTTCATGGTGAACTTCTCGCCGACCAGCGGCGCGCGGCCATTGGGCATGAAGGTCTCGGCGTAGCCCGGCTGGTCCTTCAGCTCGGGCACAGCGGCGGCCCACTTGTGCGCCACCACGGGCGGCACGGCGTAGCCACGCTCGGCGATCTCGATCGCCGGCTCCATCAGGTCGGCGAACGGCAGCTTGCCGAAGCGCTCGTGCATCGCCGCCCAGCCGGCGATCACGCCGGGCACGGTGACCGAGTCCCAGCCGCGGATCGGGCGGTTGGCCAGGCCGTTGGCGTCGGTGCCGTACTTGTTCCTGAAGTACTCCGGGTTCCAGGCGGCCGGGGCCACGCCGGAGGAGTTCAGGCCATGCAGCTCCTTGCCGTCCCACAGGATGGCGAAGGCATCGCTGCCCAGGCCGCACGATACCGGCTCGACGATGGTGATCGCGGCCGCCGCGGCGATGGCCGCATCGACGGCATTGCCGCCCTTGAGCAGCATGCGCAGGCCGGCCTGCGCAGCCAGCGGGTGCGAGGTGGACACCACGTTGCGCGCAAACAGCGGGATGCGCACGGAGGGGTAGGGGTTGGTCCAGTTGAAGTTCTGCATGGCTTTGTCTGTCGTTTCAGGAAGCGGCCGGGCCGTGGTGGGCGCCGGCAGCGTTGGCACTCGCGGTGCCGTTATTCTGCCGTGATCTTGCGATCCCTGATCAGCTTGCCCCAGCGGGCGCTGTCCTTCTTCACCATGGCGGCAAACTGCGCCGGCGTGCCGCCGACCGGCTCGGCGCCCAGCTTGCCCAGTCGTTCCCTGACCTCGGGCGACTGGATGGCGTTGTTGAACTCGGCATTCAGGCGATTGACGATGTCCGCCGGCATCCCCTTGGGCCCGTAGATGCCGAACCACGTATCCGACTCAAAGCCGGGCAGCCCCGACTCGCTGGCCGTGGGGATCTCCGGTGCCAGCGGCGAGCGCCTGGCGCTGGTCACCGCCAGCGCCTTGAGCTTGCCGTCCTTCACATGCGGCAGCCCCGAGACGATGCTGTCGAACAGCACCTGCACTTTGCCCGAGATCAGGTCGGGCACGGCCAGCGCGGTGCCGCGGTAGGGGATATGGGTGATGAACACGCCGGCCTGCGCCTTGAACGCCTCGGCGGTCAGGTGCACCACGGTGCCATTGCCGCTGGAGGCGTAGTTGAGTTCGCCGGGATGCTTCTTGGCGTAGTCGACCAGTTCGCGCACGTTCTTCACCGGCAGGCTGTTCGGCACCACCAGCACGTTGGTGGCGATCGCCACCTGGCCGATGGGGGTGAAGTCGGTCTCGGTGTTGTACGGCAGGCGGGTGTTGATGTACGGGCCGATCGAGTGCGTGCTGGTGGTCGCGATCAGCAGCGTGTAGCCGTCCGGCGCGGCCTTGGCCGCCATGTCGGAACCGATCGCGCCGCCGGCGCCCGGGCGGTTGTCCACCACGATCTGCTGGCCGATGTCGGTGCCTACCTTCTGGGCGATGGCGCGCGCCAGCAGGTCGGTCGCGCCGCTTGCCGGGAAGGGCACGATCAGGCGGATCGGCTTGCCGGGATAGTTGTCGGCCAGTGCGGGCGTCGTGGCCAGGCACATGCCACAGGCAGCGGCGATGCCGGCGAGGCGCAGCCAGGATTTCATGCTTGTCTCCGGAGTCAGGCTTGGGGCGGGCATACAGCGGGCAAGGATTGATGAGCCCGCTTAATTATTCCGTGCCGCCGGTCACAAAGAAAGCTAATATTTCTTTCCAATGTCACAAGGAAAATTTAAGTATCGACGCAGCTTTGCAGCATCGCGCACGGGCACCGATGAGCACTATCCGATTCCTTCGTACCTTCGTTTCCGTAGCCGACCAGGGCTCCTTTGCCGCAGCCGCCGGCCAGGTGGCCCTGACCCAGGCCGCTGTCAGCCTGCAGATGCGCGCGCTCGAAAGCGAACTGCGGCGTGAATTGTTCGACCGCAACGGCCGCGTCGCGGTGCTCAATGCCGATGGCCGCGCGCTGTTGCCGCAGGCGCGGCGCCTGCTCGCCCTGTACGAAGAGATGCGGCTGCCGCTGGCATCGGACCAGGCCATGGCCGGTGCCGTGGCCGTGGGCGCGGTGGTGTCGGTGATGGGCGGCCTGTCGCACGCGGTGGCCCGCATGAAGCGCACCTACCCGGCGCTCGACGTGCGCCTGGTCGGCGCCAAGTCGATCGAGCTGGCGGCACAGGTCGAGGCCGGCGAGCTCGACGCGGCGATCCTGGTGGAAGGCGCCACGCGGATTCCCGGCACGCTGCGCTGGACGCCGCTGTACCAGGAGCCGCTGGTGGCGATCGCCGCACGCGGCAGCCCCGGCCGCGATGCGCGCGAGGCGCTTGCCGGGAATCCTTACCTGCGCTTCGACCGCAGCCAGCGCACCGGCGTGCTGGTCGAGCGCGCGCTGCGCCGCGCGCACCTGAAGGTCAACGAGTTCCTCGAGCTGAACGCCATCGAGGCGCTGGTCGAGCTGGTGCGCCAGGAGGTGGGCGTGACCGTAGTGCCGCTGCTGCGGCGCGCGCGCTGGCACGACGACGAGGCGCTGCGCATCCTGCCTCTGCTGGTCAACGGCGAGCCGGTCATGCGCCACATCGGCATGCTCGAGCGGCGCGACCACGGGCGCGGGCAGGTAACGGCGGCGGTGCGGGCGGCATGCAGCGAACTGTTTGGCGCCTGAGTGGCACCAGAAGCCGGTCGCCATGGCGCCATAAGCGCGGTCTATCGGCCAGATAGACAGAATCGCATTCTCCTCGGGCCGAGCTGTGCATATATTTTGGTTGCGGACAGCCGCTGCGGAAGTCAGACAGCGCGGCTTCGCCCTGCGCGCGCCCCGATCGTCACGCCGGTGCGCGCCCGCGCGCGTCCGCGCACCGGCGGCAACCAGCCGGCTTGCGTTGCAAGAACGTCCGGCGAGTCGTGCCGGAGCGGGAATCTTCGAAGTCAGACAGCTATTCGGGCAATAACAGCAATCGAGCGACCGCTGACGCCATCGCGGCAGGCGTATGCAGTACGTCCCCCTAAGGAGAGAACGTATGTCTAACGAAGCAAAGTGTCCCTTCACGCATACCGCCGGCGGCGGTACGACCAATCGCGAGTGGTGGCCAAAGCAATTGCGGCTGGACCTGCTCAGCCAGCATTCCGGCAAGTCCAACCCGCTGGGCCCGGACTTCAACTACCGTAAAGCGTTCAAGGACCTGGACCTGGCCGCGGTGAAGAAGGACCTGGCGGCGCTGATGACCGACTCGCAGGACTGGTGGCCGGCGGACTTCGGCCACTATGGCCCGCTGTTCATCCGCATGGCCTGGCACGCCGCCGGCACCTATCGCATCGGCGACGGCCGGGGCGGCGCAGGGCGCGGCCAGCAGCGTTTCGCGCCGCTCAACAGCTGGCCGGACAACGTCAGCCTGGACAAGGCGCGCCGGCTGCTATGGCCGATCAAGCAGAAGTACGGCCAGAACATCTCGTGGGCCGACCTGCTGGTGCTGACCGGCAACGTCGCGCTGGAGACCATGGGCTTCAAGACCTTCGGTTTCGGCGGTGGCCGCGAAGATACCTGGGAGCCTGACGGCGACGTGTACTGGGGCGACGAAAAGACCTGGCTCGGCGGCGACCTCCGCTACGGCAAGGGTGCCGCGGGTAAGTACGACGACGCCGGCGTGCTGGTTGCCGACGAGGACATGCATGGCGCCGAGGCCAGCCGCACCGACCACGGCCGCCACCTGGAAAACCCGCTGGCAGCCGTGCAGATGGGCCTGATCTACGTGAACCCGGAAGGGCCGGAAGGCAACCCGGACCCGCTTGCCGCGGCGCACGATATCCGCGAGACTTTCGCGCGCATGGCCATGAACGACGAGGAAACCGTTGCGCTGATCGCCGGCGGGCATGCCTTCGGCAAGACGCACGGTGCCGGACCGGCGGACAACGTCGGCGCTGAACCGGAAGGCGCGGATCTCGAGCTCCAGGGCCTGGGCTGGTCGAGCAGCTTCCGCACCGGCAGGGGCGCCGATACCATCACCAGCGGGCTGGAGGTGACCTGGAGCAAGACGCCGACGCAATGGGGCAACAGCTACCTGGAAAACCTGTTCGGCCATGACTGGGAACTGACCAAGAGCCCTGCCGGCGCCAACCAGTGGGTGGCCAAGAATGGCGGCGAGACCATCCCGCATGCGTACGATCCGTCCAAGAAGCTGCGGCCGACGATGCTGACCACCGACCTGTCGCTGCGCTTCGACCCCGAGTACGAGAAGATCTCGCGGCGCTTCCTGGAGCATCCCGACCAGCTTGCCGACGCCTTCGCCCGCGCGTGGTTCAAGCTGACCCATCGCGACATGGGTCCGCGCGCGCGTTACCTGGGCCCGGAAGTCCCGCAGGAAGATCTGCTCTGGCAGGACCCGGTGCCGAAGGTTGACCATCCGCTGGTCAACGACCAGGATGTCGCCGCGCTCAAGCAGAAGGTGCTGGCTTCGGGCCTGCCGCTGTCGCAACTGGTGCAGACCGCGTGGGCGTCGGCATCGAGCTTCCGCGGTTCGGACAAGCGGGGCGGCGCCAATGGTGCGCGCATCCGGCTGGCGCCGCAGAAGGACTGGGCCGTGAATGAGCCCGGACAACTGGGCAAGGTGCTCAAGGTCCTCGAAGGGATCCAGGCCGAATTCAATGGCGCGCAATCCGGCGGCAAGAAGATCTCGCTGGCCGACCTGATCGTGCTGGCCGGCGGCGCGGCCATCGAGCAGGCGGCGCAGAAGGCGGGGCACAAGGTCACCGTGCCGTTCTCGCCGGGCCGCACCGATGCGTCGCAGGAACAGACCGACGTGGATGTAATGGCCGCGCTCGAGCCGAAGGCGGACGGGTTCCGCAACTTCGTCAAGGCGAAATACAGCATCCCGCCGGAGCACCTGCTGGTCGACAAGGCGCAGCTGCTGACGCTGACCGTGCCCGAGATGACGGTGCTGATCGGCGGCCTGCGCGTGCTGAACGTGCATACCGGATCCGATGCGCATGGCGTCCTGACTGACCGCCCGGAAACGCTGACCAACGACTTCTTCCGCAACCTGCTCGACATGCGTCTGGAATGGAAGCCGCTGTCGGACGAGCGCGAGTTGTTCGAAGGGCGCGACCGCAAGACCGGCGACAAGAAGTGGACCGGCACGCGTGTCGACCTGGTGTTCGGCTCGAACTCGCAGTTGCGCGCGCTCAGCGAGGTCTATGCCAGCGAGGATGCGCAGGAAAAATTCGTCAGGGATTTCGTCGCGGCCTGGGCCAAGGTGATGAACCTCGACCGCTTCGACCTGCTGGATTGACGCCTGCCGTTTGAGCGGCAGCTCGGCCCCCGTCACGGTGTCATGCCGTGCCGGGGGCCGGGCATGCGCGTCGTCACCAACAGCGGCGCGCAAAAAAACGGCCGGCACGCGCCGGCCGCCAGATTGCTGACGTATGGCTTTGCCCTACATCATCCTGTGCGCGAAGTGCCCGCGCTTTGCATCGGCCATCAGTTCCATGAACTGGTCGGTGCTCATGTGCACCAGTTCCTGGTGGTCGCCCGCTTCGAAATAGACGTCGGCGTGCGTCAGCAGGCTGTCGTCCAGCCAGGTCTGCGTGCCATACGCCATGCCGACCGGCGGGATCGCGCCGTGGTCGCAGTCCCTGAAGACTTCGCGCACGCCATCCTCGTGCGCCAGCGACAGGTTGCGTCCGGTCTGCTCGCGGATCTCGGCAAGTTTCAAATGGTGCGTGGAAGGAATCACCGCGGCGACATAGCCGCTGTCGTCTTCCAGCAGGACGGTCTTGGCCAGGCGGTCTCCGGGAATGTGTGCAGCGTGTGCAGTGGCCATGCTGCTCAGGCTGTAGGGGTGCCGAACGGTGTCGAACTGGCTGTGCTTGGTGCTCAGGCATTTCGCCAGCGTATTAGCCATGGTCATGATCTCAAACCTCCGACGCGCTCATCGCGACAGTTGTCCGGGTGCTAATACTATAGGTCGCTGCGGGCCTGGTGGAGGCGTGTCACCGCGTCAATTCCCGGCAACAAAAAAAGGCACCTCGCGGTGCCCCCAGTGTTGCATTGCGAGCCGGCCCGCAGGCCGGCGGCAAGTCCTGCTTATTCTTCCTGGAACGCTTCTTCGCGCTTGGCCTTGATCGACGGCAGCGCCACGATCACCACCAGCACCGCCGCGGCGATCAGCAGGCCCATCGACAGCGGACGCGTCACGAACACGCTGAAGTCACCACGCGACAGCAGCAGCGAGCGGCGGAAGTTTTCTTCCATCATCGGCCCCAGCACGAAGCCGAGCAGCAGCGGAGCGGGTTCGCAGCGCAGCTTGATGAACAGGTAGCCGATCACGCCGAAAGCCGCGGTCTGGAACACATCGAACGTGGTGTTCTGGACCGAGTACACGCCGATGCAGCAGAACGTCAGGATGGCCGGGTACAGGTAGCGGTAAGGCACCTTCAGCAGCTTCACCCAGATGCCGATCAGCGGCAGGTTCAGCACGATCAGCATCAGGTTGCCGATCCACATCGAGGCGATCAGGCCCCAGAACAGCGCCGGGTTGCTGGTCATCACCTGCGGGCCGGGCTGGATGTTGTGGATGGTCATCGCACCCACCATCAGTGCCATCACTGCGTTGGGCGGAATGCCCAGCGTCAGCAGCGGGATGAAGGAGGTCTGCGAAGCCGCGTTGTTGGCCGATTCCGGACCGGCCACGCCTTCGATCGCGCCCTTGCCGAATTCCTGCGGGTACTTGGAGGTCTTCTTCTCCAGCGAGTACGCCGCGAACGAAGCCAGCGAGGCACCGCCGCCCGGCAGGATGCCCAGCGCTGAGCCCAGCGCCGTGCCGCGCAGCACGGCCGGAATCATGCGCTTGAAGTCTTCCTTGGTCGGGAACAGGTTGGTGATGTGGTCGGTGAAGGTCTCGCGCTGCTCCTTCTGCTCCAGGTTGGCGATGATTTCAGCAAAGCCGAAGATACCCATTGCCACCGAGACGAAGTTCAGGCCGTCGGTCAGTTCCGGCACGTCGAACGAGAAGCGCGCTGCGCCCGAGTTCACGTCGGTACCCACCAGGCCCAGCAGCAGGCCCAGAACGATCATGGCGATCGCCTTGACCAGCGAGCCCGAGGCCAGCACCACGGCGCCGATCAGGCCCAGCACCATCAGCGAGAAGTACTCGGCGGGGCCGAACTTGAAGGCCAGTTCCGACAGCGGCGCGGCGAACGCGGCCAGGATCATGGTGGCCACGCAGCCGGCGAAGAACGAGCCCAGGCCGGCGGTGGCAAGCGCCACCCCCGCTCGCCCTCGTCTTGCCATCTGGTAGCCGTCGATGGTTGTCACCACCGAGGACGATTCACCCGGCAGGTTCACCAGGATGGCCGTGGTCGAGCCGCCGTACTGGGCGCCGTAGTAGATGCCGGCCAGCATGATCAGCGCGGCCACCGGCGGCAGCGTGTAGGTCACCGGCAGCAGCATGGCGATGGTGGCCAGCGGCCCCAGGCCCGGCAGCACGCCGATCAGGGTGCCCAGCACGCAGCCCAGGAAGGCGTACGCCAGGTTCTGGAAGGTCAGGGCGGTGGAGAAGCCCAGGCCCAGGTTAGTGAGTAGTTCCATGTTGGCGGCCTCCTTAGCTTGCCAGGAAAGCCGGCCACACCGGCATCTGCAGGTTGATGCCGTACACGAACGCGCCCAGGCTGATCAGCACCAGGATGATGGCGTTCAGGATGGCACCCTTCCAGCTGAATTCGTGGCTGGCCATCGACGACACCAGCACCAGCACCAGCACCGACAGCACCATGCCCAGCGGCTTGAGCAGCAGGCCGAACAGCACCACCGAGCCCAGAATCCACAGCAGCGTCTTGATATCCCAGCGGGCCAGCTGGTCTTCCTCAGCCTTGGAAGACAGCGAGCCCCACAGCACCAGCACGCCCAGCAGGGCAAGCACGATGCCGAGCCAGAACGGGAAGTATCCGGGTCCCATTTTTGCGGCGGTTCCCATGGAATAGCCGCGTGCGACCCAGGAAAAGCCGAATCCGACCAGGATGAACATCAGGCCGGAGGCGAAGTCCTTTTGGCTACGTATGCGCAAAGTGAATCTCCTCGAAAAGACGCTTGAAATCTGCGGTTGACCCTTTGTTGCCCTGCATCAATGCGGTCTGCAACGAAGGGCCCTCCTGCGGGCAGGGTGGAAGTTAAGGGGGCGACCTTTCAGCTACCTTTCAGATGTCTGCAAACAGGGTCATGGTTCGGGTATCCCCTAGTGAGATGGCGCTTAAAAGGCGCCTGGCCGGTCCGCAAAGCCAGTCTGGACGCGGGCTGGCGGGTGGGGCGGCGAGAGGCGCTGCGCTATCATCCCGGGCATCTGTACTGCAGTCTCCGGGGGCGCCGGCCTGAAAGCCCTGTAAGGTTTGAAAGGTTCCGGCAAGGACCCATACGTGACGCAAGGAGCAGCTTGGAGAGCATCGACCACGTCATCCTGATCGGTGGCATCGTGATGTCGCTGGGCATCGTGCTGGGAGCGTTCTCGGCACGCTTCGGCGTGCCGTTCCTGCTGGTGTTCCTGGCAGTCGGCATGCTGGCCGGCGTGGACGGACCCGGCGGCATCCGCTTCAACGACACCTGGCTCAGCTTCCTGGTCGGCAACCTGGCGCTGGCGGTGATCCTGCTCGACGGCGGCCTGCGCACGCGCTTCGCCACCTTCCGGGTTGCGCTCAAGCCGTCGCTGTCGCTGGCGACCGTGGGCGTGCTGGTGACAGCCGGGCTGGTGGGCGTGTTCGCGGCGTGGCTGCTCGGTATCGACTGGCGGCTCGGGCTGCTGCTCGGCGCCATCGTCGGCTCGACCGATGCGGCGGCGGTTTTCTCGATGCTTCACAGCAGCGGCATCCGCCTCAAGGACCGGGTCGCGAGCGTGCTGGAGATCGAGTCGGGCATCAACGACCCGATGGCGATTTTCCTGACCCTGACGCTGATCGAATGGGTCACCGCACCCGGCGGGCTGACGCCGCTGGGGTTGGTGATGAGCCTGCTGGTGCAGTTCGGCGTGGGCGGTGTGCTTGGGCTGGCGCTGGGATACTGCCTGGCCCGTGTGCTGGAGCGCATCCACGTGGCCGAAGGCCTGCAGGCGATCCTGCTGTGCGCAGGCGGGGCCATGGTGTTCGCGCTGGTGCAGACCGCCGGCGGCAGCGGCTTCCTGGCGGTGTACCTGACCGGCATGCTGATCGGCAACCGCGAGCGCGCGGTCACCGCCGACGTCATGCGCGCGATGGACGGCATGGCCTGGCTGGCGCAGTCGGCAATGTTCCTGCTGCTGGGCCTGCTGGTGGCGCCGCATCGGATCCTGGAAGTGGCCGGGCCCGCGGTGGCGGTCGCCGCGTTCCTGATGCTGGTGGCGCGCCCGGTGGCGGTGTGGGTGGCGCTGCTGCCGTTCCGCTTCAATGCGCGCGAGAAGGGCTTTATCGCGTGGATGGGCCTGCGCGGCGCGGTGCCGATCGTGCTGGCGCTGTTCCCGCTGCTGCGCCAGGCGCCCGAGGCCGGCTTGCTGTTCCGCATCGCCTTTGCCGTGGTGCTGGCCAGCCTGCTGTTCCAGGGCACCACCGTATCGGTCGCGGCGCGGCTGGCGCGCGTGCGCCGGCCCGGCTATCCGGAGCCGGTGGCGCGTTCGCGGCTGCGCGGCACGCGCGCGCCGATCCTGGAGGTGATGCAGTTCTGCGTGGGGCCCAACGCGCCGGTGGAAAACGTGCGCGCCGACCAGCTCGAACTGCCGCCGCGCAGCCGCCTGCTGACGGTGGCGCGCGACGACGCGCTGGCCGAACCGAATCAGACCGTACTGCGCGCTGGCGATGCGGTTAGCGTGCTGGCACCGGCGACAACGCTGCCGAGGCTCTCGCTGTTGTTCCAGAGCCCTGGGCGCGCGCCCACCTGGGAGGAGGTCTCGCACGATTTCCTGCTGTCCGGCGATGCGCCGTTGGGCGACGTGGCGGCCATTTACGGCACGCGCGCGCTGACGCCGGAGGAAGAAGCGTTATCGCTGGAAGCGGCGATGCTGCGGGTGTTCACCTCGCCGCCGGTGGAGGGCGACAGCGTCGAGATCGCGGGGGTGCCACTGACGGTGACGCGGATGGAGGGGGCGAAGATCCTGCAGGTGGGATTGCTGCTGCCGCGGCTGGAGGGGGATTCCGGCGGGAAGCTGTGGGTGAGGCGGCGCAGGGAGGAAGCGGGCCGCGAGCGCGCTTGATTTGCGTTGGTTTGCTCCCCCCTCCCGCCTGCGGGAGAGGGAGAACACCTTGCTTGGGCTAGCTCGCGCGGCTTGGGAGCACCCAAAGCCGTTGGTCCTGCGATGGTTTGGACTTCAGTCCACCTTCGCCCCCGACACCTTGACGATCTGCGCATACTTCTTCAGTTCCTTCTGCACCAACGCCCCAAACTGCTCGGGCGTGGTCGGCGCCGGCTGTGCGCCGATCCGGGCCAGGCGCGCCTTCATGTCGTCCGTCTTCAGGATCGCTACGATCTCGTGGTTCAGCTTGTCCACGATTTCTCGCGGCGTATTGGCCGGAGCGAACACGCCGAACCACGTCGAGATATCGAAGCCTTCCAGCCCCAGCCCCTTGCCGGCCTCGGCAATGGTCGGCAGTTCGGGGAACGCCGCCGCGCGGCTGGCGGTGGTCACGGCGAAGGCCTTGAGCTTGCCCGCCTTGATATTGGCCGATGCCGAAGCCAGGTTGTCGAAGATCAGGTCGGTCTGGCCCGACAGCACCGACAGCTGCGCGGGCGACGCGCCGTTGTAGGGGATATGGACCATGCTGATCTTCGCCATGCTCTTGAACAGCTCGCCCGACAGGTGCCCGGCGCTGCCGTTGCCACCCGAGGCGTAGTCCAGCTTGCCCGGGTTCTTGCGCGCGTAGGCGACCAGGTCGCGCACGTTGTTGATGTGCAGGTCGGCGGCCTTGCCGGGGTGCATCACCAGCACGTTGGGCACGTCGGCGACCAGCGTGATCGGCGCGAAGTCCTTGACCGGGTCGTACGGCATCTTGCTGAACAGCGTCGGGTTGATGGCATGCGTGGCCACCGCGCCCATGACGATGGTGTAGCCGTCGGCCGGCTGCTTGGCGACGTAGTCCGCGCCCAGGTTGCCGCCGGCGCCCGGCTTGTTCTCCACCACCACGGGCTGGCCCAGGCTGTCGCGCAGCTTGTCGCCGATGGCGCGCGCCACGGTGTCGAGCGGGCCGCCGGCGGGATAGGGCACCACGAAGCGGACGGGCTTGGCGGGGTAGGCGGTGGTGGCCGCGGCGGCGGCGGCGGGCATCAGCGCCGCGGTCAGCGCGGCGGCAAACAGTTTCTTCAGCATGTTGCGGATGACAGAGGGATTGGGATTCTTAGCGGGCCCCGATGCCGCGCGCCATCATCACGGCGCACAGCGGCAGCAGGATCACCAGGTGCGATTCGATCATGACCCAGCGCCGCGCCGCCTTGATCTCGGACGGCGGCGGCACGTAATCGGGCAGCCTGCGCGCCTGCTTGCGCCAGCGCGCGATGGCAAAGGTCGGCGGCAGCGAGCACAGCGCGATCAGCACGAACACGCCCATCTTGGCGTGGAACCACGGATTGTGCAGGTAGAAGTCGACGCCCTTGGCGCCGTAGAACAGGCGCAGCAGGCCGGTCCCCAGCGCCAGCATCGCCGACAGGAAATAGAACAGGTCATACAGCGACAGGCGCCGCACGGTGGCCGGGGTCAGGTCCGGGCGCAGTGCCACGGCCTCGGCGGCCATCAGCGTGATCAGGACAAAGATCGCAAGGAAATGCAGGAAGGCCAGGATGGCGTCGGTCAGCATGGGTTCTCCTTTGCTTTGCGCAGGCCCGCGCGGGGGGCGCGGGCCCGTGGAAAGTACTTCAGTGGGAACTGAACTTCCGGAAAGCACCTGCGGCAGGGCAGGCCTGGCCTGCCGCGGTCAGGAGGAGAATCTTACAGCACACCTTTTGCGCGAAGTGCGGCGATCTGCCCGGCGCTGTAGCCCAGGGTCTCGCCCAGCACCGTGTCGGTGTGCTCGCCCAGCAGCGGCGGGTGGCGCAGCGCCTGCGGTGGCGTCACGCTCATCTTGATCGGGCTGCCGACCAGCTTGACCTCGCCCGCGCTGGGGTGGGGCAGGTCCACGCGCAGGCCGCGCGCCTTGACCTGGTCGTCCTCGAACACGTCGTCGAGCGTGTTGATCGGGCCGCACGGCACGCCCGCGGCTTCCAGGTCGCGGATCCACTGCGCGCGGGTGCGCGGGCGCACCATCTCGGCCAGGATCGGCGCCAGCACGTCGCGGTTGGCCACGCGCTGCGGGTTTTTGGCAAAGCGCGGGTCGTCGGCCAGCTCTGGCCGGCCGCCGTCGGTGACGAACTTGCGGAACTGCCCGTCGTTGCCCACCGCGACGATGATCCAGCCGTCGGCGGCCTGGAAGGTCTGGTAGGGGACGATGTTGGGGTGCGCATTGCCCCAGCGGCGCGGCGCCTCGCCGCTGGCCAGGTAGTTGGTGTTCATGTTGGCGAGCATGGCCACCTGCACGTCGAGCAGCGCCATGTCGATGTACTGGCCCTCGCCGGTGCGGTCGCGGTGGGCGAGTGCCGCCAGCACCGCGATGGTGGCGTACTGGCCCGTCATCAGGTCGGAAATCGCCACGCCGGCCTTCTGCGGGCCGCCGCCGGGCAGGTCGTCGCGCTCGCCGGTCAGGCTCATGAAGCCGCCCATGCCCTGGATGATGAAGTCATAGCCGGGGCGCGCGGCGTACGGGCCGGTCTGGCCGAAGCCGGTGACAGAGCAGTAGATCAGGTCGGGCTTGACCTGCTTCAGGGAGTCGTAGTCCAGGCCATATTTCTTCAACTGGCCGACCTTGTAGTTCTCCAGCACCACGTCGCTCTGCGCGGCGAGGTCGCGCACGATCTGCTGGCCCTCGGGCGTGCTGATGTCGCAGGTGACCGAGCGCTTGTTGCGGTTGGCGGCCAGGTAGTAGGCGGCCTCGGCGGTGTCGCGGCCGTCTTCGTCCTTGAGCCAGGGCGGGCCCCAGGTGCGGGTGTCGTCGCCGGCGCCGGGGCGCTCGATCTTGATCACATCGGCGCCGAAGTCGGCAAGGTTCTGGGCGCACCAGGGACCGGCGAGGACGCGGGTCAGG
Source organism: Cupriavidus sp. IK-TO18 (assembly GCF_015549295.1). Lineage (NCBI taxonomy): Bacteria > Pseudomonadati > Pseudomonadota > Betaproteobacteria > Burkholderiales > Burkholderiaceae > Cupriavidus > Cupriavidus sp. IK-TO18. The sequence goes on from NZ_JADGMP010000005.1 coordinate 230,162, forward strand.
TCGAGGACGCGGAGATGGCTTAAGGCTCCCATGGCGGTAGAAGAAATTCTGAGGTGATGCGGGGAAGGATCGGAAAACCGGCTGCCGGCGCCGCGGCGCGCAATGGCCGGCGCGGGGTGCCTGCACTGTATCACCCGGGCCCGGCGAGGCAAGCCATAAAGTGATGCAATCGGCTCTCCGTGGTATTTGATTTGGGCGATAGCCGGCCGGTCCCGGGGCGCGGTGCCTGGTCTGCCTGCCATGCCCCCGCCATGCCCCCGCCATGCCCTTTTGGGGCTGGCTTGCCCGTATAATCAACGGTTTGCAAATCCAAAACTGACTCGTCGCGCCCGGCCCAGCCGCAGCAGCGTCCGCCATCCCATGAAAGTCTCAGACATTCGCAGCAAGTTCCTGCAGTTCTTCGAATCGAAGGGCCATACCGTGGTCCGCTCGTCCAGCCTGGTGCCGGCGAACGACCCGACGCTGCTGTTCACCAACTCCGGCATGGTGCAGTTCAAGGACGTGTTCCTGGGCACCGACAAGCGGCCGTACACCCGCGCGACCTCGTCGCAGCGTTCGGTGCGCGCCGGCGGCAAGCACAACGACCTGGAGAACGTGGGCTACACCGCCCGCCACCATACGTTCTTCGAGATGCTGGGCAACTTCTCGTTTGGCGACTACTTCAAGCGCGATGCCATCCTGTACGCGTGGGAACTGCTGACCAGGACCTACCAGCTGCCGGCCGAAAAGCTGTGGGTGACAGTCTACGCGGAAGACGACGAGGCATACGACATCTGGGCCAAGGAAGTGGGCGTGCCGACCGAGCGCATCGTGCGCATCGGCGACAACAAGGGCGCGCGCTACGCCTCGGACAACTTCTGGCAGATGGCCGACACCGGCCCGTGCGGCCCGTGCTCGGAAATCTTCTACGACCACGGCCCGGAGGTGTGGGGCGGCCCGCCGGGATCGCCGGAGGAAGACGGCGACCGCTACATCGAGATCTGGAACCTGGTGTTCATGCAGTTCAACCGCGACGAGCAGGGCAACATGACGCCGCTGCCCAAGCCGTGCGTGGATACCGGCATGGGCCTGGAGCGCATCGCCGCGGTGCTGCAGCACGTGCACAGCAACTATGAGATCGACCTGTTCCAGGCACTGATCAAGGCCGCCGCGCGCGAGACCCATATCGACAACCTGAACCAGAACTCGCTGAAGGTCATCGCCGACCATATCCGCGCGTGCTCGTTCCTGATCGTCGACGGCGTGATCCCGGGCAACGAAGGCCGCGGCTACGTGCTGCGCCGCATCGTGCGCCGCGCCATCCGCCACGGCTACAAGCTGGGCCAGAAGACCCCGTTCTTCCACAAGCTGGTGCCGGACCTGGTCGCGCAGATGGGCGAGGCCTATCCGGAACTGGCCGAAGCCCAGTCGCGCGTGACCGAAGTGCTGAAGGCCGAGGAAGAGCGCTTCTTCGAGACCATCGAGAACGGCATGTCGATCCTGGACGCCGCGCTGGCCGAGCTGAAGCTCAAGGGCGGCAAGACGCTGGACGGCGAACTGGCCTTCAAGCTGCACGACACCTTCGGCTTTCCGCTGGACCTGACGCAGGACGTGTGCCGCGAGCAGGAAATCGCCGTGGACGAGGCCGCGTTCGATGCCGCGATGAGCCGCCAGCGCGAGCAGGCGCGCGCCGCCGGCAAGTTCAAGATGGCTGCCGGCCTGGAGTACACGGGCGACAAGACCGTGTTCCATGGCTACGAAAAGCTGGAACTGCCGCGGGCGTTGGTCACCGCGCTGTATGTGGATGGCGCCTCGGTCGACACCATGCAGCCGGGCCAGACCGGCGTGGTGGTGCTCGATAACACCCCGTTCTACGCCGAGTCCGGCGGCCAGGCCGGCGACCAGGGCGTGCTGAAGGCTGGCAACGCTGTATTTGCTGTCGCCGACACCACCAAGGTCCAGGCCGACGTGTTCGGCCACCAGGGCACGCTGGCAGGCGGCGCGCTGAAGGTGGGCGACGCCGTCTCGGCGCAGGTCGACGCGCTGCGCCGCGCGCGCACCGTGCGCAACCACTCGGCCACCCACCTGATGCACAAGGCCCTGCGCGAAGTGCTGGGCACGCACGTGCAGCAGAAGGGCTCGCTGGTGGATGCGGACAAGACCCGCTTCGACTTCTCGCACAACGCCGCGCTGACCGAAGAGCAGATCCGCAAGGTGGAAGAGATCGTCAACGCCGAGATCCTGCGCAACGACGATACGCACGCCGAGATCATGCCGTTCGACGATGCCGTCAAGAGCGGCGCGATGGCGCTGTTCGGCGAGAAGTACGCCGACGACGTGCGCGTGCTGTCGATCGGCACCTCGAAGGAACTGTGCGGCGGCACCCACGTGCATCGCACCGGCGATATCGGCCTGTTCAAGATCGTGGTGGAAGGCGGCGTCGCTGCCGGCATCCGCCGCGTGGAAGCGATCACCGGCGACAACGCGCTGCACTACCTGCAGAACCTGGATGCCAGGCTCAACGAAGCCGCTGCCGTGCTGAAGGCGCAGCCGTCGGAACTCGTGCCGCGCATTGGCCAGGTGCAGGACCAGGTGCGCGCGCTGGAGAAGGAGCTGGAGCGCCTGAAGAGCAAGCTGGCGGCTTCGCAGGGCGACGAGCTGGCGGCGCAGGCCATCGACGTGAAGGGCCTGAAGGTGCTGGCTGCCCAGCTCGACGGCGCCGACGTGAAGACGCTGCGCGAGACCATGGACAAGCTCAAGGACAAGCTGCAGAGCGCGGCGATCGTGCTGGCGGCCGTGGCCGACGGCAAGGTCAGCCTGATCGCCGGCGTCACCGCCGATGCCACCGGCAAGGTCAAGGCCGGCGAGCTGGTCAACTTTGTCGCCCAGCAGGTGGGTGGCAAGGGCGGCGGCCGTCCGGACATGGCGCAGGCTGGTGGCACCGAGCCGGCCAAGCTGCCGCAGGCGCTGGCGGGTGTCAGCGAGTGGGTGGCGGCCAAGGTCTGATGGCCTGACCATTCCGCAAGCCGATTCGCAAGCAGATGAAGAAGGGGCGCCAGTGGCGCCCCTTCTGCTTTCCTACTTCTCGGTGTTGCCCATGGCACTCCGCAGCGTCGTCAATAAATCCATCGGCAACGGAAACACGATCGTCGAACTCTTGTCCCCGGCGATCTGCGTCAGCGTCTGCATATAGCGCAGCTGCATCGCCTGCGGCTGCCGCGCCAGCATCTGCGCCGCTTCCAGCAGCTTCTCGGATGCCTGCAGCTCGCCCTCGGCGTGGATCACCTTGGCGCGCCGCTCGCGCTCGGCCTCGGCCTGCCGCGCAATCGCGCGCACCATCGACTCGTTCAGGTCGACGTGCTTGATCTCGACGTTCGAGACCTTGATCCCCCACGCATCGGTCTGCGCGTCCAGCACCTTCTGGATATCGAGGTTGAGCTTTTCCCGTTCGGCCAGCATCTCGTCCAGTTCATGCTTGCCGAGCACCGCTCGCAGCGTGGTCTGCGCGAGCTGGCTGGTGGCCTCGAGGAAGTTCGCTACCTGGATAATCGCCAGCTCAGGATCGACCACGCGGAAATACACAACCGCGTTCACCTTGACCGACACGTTGTCGTGCGAGATCACGTCCTGCGGCGGCACGTCCATCACCACCGTGCGCAGGTCCACCCGCACCATCTGCTGCACGGCGGGAATGATCAGCACCAGGCCCGGACCCTTCACCTTCCAGAAGCGCCCAAGCATGAAGACCACGCCGCGCTCGTACTCGCGCAGCACGCGGAACGACGTGATGATGAGCAGCGCCACCAGGAAGATCAATCCGCCGAAGCTGAATCCGAATGCCATGTTCACGCTCCCTTTTTTGGAGTCGGTTGAGCAGCAGAGGGCGCGGCGACCACTTCGAGCACCAGCCCGTGCCGCGCGGTCACCACCACCGGCGTGCCGCGCGCCAGCGGACTCGCGCTGCGCACGCGCCAGCGTTCGCCGCGCACCGAGGCCCAGCCTTCCTGGCCGGGTGCGTCAGGCACGTCGTCGAGCAGTTCGCCGCGGCTGCCGACCAGCGTGTCGGCGCCGCTGACCACCGGCCGCCTGCGCGAGCGCAGCAGCAGCGCCGACATGCCGAATACAAAGAACGCCGACATCGCCGACAGCGCCGCCACCATCGGCAGCGGCACGCCGAAACCCGGCACGTCGGTGTCGATCAGCATCACCGCGCCGAAGGCAAAGGCAATGATGCCGCCCACGCCCAGCGCGCCGAAGGTCGGCAGGAACAGCTCGGCGACCATGCAGCCGATGCCGAGCACCACCAGCGCCAGCCCGGCATAGTTGACCGGCAGCATATGCAGCGCGAACAGCGCCAGCAGCAGGCAGATCGCGCCAACGATGCCGGGCACCACCATGCCTGGCGTGGAGAACTCGAAAATCAGCGCGTAGATGCCGATCATCATCAGCATCAGCGCCACGCTGGGCTCGGTGATGACGGCCAGGAAGCGGTTGCGCCAGTCAGGTTCCAGCGTCACCACCGGGGCATCGCGCGTGCGCAGTTCGCTGGTTTTGCCGCCCGCGGTGACCAGCTTGCGGCCTTCGACCTGGCGCAGCAGTGCGGGCAGGTCGGGCGCGACCACGTCGATCACCTTCTGCGCCAGGGCTTCGTCGGCCGACAGGCTGACGGCTTCGCGCACGGCGCGCTCGGCCCATTCGACATTGCGCCCGCGCAGCTGGGCCAGGCCGCGGATATAGGCCGAGGCATCGTGCATCTGCTTGCGCGCCATGGTGTCTGCCGCGGCAGGTTCGCTTGACGGCGCCGAGGCCGGCGTTGAGCCCGGCAGGGCGTCCGGCTTCTGCGGCCCGCCGATGCCGATCTGCACCGGGCTGGCCGCGCCCAGGTTGGTGCCCGGCGCCATGGCCGCGACATGGCTGGCGTAGAGGATGTAGGTGCCCGCGCTGGCCGCGCGTGCGCCGCCCGGATAGACATAGCTGGCCACCGGCACCGGTGACGCCAGGATTGCCTGGATGATCTCGCGCATCGAGGCATCGAGCCCGCCCGGCGTGTCCATTTCCAGCACCACCAGCTGCGCACCGCCTTCGCGGGCGCGCGCAATGCCGCGCAGGATAAAGCTGGCGCTCGCCGGGCTGACCGCGCCTTTGAGCGGGATCACGTAGACCGGCGGGGTGGCCGTGGCGGCAGGCGCGGAGGCGGGTGCGGCGCGCGCATGCAGGTTGGCGAAGCTGACGGCCAGTGCAGCGCTGCATGCCAGCACCAGGCCGGCCAGCAGCCGAATCGCCCGCATAAACGCGGTGGCAGGTTTCATCGCAAGGGCGGGGCACGCAGGGTGCCGGGGTGGCGCCACTTTCAGTGTAGGCCACCGGGCACATCTTGCATGGCGGCAATGTGCCGACAGCCGGTCGCCGCGAGGGCGCTCAGGCTGCGACGAGCTCGGCCTCGCCTTGCGGTCCGGGTGCGTGCTTGCGCAGCATATCGACCAGCGCATGCAGCGCGGCGCCCGCCATGGCCGGATGCCAGGCCAGCATGGTGCGCACGCGGCCCGCAGGCCCCAGGCCGTGCTGGCTGATGGCGGGCAGGTCCCGGTACAGGGCCAGCACCGATCGCGGCACGATCGCGGCGCCGATGCCGGCCGCCGCGCAGGCGACGATGGCATGGTAGGAGCCCAGCTCCAGTACGCGTGGCGGCGGGGCCGAGTCGCCGCCGGCATACCAGGCCTCGACGCGCGCGCGGTAGTTGCACCCGGACTCGAACGCCAGCAGCGTCGGCACTTCCAGGTCGGCGGAGGAGCGGATCGGGCGATGCCCGGCACGCGCGATTACCACCAGCTCCTCCTCGAAGGCGGGAACGGCCGCCAGCCCCGGCTCGGAAAGCGGCTCGGCGACAAAGGCGCAATCGACCTCGAAGCGCGCCAGCGCATCAAGCGCCTGCCGCGTCGCCAGCGTCACCAGTTCCAGCTGGACCTCGGGCCACGCCTGGTGGTACGCCGCCAGCACATTGGGCAAGCGGCTGGCCGCGGTGCTTTCCATCGAGGCGATGCGCAGGCGGCCGCTGGGACGTGCCGGCAGCACCGCCTGGCGCGCTTCCTCGGTCAGCTGCAGGATGCGGCAGGCGTAGTCGAACAGGGTCTGTCCCGCCGGCGTCAGCACCATGCGCCGGCCATCGCGCACGAACAGCTCGACCCCGAGCGACTGCTCCAGCTGGCGGATGCGAGTGGTCACGTTGGATTGCACCCGGTGCAGCCGCTCGGCCGCACGGGTGATGCCGCCGGCTTCGACGACGGCACGGAAGATTTCAAGCTCGGCAAGGTCCATGGCCATGGTCTCCGGAACGGGAATCCGAAATCCATCTCGACTAATGATGCATTACATCTGGATAATTCATTTTTCGGGATGGCATTCACAGCGTAGCATACAGGGACTGCAATGCAACCGCTGCGCCCACAGCCAGAGCCATGTCCAAGCTCCACAGCCTCGATCCCGACCAGGTCGCCGCCGCCAGCCCCACCACTTCGATACCGGCCGCGCCGTTGCGTCACGCCGGTCCGGTGGCGGTGGCGATGGCCGGCCTGGTGTCGCTGGCGGTGGTGATGGGAATCGGCCGTTTCGCCTTTACGCCCTTGCTGCCGATGATGCTGCACGACCGCATCGTCGACCTGCATCAGGGCGGCTGGCTGGCGACGGTCAACTACATCGGTTATTTCCTCGGTGCCGCGCTGTGCATGTTTATCCGCCCCGACGCCCTGCGCATGGTGCGCTGGGGCCTGGTGGCGACGGTGCTGCTGACGCTGGGCATGGCGCTGCCGGGGGGCATGCCGGCGTGGTCGCTGTGGCGCTTCGCCGCCGGCGTGGCCAGCGCGGTGGTGCTGGTCTATACCGCCGGCTGGTGCCTGCAGCGGCTGGCCGAACTGGGCAAGCCGCAACTGGGCGGGCTGATCTTCTGTGGGCCGGGGCTTGGCATCGTCGCCACGGGCCTGGGCGCCTCCGGCATGGTCGGCGCGGGCTGGCATGCCGACCATGGCTGGCTGGCCTTCACCGTCTTGGCCGCGGTGCTTGTGGCTCTGGTGTGGCGCATTTTCGTGGCGCCGCCGATCGCCGCGGACGCCGGCCAGGCGCGCGCCACTGGCGCCGCGCAGCCGGCCGGCGCCGCCGCGCGGCTCGACGCCCAGACCTGGACCCTGACGCTGGCCTACGGCCTGGCCGGCTTCGGCTACATCATCACCGCCACCTTCCTGCCTGTGATCGCGCGCGAGGCGCTGCCGGGCACGGTCTGGGCCGACCTGTTCTGGCCGATCTTCGGCGCCGGCGTAGCGGTCGGCGCCGTGCTGGCGACGCGGGTGAGCATGGCGCACGACAGCCGCAAGCTGCTGACGATTTCCTACGGCATGCAGGCGCTGGGCGTCGCGATTGCGGTGCTGTGGCCGACGGTGGCGGGGTTTGCGCTGAGCAGCCTGCTGGCCGGCCTGCCGTTCACCGCGCTGGTCGCCTTCGCCATGCGCGAGGCCCGGCGCCTGTGGGGCCCGCACGCGCCGCGGCTGATGGGGTTGATGACCGCGTCGTACGGCCTCGGCCAGATCGCCGGACCGCCACTGGCAACCGCGCTGGTGGCGCGCACTGGCGGCTTCGCCAGCTCGCTGGCCTGCGCGGCGGCGTCGCTGCTGGTGGGTGCGCTGGTGTTCGCCTGGATGCGCCGCGCCTGGCCGCTGGCGCCCGCACGGAGCGGATCGTGAAGGTGCGCTACAGTATCGCCTTTGCCGCCTGACGCGCCACGCATCGCGGCTGCCGCGCCTGCGCCGCAGCACAAGGCCGGGGCCGACCCCGGCACGCGAGACCGGGCGGCGCAGGAGCGAGCCCCATGTCTTTTGCCTTGCAGCCCGCGCGTGCCGCGGGCGCCTCCCCGCAGCCTGTCTCCGCCGAAGAGCAGCGCGTGCGCCTCGACCTTGCCGCCGCCTACCGGCTGGCCGCGCGCGAGGGCTGGGATGACCTGATCTACACCCATATCTCGGCCACCGTGCCCGGCGAGCCGGACCATTTCCTGATCAACCCGTTCGGCTTTGCCTTCGACGAGATCCGCGCCAGCGACCTGGTCAAGATCAATGGCCGCGGCGAGGTCGTCGGCGAGACTGTCCACCCGGTCAACGTCACCGGCTTCGCGCTGCACGCCGCCGTGCACGCGGCCCGGCCCGACGCGATGTGCGTGATGCACCTGCATAACACCGCCGGCATCGCGGTGTCGGCGCAGGCAGCCGGCCTGCTGCCGCTGTCGCAGCACGCGATGCGCTTTTACGGCCGCATCGCTTATCACGACTACGAAGGGCTGGCCTTCAGCCCGGCCGAAGGCGGGCGGCTGACCGCTTCGTTGGGCGAGCACCCCGCCATGCTGCTGCGCAACCACGGCACGCTGACCGTGGGCCGCACCGTGGCCGAGGCCTATGTGCTGATGGCGACGCTGATCAAGGCCTGCGAGATCCAGATCGCTGCGCAGGCGGGCGGCGCGCTGGTGCAGCCGGATCACGGCGTCGCCCACAAGACCTCCGGGCAACTGTTCGACAACGGCGCCATCGAGGGCGTGATGGAGTGGCCCGCGCTGCTGCGCAAACTCGATAGAATCGATCCTTCCTACCGGGACTGATTGCCACGTCCCGTGGCGACTACCTAGAACACCAATCATCACAAGGAGCATTGCATGCCGACTTTCCACGTCGAAATGTTTGAAGGCCGTACCATCGATCAGAAGCGCAAGTTCGTCGAGGAAGTGACGCGCGTCACCTGCGAGACGCTGGGCTGCTCGGCCTCGGCCGTCGACATCATCATCACCGACGTCAAGCGCGAGAACTGGGCCACCGGCGGCGAGCTGTGGGCCGACAAGAAGTAAGGCACTGAACGGCCTGGACACCATGCAGCACTTCGCCTCCGACAACTACGCCGGCTTCTGCCCGGAATCGCTCAAGTATTTCCTGGAAGCCAATGCCAGCGGCCACGAGCAGGCCTATGGCGACGACACCTGGACGCAGAAGGTCTGCGACCGCATCCGCGACCTGTTCCAGACCGATTGCGAAGTGTTCTTCGTGTTCAACGGCACGGCGGCCAACTCGCTGGCGCTGTCGGCGCTGTGCCAGTCGTACCACTCGGTGATCTGCCACGAACTGGCGCATATCGAGACCGATGAGTGCGGCGGCCCGGAGTTTTTCTCCAACGGCTCCAAGCTGCTGACCGCGCCGGGCGAGGACGGCAAGCTCACGCCCGATGCGATCGAGGCGCTGGTCACGCGCCGCTCGGACATCCACTACCCCAAGCCCAAGGTGGTGTCGCTGACGCAGTCGACCGAGGTCGGCACGGTGTACAGCGTGGAAGAGGTGCGCGCGATCGCGGCCATCGCCAAGCGCCGGCAGCTGCGCGTGCATATGGACGGCGCGCGCTTTGCCAATGCGGTGGCGTCGCTGGGCGTGCATCCGTCCGAGATCACCTGGCGCGCCGGCGTCGACGTGCTGTGCTTCGGCGGCACCAAGAACGGCTTGCCGGTGGGCGAGGCGGTGGTATTCTTCGACCGCCGCCTGGCCGAGGATTTTGCCTATCGCGTCAAGCAGGCCGGGCAGCTGGCGTCGAAGATGCGGTTTATCTCGGCGCCATGGCTGGGGCTGCTCGAGAACGATGTGTGGCTGGCCAACGCGCGCCATGCCAACGCCATGGCGCAACTGCTGCAGCAGCGCATTGCCGACATCCCCGGCGTGCGCATCATGTTCCCGACGCAGTCCAACGCCGTCTTCGCCGAGCTGCCGCTGCCGGCGATCGAGGCGCTGCGCGCCAGGGGCTGGCGCTTCTATACCTTCATCGGCGCCGGCGGCTGCCGCTTCATGTGTTCGTGGGACCTGCAGCCGCAGACGGTGGAGGCGCTCGCCGCCGACATGCGCGCGGCATGTGGCGCCTCAAGGGGTGCCTGAGCAGGTGCTTGAACGAGGCGGCGCGATCATTCTGATAACGAGACACCTACAGGAGCCCCCCAATGCAATACCGATTCTGCCCGCAGTGCGGCGCGCCGCTCGAGGTGCTGCCGCTGTCCGGGCGCGAACGCCATGCCTGCGTGCAGCATGAATGCGGCTTCGTGCACTGGAACAACCCGCTGCCGGTGCTGGCGGCGGTGGTGGAGTACCAGGACAAGCTGCTGCTGGCGCGCAACGCCGCCTGGCCGGAGAAGATGTTTGCGCTGGTGACGGGGTTCCTGGAGCGCGACGAGCCGCCCGAGCTGGGCGTGGCGCGCGAGCTGAAGGAAGAGACCAACCTCGATACCGAGTCGGTCTCGCTGATCGGCGTCTACGAGTTCATGCGCAAGAACGAGCTGATCATCGCCTACCACGTCAAGGCGACCGGCACCGTCCAGCTGTCCGAGGAACTGGCCGAATACAAGCTGGTGGCGCCCGAGGACGTGCGCGTGTGGTCGGCAGGTACCGGCTTCGCCGTGGCCGACTGGCTGGCCGCGCGCGGTTACCCGGTGCGCTTCTTCGACCGGCAGACCGGCGCGGATATTCCGGACCCGCGCCGCCCGCATGACTTCAGCCAGGTCGGGGCTTCGCTACAATATCGCTGGTGAGAGTCCCCCGAATAGCCTCAGAACCCGAAGGAAGAGACGAATGGAGTTCCAGAAAGAAGTGGATGCGCGCGGCCTGAACTGCCCGCTGCCGATCCTGCGCACCAAGAAGGCGCTGGCCGACATGGCCAGCGGCGAAGTGCTGAAAGTGCTGGCGACCGATCCCGGCGCGACGCGCGATTTCCAGGCCTTCGCCAAGCAGACCGGCAACGAGCTGCTGTCGCATTCGGAAGTCGACAAGGTGTTCGTGTTCTACATGCGCCGCCGCTGATCGATCTCGAAGAGAGACAAAGAAAAAGCCGCTTCAAGCGGCTTTTTCATTTGGTGAACGAGGCGAACGTTCAGCTGTTCGGCCGCGTCAGGTGCTCGCGCGATTCCAGATAGGCGCTGAATTCGGCGCCGACTTCCGGGTGCTTCAGCGCAAACTCGACCGTCGCCTTCAGGTAGCCCAGCTTGCTGCCGCAGTCATAGCGGCGCCCCTGGTATCGGTAGGCCAGCACCTGCTCCTGGCCCAGCAGCGACTGGATCGCGTCGGTCAGCTGGAACTCGCCGCCGGCGCCAGGCTTCAGCTCGCGCAGGTGGTCGAAGATGCGCGGCGTCAGGATGTAGCGGCCGACCACGCCCAGGTTCGACGGGGCGTCTTCCGGGGCAGGCTTTTCCACGATGCCCGATACCTTGATCACGCCTTCATCCCACTCGCGGCCATCGATCACGCCGTAGGAGCGGCTCTGCTCCGGCGAGATTTCCTCGACGCCCAGCACCGAGCAGTTGTAGTGGTTGAAGGTATCCACCATCTGCTTCATCACCGGCGGGTTGCCGTCGATCAGGTCGTCGGCCAGCATGATCGCGAACGGGGTGTCGCCGACCAGCTTGGCGGCGCACAGCACCGCGTGGCCCAGGCCCAGCGCCTCGGGCTGGCGCACGTAGTAGCACTCCACGTTGGCGGGCTTGATCGAGCGCACCACGTCCAGCAGCGCCTGCTTGTTCTTGGCTTCCAGCTCGACTTCCAGCTCGAAGGCCTTGTCGAAATGGTCCTCGATGGCGCGCTTGGAGCGGCCGGTGACGAAAATCATCTCGGTAATGCCGGCGGCCATGGCTTCTTCCACGGCGTACTGGATCAGCGGCTTGTCCACTACCGGAAGCATTTCCTTCGGGCTGGCCTTGGTGGCTGGCAGGAAGCGGGTGCCCAGGCCTGCGACCGGGAAGACGGCCTTGGTGACGCGATTTTCCATATCAGGTGTACCTCTCAGATGCTGGTTCATAACCCTGCCAGCCATTACCGGCGCCGTCTGTCCGGTTCCGTCCGACGCCGCTGGACGGAAACCAGACTGGCAGGGGCGTCATCGGCTGCCGGTCAGGCCGGCAGCCGTTGCAGCTGACCCTGCAGCTTGGCCAGCGTTTGCTCGAAATCAGCGAGTCGTTGCGTCTCTTGCGCCACCACGGCGGGCGGCGCCTTGGCGACAAAGCTTTCATTGGAGAGCTTGCCGCGGCACTTGCCGATCTCTGCAGCGATGCGTTCGACCTCTTTCGACAGGCGCGCGCGCTCGGCGGCGACGTCGATTTCGATCTTCAGCAGCAGGTGGTTGCCGCCGGCAATGGCTACCGGCGCACCTGCGCCTTCGGCCTGCAGGGTGCTCTCGTCTTCGAAGACGCGCACCTCGGAAAGTTTCGCCAGCGCCTGAATATGTGCGCTGGCCGCCTTCAGGAATTCGCTGTCGCCTTCGGCATAGAGCGGGATGCGCTGCGCCGGCGAGATGCTCATTTCGCCACGCAGGTTGCGGCAGGCATCGACCACTTCCTTCAGGCGCGCCACCCATTGCTCGGCGTCCTCGTCGATCTTGGCGACAGCCGGCAGCGGGTAGGACTGCAGCGAGATGGTCTCGCTGCCGTCGCCCTTGGCGCGGCCGGCAAGCGGGGCCACCTTCTGCCACAGCTCTTCGGTGATGAAGGGAATGATGGGGTGCGCCAGGCGCAGCACGGTCTCGAGCACGCGCAGCAGCGTGCGGCGGGTGGCGCGCTGCTGGGCTTCGGTGCCGGTCTGGATCTGCACCTTGGCCAATTCCAGGTACCAGTCGCAGTACTCGTCCCAGACGAACTTGTAGATCGCGTTGGCGATATTGTCGAAGCGGTACTCGGCAAAGCCCTTCTCGACCTCGGCTTCCACGCGCTGCAGCAGCGACACGATCCAGCGGTCGGCCTGCGAGAAGTGCAGGTAGCCGTCCGGGCCGCAGTCATTGTTGCACGGGCCCATGCCGCAGTCATGGCCTTCGGTGTTCATCAGCACGAAGCGGGTCGCGTTCCACAGCTTGTTGCAGAAGTTGCGGTAGCCCTCGCAGCGGCCGGTGTCGAAATTGATGTTGCGGCCCAGCGTCGCCAGCGAGGCGAAGGTAAAGCGCAGCGCATCGGCGCCGAAGGCGGGAATGCCCTCGGGGAATTCCTTCTTCGTCTTCTTCTCGATCTTGGGCGCGTCCTTGGGGCGGCGCAGGCCGGTGGTGCGCTTCTTCAGCAGCGTGTCGAGGTCGATGCCGTCGATCAGGTCCACCGGGTCGAGCGTGTTGCCCTCGGACTTGCTCATCTTCTTGCCTTCCGAATCGCGCACCAGGCCGTGCACGTAGACGGTATGGAAGGGCACCTTGCCGACGAAGTGCTTGGTCATCATGACCATGCGCGCCACCCAGAAGAAGATGATGTCGTAGCCGGTGACCAGCACCGACGACGGCAGGAAGTGCTTCATCTCCGGGGTTTCCGCCGGCCAGCCCAGCGAGGAGAAGGGCACCAGCGCCGACGAGAACCAGGTGTCGAGCACGTCTTCCTCGCGGCGCAGCGCGCCGGTGCTGCCGGCGGCGCGGGCCTTGGCGAGCGCTTCCTCTTCGGTGCGGCCGACGAAGCAGTTGCCGGCATCGTCGTACCACGCCGGGATCTGGTGGCCCCACCACAGCTGGCGCGAAATGCACCAGTCCTGGATGTTGCCCAGCCACTGGTTGTAGGTGCTGATCCAGTTTTCCGGCACCAGCTTGATCTCGCCGCTCTGTACGGCTTCGAGCGCCACCTCGGCGATCGAGCGGCCCGGGTTGAAGGTGCCTTCCGGCGCCGGCTTGCTCATGGCGACGAACCACTGGTCGGTCAGCATCGGCTCGATCGCGCTGCCGGTGCGCTCGCTGCGCGGGGTCATCAGCTTGTGCTTCTTGACCTCTTCCAGCAGGCCTCGCTTGTCGAGGTCCTCGACGATAGCCTTGCGCGCGTCGAAGCGGTCCAGGCCGGCGTAGGCGGCCGGCGCGTCGGCAACGACCTTTGCTTCCAGCGTCAGGATCGACAGCTGCGGCAGGTTGTGGCGCTGGCCGACGGCATAGTCATTGAAGTCGTGGCCCGGGGTCACCTTGACCACGCCGGTGCCGAACTCGCGGTCGACGTATTCGTCGGCGATCACCGGAATCTGGCGGCCGGTCAGCGGCAGGTGCACCGATTTGCCGATCAGGTGCGCGTAGCGCTCGTCTTCCGGGTGGACCATCACGGCCACGTCGCCCAGCATGGTTTCCGGACGCGTGGTGGCCACGGTCAGGTGGGTCAGGCCGCGCTTGGCGTCAGCCTCGACCAGCGGATAGCGGATATGCCACAGCGAGCCTTCTTCCTCGACGCTGTCGACTTCCAGGTCCGACACGGCGGTGCCCAGCACCGGATCCCAGTTGACCAGGCGCTTGCCGCGGTAGATCAGGCCCTGCTCGTACAGGCGCACGAACGCTTCGGTCACCGCCTTCGACATCTCCGGCGACATGGTGAAGTACTCGCGGCTCCAGTCGATCGACGCACCCATGCGGCGCACCTGGCGGGTGATGGTCGAGCCCGACTCTTCCTTCCAGGCCCACACCTTCTCGGTGAACTTCTCGCGGCCGAGGTCATGGCGCGACACGCCCTCGCCCTCGAGCTGGCGTTCCACCACGATCTGGGTGGCAATGCCGGCGTGGTCGGTGCCCGGCACCCACAGCGTGTTGGCGCCCAGCATGCGCGCGTGGCGCGCCAGGCCGTCCATGATGGTCTGGTTGAAGGCATGGCCCATGTGCAGCGTGCCGGTCACATTCGGCGGCGGCAGTTGGATCGCGAAGTCCGGGCGGGCAGGGTCGAAGGTCGGCTTGGCGATGCCGCGGCTCTCCCACTCGGGGGCCCATTTCGCCTCGATGGCGGCGGGTTCGAAGCTCTTGGCAAGCGATTGGTCTTGGGCGGTCATGCTGGGATGTCGAGGTTGGCGTCTGGATGCGTCGCAGGGCTGTAGCGGGGTGCGGCGGCCTGCGCCTGGCGGCCTTGCGCCAGTGAAACCCCAAATTATACGGGGGCGGGCCGGTCGCTGCCTATTTTGCGGACAGCGGCCCCGGGCGGGAAAGGCTGGCTAAGGCAGGTGCGCGCCTGCATGCAGGGCAGTTTTCGCCGCTCGGATGTGACGGATCGGACAGGGCCGACCGGTATAATTGGCGCCATTCCACAAGGCCCCTCCGATGTCCGACCTGCTCGCCAACCTCAATGCCGAACAACTTGCCGCCGTCACACTGCCTGACGAGCCGGCGCTGATCCTGGCGGGCGCGGGCAGCGGCAAGACCCGCGTGCTGACCACGCGCATCGCCTGGCTGCTGCAGAACGGCCGGGTCTCGCCGGCGGGCATCCTGGCGGTGACCTTCACCAACAAGGCCTCGAAGGAAATGCAGACGCGGCTGCAGTCGATGCTGCCGATCAACACCCGCGGCATGTGGATCGGCACCTTCCACGGCCTGTGCAACCGCATGCTGCGCGCGCATTTCCGCGACGCCGGCTTGCCGCAGACCTTTGCCATCCTGGACAGCCAGGACCAGCTTTCGGCGCTCAAGCGGCTGCTTAAGTCGCTCAACGTCGACGACGAGAAGTACCCGGCCAAGAACCTGCAGTACTTCATCAACAACGCCAAGGAGCAGGGCCTGCGCCCGGCCGACGTCGAGGCCAACGACGACTTCAACAAGCGCTTCGTCGACCTCTACGCCGCCTACGACATGCAGTGCCAGCGCGAGGGCGTGGTCGACTTTGCCGAGCTGCTGCTGCGCTGCTACGAACTGCTGCGCTATAACGACGCGATCCGCCAGCACTACCAGCACCGCTTCCGCCATGTGCTGATCGACGAGTTCCAGGACACCAACGTGCTGCAGTACCAGTGGCTCAAGCTGCTGGCCGGCCACGGCACGCAGAACCCGGCCGCGGTCTTTGCCGTGGGCGACGACGACCAGAGCATCTACGCCTTCCGCGGTGCCAACGTCGGCAATATGCGCGACTTCGAGCATGAGTTCCGCGTGCGCCGGCTGATCAAGCTGGAGCAGAACTACCGCTCGCACGGGCATATCCTGGATTCTGCCAACCACCTGATCTCGCACAACGCGCGCCGCCTGGGCAAGAACCTGCGCACCGACGCCGGCCATGGCGAGCCGGTGCGCGTGTACCAGGCCGGCACCGACGGCCAGGAAGCGGGCTGGATCATCGAGGAAATCCGCGACCAGATCGCGCAGGGCGCCAGCCGCGCCGAGATTGCCATCCTGTACCGCAGCAACGCCCAGTCGCGCGTGATCGAACACGCGCTGTTCTCCGCCGGCATCCCGTACCGCGTCTATGGCGGCCTGCGCTTCTTCGAGCGCGCCGAAATCAAGCACGCGCTGGCGTATATGCAGCTGCTGGAAAATCCGCGCAACGATGCCGCCTTCGGCCGCGTGGTCAACTTCCCGGCGCGCGGCATCGGCGCGCGTTCGCTCGAGGTGCTGCAGGACATGGCGCGGCAGTACGATTGCGCGCTGTCCGAGGCCGTGGCCTACGTGCCCGGCGCGGCCGGCAGCAAGCTTGCCGCGTTCACGCGCCTGATCGACAAAATGCGCGACGACACCCGCCGCATGACGCTGGCCGAGACCGTCGAGTACATGATCAACACCAGCGGCCTGATTACCCACTACCAGGGCGAGAAGGAAGGCCAGGACCGCATCGAGAACTTGCAGGAACTGGTGACTGCCGCGCAGGCCTTCGTGGTGGAAGAGGGCTACGGGCTGGATGCGCTCGCTGCGGTGATTCCCGCGGATCGTGCGCCCGCCATGCCGGTGCTGGCCGACGGCGACCAGTCCCAGCAGGTGCTCGACCCCGAGGCGCTGCCGGTGGTGATGACACCGCTGGTCGCGTTCCTGACGCATGCCTCGCTGGAGGCCGGCGACAACCAGGCCCAGGCCGGCCAGGACGCGGTGCAGATGATGACGGTGCACGCGGCCAAGGGGCTGGAGTTCGATGTGGTCTTCATCACCGGGCTGGAAGAAGGGCTGTTCCCGCACGAGAACAGCATGATGGACCCCGACGGGCTGGAAGAAGAACGCCGCCTGATGTACGTGGCGATCACGCGCGCGCGCGAGCGCCTGTTCCTGTCGTTCGCGCAGAGCCGCGTGCTGCATGGCCAGACCAAGTACCACGTGCGCTCGCGCTTCTTCGAGGAACTGCCCGAGGAAGCGCTCAAGTGGCTGACGCCCGCGGTGCAGGGCTACGGCGGCGTACGCCGCCAGGAACGCGACAATGCCTGGGGCCGCGACTGGTTCCGCAAGCCGGAGGATGTTCCCTACACCGGCACGCGCCCGACCGGCGGCATGGACAAGGGCAACGGCTATGCCGACGCCAAGCGCGAGGCGGGCACCGGCTTGCGCGTGGGCCAGTCGGTGTTCCACAACAAGTTTGGCGAAGGCGTGATCACCGCGCTGGAGGGCGAAGGCAACGACGCCCGCGCCAATATCAAGTTCAAGCGCCACGGCGCCAAGTGGCTGGCGCTGTCGGTGGCGAAGCTGGACGCGATCGACTGAGCGGCGCCGGCCTTCCCGCCGCCGCTCACCGGGCTCAGGACAGGGCGTGCCGCACTTCGCCGGCCTTCGGGTCGGGAGTGTCCACGGTCAGCAACGGATTGATGAACAGCGACGCCACCGCGCCAACGCCCAGCAACGCCCCCGAGATCATGAACGGCAGGTCATAGCTGCCGGTCCGCTCGATCAGGTAGCCGAACACCACCGGCGACACCATGCCGGCCAGCCCGAAGCCGGTGTTCATCATGCCGCCGGCGGTGCCGGCGTACTTGCCGGCAATGTCCAGCGGCAGGCTCCACAGCACGGCATTGGTCAGCTCCAGGAAGAAGAACGACAGCGACAGCAGGATCACCGCGTTGACGGCATCGGCCGTGAAGGTCATCGGCGCGATGAACATCAGCGAGCCGGCCAGCCCGACGAACAGGATCGCGCCGCGCGCCAGGCGCAGGTTGCCGGTGCGCCGGTAGATGCGGTCCGACAGCACGCCGCCGAGGGTGTCGCCGACCACCCCCGCCATCAGCGGCAGCGCGGTGAACAGCGCCAGCTGCTTCAGGTCGAAGCCGCGCGCTTCCTTCAGGTACGACGGCAGCCAGGTCAGGTAGACCCACAGCGACCAGCCGTAGCAGAAGTCGACGAAGGTCACCAGCCACATGCGGCGGAACAGCCGGCGCCACGGCGTGGGTGCCTTGGCCGCCTGCTGCGAATCGCCGCGCCGGTAGCCGATCTCCTGCAGTTCTTCCGGCGTGACCCGCTTGTGCTTGTCGGGCGAGTCCTTGAACGTCAGCGCGTACAGCACGGTCCAGCCCAGGCTCACCGCACCCAGCACGACGAAGGCCTCGCGCCATCCCGCCGCGGCGACGATGGCCAGCACGATCGGCGGCGTGATCGCACCGCCCAGCCGCGCGAAGCTGTGCGTAATGCCTTGCGCGAAGCCGCGTTCGGCCACCGGCATCCAGTAGGTGAAAGCGCGCGTGGCGGTCGGAAACGCGCCGCCTTCGCCGATGCCCAGCACGAAGCGCAGCGCCACCAGCATCATCACGCTGCCGGCAAAGCCGGTCAGCACCGTGGCCACGCCCCAGATCAGCGACAGCACGATCAGCACCTTTTTGGGCCCGAACTTGTCGGACATCCAGCCGCCCAGGATCTGCATGGCGGCATAGGGATAGGCAAAGGCCGAGAACACCAGCCCCAGCTGCGAGGACGTCAGCCCCATCTCCTCGCGGATCAGCGGGGCGGCAACCGAGATGTTGACGCGGTCGATATAGGCGATGAAGTACATCAAACACATGACGCCGAGGATCATGTGCCGGGTCTTGATGCGTTGCTGCATAACCACCTCCTATGCGCGGCGGGCGCGCGTGGCGTTGACGGGGCGGCGGCCGGCGCGTGGTCCATTGCCATGCGCTTGCGGCTCGCCGGAGCGCGCCAGCGATAAGTCCTGGCTGCGCTGCCCCGTCCTTGAGCAAACAGCTGTGTGTCTCTGTGCGTGTCTCCGGATGTCGTGGTAGCGGGGTGAGCGGGCTCCTTGGCGAAAGTTGGGGGAAGGGATGGGGTGTCAGCTCATGCAGGGTCCAGCAGCTTCAGCCGCTGCACCTTGCCGGAGGGCCCGCGCGGCAATTCCGCGATGAAGCGGAATTCCCGGGGCGTCTTGTAGCGGCCCAGCTCGCGCAGGCAGTGCGCGCGCAGCGCCGCGTCGTCGCAGGCCACGGCTTCGCGCCTGACGATGAAGGCGACGATCTCCTGCCCGTAGGCCGGGTCGGGCACGCCCACCGCCGCCGCTTCCAGCACGCCCGGATGGCGCAGCAGCGCTTCGTCGATCTCGCGCGGGGCGATGTTCTCGCCGCCCTTGATGATCAGTTCCTTGGCGCGGCCGGTGATGTAGAAGTAGCCCTCCGCATCGCGGTAGCCGAGGTCGCCGGTGCGCAGCCAACCGTCGGGCGTGAAGGCTTCGCGCGTGACCTCGGGCGCCTTGTAGTAGCCCGCCATCACGCTCTCGCCTTGCAGCACGATCTCGCCGATCTCGCCGTCGGGCAGCGGTCGCCCGTCGTGCCCCAGCACGCGAGCCTGCGTGCCGGAGGGCCGGCCGATGCTGCCGATGCGCCGCTGCTGCGGATCGAGCGGATTGCTGAACGCCGGCGCCGCGGTCTCGGTCATGCCCATGGTCTCGATCACGCCGATGCCGAAGCGCTGCTCGAACGCGCGGTGGTGCTCCGGCGGCAACGCGGCGGAAGCGGAGCGGCAGAAGCGCACGCCGGCCGGCGCACGGCCATCGGGATCGTTGAGCAGGTAGGCGATGATGGTCGGAACCACGTTGAGCCAGGTGCAGCCGTGGCGGGCAATGTCGTGCCAGAACGCACTGGCCGAGAAGCGCATCGGCATCACCACTGAGCCGCCATGTGCCAGCGGCGCGATCGCGGTCACCACCAGCCCATTGATGTGATACAGCGGCAGCGTGGCCAGCACGCGATCGCCCGCGCCGAGCGCATGCTCGCGGCTGACGCTGGCGCCGTTGGCGGCGAGGTTGCGGTGGGTCAGCAACACGCCCTTGGGTGTGCCCGTGGTGCCGGACGTGTACATCAGCAGCGCCGGGTGATGCGGCTGCGGTGGCGGAAGCGGAGCGGCACCGGGCTGCACTACCGGCAGCGCGGGCAGGGCGGTGTCGTCGGGCGCGGTGACCACCACTGGCACTTCCACGCCGGCTTCGGCCAGCGCCGTGCGGATCGCGGCTTCGCCTTCGGAGGAAGTGAAGACCAGCCGCGTGTCCGCGTGCCCGAGGATGTAGCGCAGCTGCGCGGGCTGGCACAGCAGGTTGATCGGATTGGCCACCAGCCCGCAGGCCATGGTGCCGAGCAGCAGCCGCGCGGTCTGCTCGCCGTTGGGCAGGTACACCGACACCGTCTGGCCGCTGCCGAGGCCGGCCTCGGCGTAGCGGCGGCCGAGCGCATCCGCGTCGGCGGCCAGGTCGCCGAAGCTGAGCGCGCGGCCGCTGTCGGGAGACAGCAGGTAGGCCTTGTCGGAAGCTTGCGCGGCACGGGCGGCCAGCAGCGTGGCCACGGTGTCGAGCACTTCGGGGCGGATGCGCGCGTTCATTGGCCGACCCTCGCGAAGTAGTCGCCCAGCAGCTCGCGCTCGTCGGGCACGCATTCGGCGATCGGTTCGGCGATGCGGGTGATGTTGAGGTATTGCCGCCAGCCGAGGTTGTCCGAAAAGTTGTTGCCGCCCCAGGTGCCGCAGCCCATCGACAGCGAGAACGGCAGGCCGTTGTCGAAATTGCCGCCGGTGGCGAAACAGTGCGCCTGGTTCACGATCACGCGCGCCACCGGCAGTTCCTGCCCGAGTTGCAGCGCCTGCCGCGGATCGGCCGTATGCAGCCCGACCGAGTGGCCCGCGCCCATGTAGTCGTAGAGGCTCGCCACGCGCGCCACGGCGGCGTTGTAATCGGCGGCGCGATAGAGCGTGAGCACCGGCGAGAGCTTTTCGCCGGAGAAGGGATAGTCGCTGCCGACGCCGGTCTCAGGCACCAGCAGCATGGTCGGCTGCAGCGCACGCACGCGCGCCAGGCCCGCCAGCTCGGCAATGCGCGGCGCGCTCTGGCCGGTCATGTCGCCGGCGAGCTTGCCGTGCCGCCACATCAGCGCCTGCAGCCGCGCCTTTTCCTCGGCGCTGAGCAGCACGCCGCCGACGGCGGCAAGCGCTTCGAGCATGGGCTGGTAGACCGCGTCGAGGATCACCAGGCTGTTCTCCGACGAGCAGCTGGTGGCGTTGTCGAAGGTCTTGGAGCGGACGATCTTTGCGGCCGCATCGCCCAACGCCGCGCTGGCATCGACGATGGCGGCCACGTTGCCCGCGCCGACGCCGAACGCCGGCGTGCCGCAGGTGTAGGCCATGCGCACGTTCGCCTGCGAGCCGGTGGCCACCACCAGGTCGGCCTGGCGCATCAGTTCGGCGGTCGAGGCCTTCGACACCGGCGCGGGCAGCATCTGCACCAGGTCGGCGGGCAGGCCGGCGCGCGCGAACTCGGCGTGGATGAACGACAGCAGCAGCTCGCATGTGCCCTGTCCCTTGGGAGAGGGCGCGACCACCACGCTGTTGCCGCACTTGAGCGCGTTGATAATCTTGTTGGCCGGCGTTGCCCCGGGGTTGGTCGACGGCGTGATCGCGGCGACCACGCCGACCGGCCGCGCGATCTCGGTGATGCCGGTGGCGGCGTCACGCGCGATCACGCCGACGGTCTTGCGTCCGTGCAGGTCGCGCAGCAGGCCCAGCGTCTTGCGATGGTTCTTGCGGATCTTGTCGTCGACGTTGCCAAGGCCGGTGTCGGCCACGGCCCGCTCGGCCAGTTGGCGGTTGCGCGCGGGCTCCATGATGGCCCACGCGGCGGCGGCCGCGGCGGTGTCGACGATGGCCTGGCCGGCACGCGCGAACGCGCGCTGCGCCTGCCGGGCGCGCGCCACGATCGCATCGACCTGGTCTTCCGGCACGGGCACATCGGTGGAATGGGACTGCTGGCGCTGCAGTATCTGCACACTCATGGATCGGCTCCGGGGTTGGGTCAGGTAGGTCCGCCGCGGCGGCCCCGAGTCGAATCTAGTGAACCCAAACCGGCATGCCGTCCCAATTTGTGCGCTTTCGCGAGCACGGCTGCGGGTTGCATCCGGTAGTGCAGATTTCGGGACGCCAACGCGTCCCGGAATCCGCTAAATTGCATCCATGAGTAATCACTCGAACGCCGCCGCGGTGCGCGCCTTCCGCATCCTGGAGATCCTGTCCGCCGCCGACGGGCCCATGCCGCTGTGCGCCATCGTTGAGGAAATCGGACTGCCCAAGCAGACCGTGCACCGCATCCTCAAGCAGCTGGAAAGCACCTGGCTGGTGTCGCGCACGGCGGGCAGCCCCGGCTATGAATGTTCGTCACGCGTGCGCCAGCTCGCGGTCAATGTGCTGATGCAGGCGGGGCCGGCCGCGGCGCGGCACGCGATCCTGCAGCAACTGGTCGACAAGGTCGGCGAGACCTGCAACCTGACCATGCTGTCGGGCGACGACGTGGTTTATCTGGACCGGGTCGAAACGCAATGGCCGCTGCGCATGCACCTGCAGCCGGGCTCGCGTGTGCCGCTGCATTGCACCGCCAGCGGGAAGCTGCTGCTGGCCTTTCTGCCGAGCGCGCAGCGCGAACGCCTGGTGGCCAACCTGCCGCTGCGCGCGCATTCGGCGCGTACCATCACCGACGCCGCGGCACTGCACGCGGAGCTGGCCGAGACGCGGCGGCGGCGCCTGGGCATCAACAACCAGGAAAACCTAGAGGGGATGATTGCGGTGGCGGTGCCGGTGATGCGCAACCGCAGCCGCGCCTGCGCGGCGATCGCGGTGCAGGCGCCGCTGGCGCGGATGACGATGGACCGGCTGATGGGATTCGTGCCCGACCTGCGCATGGCGGCGGACGCGATGGTGAAGACGTTTGGGGAGTAGACCGCGCTGCGGTGGTTTGCTCCCCTCTCACGCTTGCGGGAGAGGGAGAACACCTTGCTCAGGCTTGCTCGGGCTGCTTGGGAGCACCCAAAACCGCTCGCTCTTGCTTGGGTTTCAAACCGCCGGCGCCGTCGGCTCGACGCCCGGCGGCGTCACGTTGAAGCAACCGCGGTACGTCGCATAGAACGAGCAATACAAGATCGCCAGCATCAGCAGCGAATACGGCGTCACCAGGAACGACAGCACCGTCTCCGCCCCGAACGCGCTGAATACCGCCTCCAGGATAAACGGGATCGCCACCAGCAGCATCGCGAACAGCACGATATAGGTGAAGAACGCCCCGCGATTGCGCCAGCACGCGGTCCAGCTGAAGAACAGCGCCTTGACCGGTGGTACCCCGTGCCAGGCCGCCAGCAGCGGCGCGAACCAGAACATCATCGCGATCGGCGTGTACAGCAGCGCGCCGATCATCATTGCGTAGTAGAGCTGCCGCACCGCTTCGGCCGAGGGCGCTTCTTCCTTCAGCACGATCGGCACCAGCGCGCTCATGTCGACCACCGCGCCGGCGATCAGCCCCAGCATGAACACCAGCCCGGCGTAGATGCCGCCCAGAACCAGCAGGTTGCGCGTGGCTTCCTTGCCGTTGGCGCGAAAGCCCGCCAGCAGCACGGTGGGCAGCACGCGCTTGTTCTGGATCACGTCGCGGCACGCGGTCATTACGCCGACCGACAGGCCCGGCGTGACCACCAGCAGCGCGATGATGCCGATCAGCGGCACCACGATGGCCAGCTGCGCGGCGATCAGGTAGACGAACAGCAGCATCAGGAAAGTCAGCGGATTCTTGCGGAACAGCCAGATACCCTGGCGGAACCAGACGTAGCCTTCCTTGGCAGGAACTTCCAGTAGTTGCATGACGGATCAGATCCAGGGGAGCGGGCGCGCGGGACTGGTGTCCAGGCGCCGGCGCAGGATGCGTTCGAAATGAGTGGGATCGTGCGGCTGCAGCATGTCGGCCTCGCGCGGCAGGTAGAAGTCCCACAGCCGCGACACCCAGAAGCGCAGCGCGCCCGCGCGCAGCATGTCCTGCCAGTGCGCGGCCTCGGTGTCGCTCAGCGGCCTGACCGCATGATAAGCGCGCAGCATTGCCTGCGCCCGCGCGTGGTCGAGTTCGCCGCTGGCCAGGTCGATGCACCAGTCGTTGACGGTGACCGCCAGGTCGAACAGCCACTTGTCGTTGCCGGCGAAATAGAAGTCGAAGAAGCCGCCCAGACGGTGGCGTCCGCTGCCGTCTTCCTCGAACAGCACGTTGTCGCGGAACAGGTCGCAATGGCACGGGCCTTCGCCCAGGCTGGCGTAGTCGGCGCTGGCGAAGAACGCCGCCTGGTGCGCGATTTCCTGTTGCAGCAGGGTACGCTGGCCGGCGTCGAGGAAAGGCAGGATCTCGGGCTCGGTCTGCTGCCACCAGGCCAGGCTGCGCAGGTTGGGCTGGCGGCGCGGGTAGTCCTGGCCGGCCAGGTGCATGCGCGCCAGCATGTCGCCGACTTCGGCGCAGTGCTGCGCGTCCGGCGCCAGCTGCGAGGCGCCGGGCAGGCGCGTGACGATGGTGGCGGGCTTGCCCTTGAGCGGGCGCAGGATCTCGCCGTCGCGCGCCGGGATCGGCGCCGGCACGCGGATGCCGCGCTCGGCCAGGTGCGCCATCAGGTGCAGGTAATAGGGCAGCTGCGCGAACGACAGGCGCTCGAAGATGGTCAGCACGTACTGGCGTGCCTGGCCATCCTGCTCCATGGTAAGGAAGAAATTGCTGTTCTCGATGCCCGAGGCGATGCCGCGCAGTTCGCGCACTTCGCCAAGGTCGAAATCAAGCAGCCAGCTGGCGATCTCGTCCTGCGAGACCGTGGTGAATACGGCCATACTCGTTGTGTGAAGCGAATCGGAAAGCGGCGGCAAAACCAGGGCCGCCGCCGCGGCATGACTGCCGGAGGGCCGGCGCGGCCCGCTTACGCCGGGCCGTGGGTCAGCGTCCCGCCGCCGCTGCGGCAGGGCGCTTGCGTGGTCAGAATTTCAGGTTGACCGATGGTACGCGGTTGACATCGTGCTCGCGGATGCGCGGCGAGCTGTCTTCCGGCTTGCTCATCTCGTACTTGGTGCCGAAGCCGGACTTGACCTGGATATCGGTGGCGCGGCCCTTGTCGCGGTACTCGCGCACCTGCGTGCCGTCGCGCTCGTTGAGCTGGAAGCTCGGCTGGCGCGGCTGGTTCAGCTGCGTCTTGGCTGCCGGCGCGATCGGCTGGTTGTTGATCTGGTTCAGTTCCTGCTGCGACAGTGCGCTGCTTTCCTGGTTGCCCTGGGCCAGCACGGGCGCCGCCAGCGCAAATGTGGCGGCAGCCGCGGCCAGCAGGCGCAGGCCCGCGGGCAGGGGGTCGTCGGACCGGGCAGAACGGCACGACCGGGTGGAACGGGAGGTCATCAGGGGCTCCTGTGCGGCGTCGCGGCGCCCCAAGGGCAATAAGGGGCGGCGGGCGACGCCGCGGCATGCGGCGGTTGGCTGCAACCCGGCGGCGCCGGGCTTGGCAGAACGGACAGGTTCCATTCTAGCAATTCTGCCGTGCCCGGAGGCCGGGCCGTGCCCCGCGGCGCACCCGCGCAACGGCAGGAGTGCCTGACGCGTGGCTTGCGGCGCAAGCCGGCCGGGCCCAGGCCCGGCGGCGCGCTTACAGGTAGAACATCTCTTCCTTGGGCGGGATCGGCTTGTCGCCGCCACGGCGCTCGTAGTAGTCGTAGACCGCTTCGAGTACTTCATGCGGCTCGTCGACGATCTTCATCAGGTCGAGGTCGTGCTCGGCGATCAGGCCCATCGGCAGCAGCGTGAAGCGGAACCAGTCGAGCAGGCCCTTCCAGAAGCGGCTGCCGAACATGACCACCGGCACCGAGCGCGACTTGCCGGTCTGCACCAGCGTCAGCACCTCGGCCAGCTCGTCCAGCGTGCCGAAGCCGCCCGGCATCACGATAAAGGCGTCGGAGTTCTTGACGAAGGTGACCTTGCGCGTGAAGAAGTGGCGGAAGCGCATGGCAATGTCCTGGTACGGATTGCCCTGCTGCTCGTGCGGCAGTTCGATGTTCAGGCCCACGCTGGCAGACTTGCCGGCGTGCGCGCCCTTGTTGGCCGCTTCCATGATGCCGGGGCCGCCGCCCGAGATGACGGCGAAGCCGGCATCGGAGAACAGCCGCGCGATCTCGATGGTGCGCTGGTAGTAGGGCGAATCCTCGCGCAGGCGCGCGCTGCCGTAGATCGACACGGCCGGGCGGATCTCCGAGAGGTACTCGGTCGCCTCGATGAACTCTGCCATAATCGTGAACATTTGCCACGATGCGCGCGCCTTCTTCGCGGTCGCGCGGTCTTCGTCGGCCAGCGCACGCAGGCTGGGGATCATCTTGCGCGGATTGGCACGCGCCGCGGCGGCGGCGGCTTTTTCTGCGGCCACTTCAGGCGGATGGCCAGCGGCGGCGGCATCGGCCGCGGCGGCTACGGCTGCGGCGTGTTCGGACGCTGCCTCCGGCGGGGGTTGTACGGTATCGCCGGAGATATCGGATACATCCGGATCAGCAAGGGGGGCGGTCGAAGCACCGCCCGCAGCGGCACCAGTCAATTTTGAGTCCATGGGAATGTCGGATAGTCCAAAAACACTCTTGCTCGTCGACGGATCGAGCTATCTGTATCGCGCTTATCACGCTCTGCCGGACCTGAGGAATGGAGAGGGCCTGCCCACAGGGGCAATCTACGGCATGATCAACATGCTGCGCAAGCTGCGCAACGATTACCCGGCAGAGTATAGCGCCTGCGTGTTCGACGCAAAGGGCAAGACCTTCCGCGACGACATGTATCCGGCCTACAAGGAACACCGCCCGTCCATGCCGGAAGACCTGGCCCGCCAGATCGAGCCGATCCACGAGGCCGTGCGCGCGCTGGGCTGGCCGATCGTGGTGGTCGACGGCGTCGAGGCCGACGACGTGATCGGCACGCTGTCGCGCCAGGCCACCGAGCAGGGCGTGCGTACGGTTGTATCCACCGGCGACAAGGACCTGGCGCAGCTGGTCAACGACCAGGTCACGCTGGTCAACACCATGAGCGGCGAAGTGCTCGATCCCCCGGGCGTGGCGGCCAAGTTCGGCGTGCCGCCGGAGCGCATCATCGACTACCTGTCGCTGATCGGCGATGCGGTCGACAACGTCCCCGGCGTGCCCAAGGTCGGCCCCAAGACCGCGGTCAAATGGCTGTCCGAGCATGGCTCGCTCGACGGCGTGATGGCCGCCGCGCCGGGCATGAAGGGCGTGGTCGGCGAAAACCTGCGCAATACGCTCGACTGGCTGCCAATGGCGCGCAAGCTGGTCACGGTCAAGACCGACTGCGACCTGAGCAAGGCGGTGGCGGATTTCCACGCGCTGCGCGAGACCGGCGAGGACAAGGACAAGCTGGTCGAATTCTTCCAGCGCTACGGTTTCAAGACCTGGCTGCGCGAAGCCACGGGAGAACGCTTACCTGACGCGCGCGCGCAGGCCCGCGCCCGCGCGGCCGCGGCGCCGGCGCCGGCGCAGGGCGGCCTGTTCGATGCGCCGGCGGCGGCCACCGGCAATGTGGTCCAGGCAACGGAAGAGAGCGCGCCCACCGAGATCCGCCACGAGACGGTCACCACGCAGGGCATGCTGGAAGACTGGATGCGGCGCATCGAGGCCGCGCCGCTGGTGGCGATCGATACCGAGACCGATTCGCTCGATCCCATGCAGGCGCAGCTGGTGGGCATCTCGTTGTCGGCGACGCCGGGCGAAGCCTGCTACATCCCCGTGGCGCACCGCGGCCCGGACGTGGCCGGCCTGCCCGAGCACGGGCAGCTCTCGCGTGAATTCGTGCTGGAGCGCATGCGCGCCTGGCTCGAGGACGCCAGCCGCCCCAAGCTCGGCCAGAACCTGAAATACGACATCCACGTCTTCGCCAACCACGGCGTGACGCTGCGCGGCGTGGCGCACGACACCATGCTGCAGAGCTACGTGCTGGCCTCGCACCGCAACCACGGCATGGACAGCCTGGCCGAGCGGCTGCTCAACCTGAAGACCATCACCTACGAAGAGGTGTGTGGCAAGGGCGCCGGCCAGATCGGCTTCGACCAGATCGACCTGGCGCGCGCCACCGAGTACGCCGCCGAAGACGCCGACGTGACGCTGCGCCTGCATCGCAAGATGTTTCCGCAGGTGGAAGCGGCCGCAGGGTTGCGCCGCGTGTATGAAGAGATCGAGATGCCGGTCTCGGTGGTGCTGCAGAAGATCGAGCGCAACGGCGTGCTGATCGACGCCGAACGCCTGGCCGCGCAGAGCGCCGAGCTGGGCCAGCGCATGCTGGCGCTGGAGCAGTCCGCGTACGAGGCCGCGGGCCAGCCGTTCAACCTGGGCTCGCCCAAGCAGATCGGCGAGATCCTGTTCAACCAGATGAAGCTGCCGGTGGTGAAGAAGACCGCCAGCGGCGCGCCGTCGACCGACGAAGAGGTGCTGCAGAAGCTGGCCGAGGACTACCCCCTGCCCAAGCTGCTGCTCGACTACCGCGGCCTGGCCAAGCTCAAGTCCACCTACACCGACAAGCTGCCCAGGATGGTCAATGCGCGCACCGGCCGCGTGCACACCAGCTACGGGCAGGCCACCGCGGTGACGGGCCGGCTGGCATCGACCGAGCCCAACCTGCAGAACATCCCGGTGCGCACCGAGGAAGGCCGCCGCATCCGCGAAGCCTTTATCGCCGAGCCGGGCAGCGTGATCGTGTCGGCCGACTATTCGCAGATCGAGCTGCGCATCATGGCCCATATCTCCGGCGACGAGAACCTGCTGCGCGCCTTCGCTAACGGCGAGGACATCCATCGTGCCACCGCCGCCGAGATCTTCGGCGTGGAGCGCGACGCGGTCGGCAGCGAGCAGCGCCGCTATGCCAAGGTCATCAACTTTGGCCTGATCTATGGCATGAGCGCGTTCGGGCTGGCCAGCAACCTGGGCATCGAACGCGACGCGGCCAAGCACTATATCGACCGCTACTTCATGCGCTACCCCGGCGTGGCGCACTACATGGAAGAAACCCGGCAGACCGCGCGCGAGCAGGGCTATGTCGAGACCGTGTTCGGCCGCCGGCTGTGGCTGCCCGATATCAACGGCGGCAGTGGCCCGCGCCGCCAGGCCGCCGAGCGCGCCGCCATCAATGCGCCGATGCAGGGCACGGCCGCCGACCTGATCAAGCTGTCGATGATCGCGGTACAGGGCTGGCTGGAGCGCGACGGGCTGCAGACGCGCCAGATCATGCAGGTGCACGATGAACTGGTGCTGGAAGTGCCCGAGCATGAGCTGGAACTGGTGAAGGCGCGCCTGCCAGAGCTGATGTGCACGGTGGCGCAGTTGCGCGTGCCGCTGGTGGCCGAGGTGGGCAGCGGCGCCAACTGGGAAGAAGCGCACTGAAAGCGCAATGAAGTTGAGCTGACAACCCTCCCCCGCGTTTGCATGGCGGTATCGATTGAAGCGACTGCTGAGTCGTGTTATGCGGCTTGCCATGCATGCTGCAATGCAGCAGACTGTGGCCATGCCTCAGGCACGGATTTCACAATACGCACGGGTAGACCATGACAGAAGCAAAGGCGCACCGCATCGTTGTCGTCGGCGGCGGGGCAGGAGGGCTGGAACTGGTAACCAGGCTCGGCGACAAGCTTGGCAGGAAGGGAACGGCGCAGGTGGTCCTGGTGGACCGCTTGCCTACCCACATCTGGAAACCGCTGCTGCATGAAGTTGCCGCCGGCAGCATGGATCCCAACACGCACCAGCTCGAATACGCGGCGCAGGCGCGCTGGCACCATTTCGAGTTCCAGCAGGGCGAGCTGACCGGCATCGACCGCGCGCGCAAGACCATCGCCGTATCTGCCTGCAATGACCAGGACGGCGCCGAGCTGCTGCCCGCGCGCGAGTTGCCGTATGACACGCTGGTGCTGGCGATCGGCTGCGTCACGCATTTCTTCGGCGTGCCGGGCGCCGCCGAGAACGCCATCGCGCTCGATACCGTGGCGCAGGCCGAACGCTTCCGCAAGCGCCTGATCGCCGCCTGCGTGCGTGCGCAGAACGGGCGCGGGCGCATCGGCGAGGACGGCCGTCCGCGCGTTGACGTGGCCATCATCGGGGCCGGCGCCACCGGCGTCGAACTGTCGGCGGAGCTGCGCAACACCGCGCACGTGCTCAGCGCCTATGGCCTGCACCGCCTCGACCCGCGCCGCGACGTGCGCATCCACGTGGTCGAGGCCGGCCCGCGCATCCTGCCGGCGCTGTCGGAGCGCGTCTCGGCCGAGACCGCCAAGCTGCTGAAGAAGCTCGATGTCGATGTCTTTACCAGCGAGCGCGTGACCGAGGTCACGCCGCAGGCCGTGCTGACCGCCAGCGGCAAGACCATCGATGCCGACCTGACGGTGTGGGCCGCGGGCATTACCGCGCCGCAGGTGCTGGCCACGCTGGGCCTGCCGACCAGCCGCCAGGGGCAGATCGTGGTCGGCCCGACGCTGCAGAGCGAGGGCGATCCCGACATCTTTGCCTTCGGCGACTGCGCCAGCTGCCCGTGGCCGGAGAAGCAGACCTCGGTGCCGCCGCGCGCGCAGGCGGCGCACCAGCAGGCGACCTTCCTCTACCAGGCGCTGTGCGCGCGGCTCGAAGGCAAGCCGCTGCCGTCGTTCGCTTTCAAGGATTTTGGCTCGCTGGTGTCGCTGGGGCACTTCAGCGCGGTGGGCAGCCTGATGGGCGGGCTGATCGGCGGCTCGATGTTTATCGAAGGACTGATGGCGCGCGTCATGTACACCTCGCTGTACCGGATGCACGTGATGGCGCTGCACGGCGCGGTCGGCATGGCGCTGGACACCGTGTCGCACTGGCTGCGCAGCAAGACCAGCCCGCGGGTGAAGCTGCACTGAGGCAGCACTGGGAACATCGTGCAGGCATGAGCACGAAGCGTCATGTCTGCTTAGAATCGGTGGCTGGCGATTTTTGGCGCGCCAGCCACCCATGTTCCTGGAGACACGCATGCTCAAACCCGAAGTGGAAAGCCTCGTCCCCGGCCAGACCTTCGACCGCCGCGGCTTCGTCAAGATCGCGCTCGGTTCCGCCTTTGCCGCGGCTGCCTTGCCGGTGATGGCCCAGCAAGCCATCAAGACCGATTTCGCCGGCCTGACCGCGGGCGAGGTCACGATCCCGTCCGGCGGCTTCAGCATGCCCGCCTACCGGGCCCAGCCGGAAGGCAAGAAAAACCTGCCGGTGGTGCTGGTCGTCAGCGAGATCTTCGGCGTGCACGAATACGTCGCCGATATCTGCCGGCGCTTCGCCAAGCTCGGCTACCTGGCGATCGCGCCCGAACTGTTCGCGCGCCAGGGCGACCCGCAGAGCTTCGGTTCCATCCAGGAACTTCAGCGCGAGGTGATCGCCAAGGTCTCGGACGTCCAGGTCATGGGCGACCTCGACGCCGCGGTGGCCTGGTCGGGCGCCAATGGCGGCGACGTGTCGCGACTCGGCATCACCGGCTTTTGCTGGGGCGGCCGCATCACCTGGCTGTTCGCGGCGCACAGCCGGCAACTGAAGGCCGCCGTGGCCTGGTACGGCCAGCTGTCGCCCGAGCCGACGCCGCTGAAGCCGAAGAACCCGATCGACCTTGTCGGGCAGCTGCATGCGCCGGTGCTCGGACTCTACGGCGGCAAGGACACCGGCATCCCGCTGGAGCATGTGGAGAAGATGAAGGCGGCGCTGGCGGCGTCGGCCGACCGGGCCGCCAAAGGCTCGCGCTTCGTGGTCTATCCCGAGTCCGGCCATGCTTTCCATGCCGACTACCGGCCCAGTTACCGCGAAGCGGACGCCAGGGACGGCTGGCAGAAGGCGCTGGCCTGGTTCAAGCAGCACGGCGTAGCGTGATCCGTTCGGGGTGACTCGGTCGAGAGCAGGATTGCAAAGTCCCGGCGGATACGTACAATGCGGCCTTTGAGTTATTGCAACATTGTTGCGTTAGCCGCCCGGCGCAATGCGGGCGGAACGGCGGAGCTGCTTGCTGGATGGCTGAAAGGCCGCCAGCGTCGCCACCTGGGAGCCCATCATCCATTCGACGCTTTTGTATATCCTGCTCGCCGCCACGATCTCGGGCGTGGGCAGCATCTTCGGGGCGGCGCTGCTGTCGCTGACGGTGGCGTCCCGCGTGGTCGAGCGCATGGTGAGCTTCTCGGTGGGCGTACTGCTTGCCACGGCGCTGCTGCATTCGCTGCCGGAGGCGTTCGAGTCCGGCGCCGACCCGCGCGCGCTGTTCGGCACGCTGCTGGCGGGGCTGCTGGGCTTCTTCCTGCTGGAGAAGATCTCGCTGCTGCGCCACTCGCACCACCACGAGGGCGACGGGCACCACCACCATCACGGCCATGACCGCGAAGAGGCGGGGCGCAGCGGCCTGACCATCCTGGTGGGCGATACCTTCCACAACTTTGCCGACGGCATCGTGATCGCGGCGGCCTTCCTGGCAGACCCGCATATCGGCGTGGTCACCGCGCTGGCCATTGCCGCGCACGAAATCCCGCAGGAAGTGGGCGACTTCATCGTGCTGCTCAACGCGGGGTTCTCCAAGGCGCGCGCCTTCGCCTTCAACCTGCTGTCGAGCGTGGCGGCCATCGCCGGCGGCCTGGTCGGGTACTTCCTGCTCGACGAGATGAGCGGCTGGATCCCCTACGTGCTGGTGATCGCCGCCAGCAGCTTCCTCTATATCGCCGTCAGCGACCTGATGCCGCAGATGCAGCGCAAGCCGCGCTGGCGCGAGTCGGCGATCCAGGTAGTGCTGGTGGCGGCGGGGATTTCGGCGATCGTCTTTATCACCAACGGCGTGCACGAGCGGCACGGCCACGCGCACGGCAGCGCCGCGCCGGTGGCCACTTCGCACTGAGCTGCCGCTCGCGTCAGGCGGCGCCGGTCGCCACCGGGCGCGCCGGATCAGCGCACCATTCGCTCCACGAGCCCGGGTAGAGCGCCGCGCCGCCCAGGCCGGCTGCTTCCAGCGCCAGCAGGTTGTGGCAGGCCGTCACGCCGGAGCCGCACTGCATCACCGCCTGAGCGGGCGCGCGCTGGCCCAGCACCGCGCCAAACTCGGCGCGCAGCGTTTCCGGGGACTTGAAGCGACCTTGGGCGTCGAGGTTGTCCTTGAAGAAGCGGTTGACCGCCCCGGGGATACGGCCGCCGACCGGATCCAGCGTTTCGTTCTCGCCGCGGAAGCGGTCGGGCGCGCGTGCGTCGACCACCAGCAGCGCGGCGCGGCCGAGGTTGTCGAGCAGGTCGGCGGCGTCCACCGTCGGCACCAGCGACTCGCGGCGCGAAATCTTGCCGGGAAACTCCGGCTCCGGGGTGGCCTCATGCTCCAGCGGCATGCCTGCCTTGATCCAGGCATCCTTGCCGCCATCCAGCACCGCGACCTCGTCATGGCCGATCCAGCGCAGCAGCCACCACAGCCGCGCGGCGAACATGCCGCCCTGCGCGTCGTAAGCCACTACCGGGGTGTCGTCTTCCACGCCCAGCGCCTGCAGCCGCGCGACGAAGTCGTCGGCATCGGGCAGGGGGTGCCGGCCGTTGCTGCCGGTCTTGCGGCCCGACAGTTCGTTGTCCAGGTGCAGGTAGAACGCGCCCGGCAGGTGGCCGACGTGGTACGCCTCGCGCCCGGCGGCGGGGTTGGCCAGGTCGAAGCTGCAGTCGATCACGACGCAGCGGCCGTTGCCGGCCAGCAGCGCCTGCAGTGCGGTGACGGAAATCAGCGGTTTCTGCATGGGAATCCTGTAGCGAGCGAAGGGAACGAAAGCTTAACGGATGCTACACCTCGGGATGCACTTCCGCCTCGGGCGACTTGACCGGCGTGGCCGGTGTCGGCTTGGCGTCGGTGCCCTGGCGCGCGCGCATCAGCGTGGTGGCAATGCCGCTGGCAATGATCAGCCCCATGCCCAGCCACGACAGCCAGTTGAGCTTGTCGGACCAGATCAGCATGCCCCACACACTGGAAAAGACGATGCCGGCATATTGCAGGTTGGCGGTCAGAAGGGTGTTGCCGCGCTTGTAGGCGCGCGTCATCGCGGTCTGGCCCAGCGTCGCCAGGATGCCGATGGCCAGCAGCAGGCCAACGCCATACCAGGTATGCGGGCTGACGCCGGAAATCAGCATCCAGGCCAGGCCGGCGATCATGCCGACCAGCGAGAAATAGAACACGATGCGGCCCTCGGGCTCGCCCAGCTGGCCGAGTTGGCGTACCTCGACGTAGGCCAGCGCGGTGAAGACCCCGGAGATCAGGCCGACCAGGCCGCCGGTGAGCTGGTCCTTGCCGACCGAGGGCTGCAGCAGGCAGATCACGCCGGCGAAGGACAGCAGGATCGCCAGCACCAGGCGCCGGTCGGCATTGCCGGCGGTGCCGGCCAGGGCGGCGCTGGCGCCGAGGATCAGCGCGATCCACACCGGCGACATGTAGTTCAGCGTCATCGCCGTCGCCAGCGGCAGCAGCGTGATCGAGGTGAACCACAGCATCAGCGCGGTCACGCCGAACACGCTGCGCTTGATATGCGACAGCATGTAGGGCGTGCGCACCGGCACGCCGCGCGACGACAGCAGCACCCACATGATGACCACGCTGATCAGCCCGCGGTAGAACACGATCTCGCCGGTGGTGTAAAGGTCGGATGCCAGCTTGACGCCCACCCCCATCAACGAGAACGAGAAGGCGGCGAACAGCATCCAGAGCGATTGCATGGCGGGGGCGGAGCGTGGAGTGGCGTGGTGTTGCGGGGGACTTGCGAAAGGCGCGGGCGGCGACGCCGCCGGCATTGCGGAGCAATGATTCTATCAGCGCACATCGCGCCCTAAAGCAAAACGGACCGCCGTGGCGGTCCGTGATGGCGCAAGCCGTGCGGTTATCGCACTAGCCCTGGTATGACATGGCGCGGCGATACCACTCGTGGAAGTGCTGCATGCCGTCTTCCATCGGGGACTGGTACGGCCCGACCTCGCTGGTGCCGCGCTTCAGCAGCGCCAGCCGGCCGGCATCCATGCGCTCGGCGATCTCGTCGTCCTCGACGCAGGTTTCCATATAGGCGGCGCGCTCGGCCTCGACAAACTCGCGCTCGAACAGCGCGATTTCCTCGGGATAGTAGAACTCCACCACATTGCGGGTCTTGCGCGGGCCCAGCGGGTGCAGCGTCGAGATCACCAGCACGTTCGGGTACCACTCCACCATGATGTTGGGGTAGTAGGTCAGCCAGATCGCGCCGTGCTTGGGCAGCACGCCGTTGTTGAAGCGCAGCACCGCGTCGTGCCATTTCTGGTACGTCGGGCTGCCGGGGCGCTTCAGGCCCGCGTGCAGGCCCACGGTCTGCACGCTGTGCCATTCGCCGAACTCCCACTTCAGGTCGTCGCACGAGACAAAGCTGCCGAGCCCCGGATGGAACGGCACGACGTGGTAATCCTCCAGGTAGACCTCGATAAAGGTCTTCCAGTTGTAGTCACAGTCATGCACTTCGACGTGGTCGAGCATGTAGCCGTCGAAGTTCAGGTCCTGCGCCACGCCCAGCCTGGCCAGGTCGGCGCGCACGTCGCGCTTGCCGTCGAACAGCAGGCCGTTCCAGTTCTGCAGCGGCGAGCGCTTCAGGTGCAGGCATGGCTGCTGGTCGAAATGCGGCGCGCCGAGCAGTTCGCCCTTGAGGTCGTAGGTCCAGCGGTGCAGGGGGCAGACGATGTTCTGCTTGTTGCCGCGGCCATTGAGCATGATGGCCTGGCGGTGGCGGCACACGTTGGACATCAGTTCCACGCCGGCGGCATTGCGCACCAGCATGCGGCCCTCGTCCTCGGCCTTGAGCGTGTGGTAGTCGCCGACCTCGGGAACCATCAGTTCGTGGCCGACGTAGCCGGGACCTTGCCTGAACAGCAGTTCCAGTTCTTGTTGGTGCAGCGTTTCGTCGAAGTAGACGCCGACGGGCAGTTGCGTATCAGCCGGCGCCAGCTTAAGCGCGGTGCTGAGATTGGACATTATCCCCACTCCCAGATGAACAGGTGAAAGCAGTGAACAACCCAACCATCGAAAATTGAATCGATTTGGGAAAGACAGCCGCGGGTTGGCGAGGATGCGTCAGACCCTCGCGGCGAACGGGGGATTGTACCCGAGCCAAAAAGTTAAGGGACTGATTTTTTTGCCTTTTTAGCGAAAAAGTCGACCCGGGTCGTCATCGGGGTGCCGTACCGGCCGCATTCGGAAAGACGACCCAAGCGCACAAGTCACATATGCCCCGGCTGCACTCCGTCGGCACGCGGTTGGCGTCCACTCCAGCATGCTCAAGGATGGGGCAAGCGCCGGCTTTGGCGTAAAATCCGGGCTTCATCATCCGGGTTTTGCCCCCGGCGCCATATTCTCAGGGCCCTACATGCCAAAGACGACGACCGCTGCGGTCCAGACCGAAGACACCACCACGGCCTCCGTGCCGCCCGCTTCCTATGAAGCGGCGATGGCCGAACTCGAGACCCTGGTGGCCAGCATGGAGAGCGGCGAACTGCCGCTCGAGGCCTCGCTGGCGGCCTACCGCCGCGGCGCCGAGCTGGTGCGCTACTGCCAGCAGAAGCTGGAGCGCGTCGAGCAGCAGGTCAGGGTGCTGGAGGGCGAGGTACTGAAGCCGCTCGCCGGCGAAGGCAACGGCGGCAACGGGATCAATGGCGCGCAGGGGGCGGACGAGGCATGACCGATTTCGCCCAGTGGATGCAGGGGCAAAGCGCCCGTACCGAAGCCGCACTGCAAGCAGCGTTGCCAGATGCCAACACCGTGCCGCATACGCTGCACGAAGCGATGCGCTATGCTGCACTGAGCGGCGGCAAGCGCGTGCGGCCGCTGTTAGTGCACGCTGCCGGCGAGGTCAGCGGGGCCGACCCCGCCGCCTGCGATGCCGCGGCCTGCGCGCTGGAGATGATCCACGCCTACTCGCTGGTCCACGACGACATGCCGTGCATGGACGACGATGACCTGCGCCGTGGCCGGCCTACCGTGCACAAGGCCTACGACGAGGCCACTGCGCTGCTGGTGGGCGACGCGCTGCAGACCCAGGCCTTCATCGTGCTGGCCGGCGCCGAGGTTCTGACACCCGCGGCACGGCTGAAGCTGGTGGCGGAGCTGGCGCAGGCGTCGGGCTCGACCGGCATGGCCGGCGGCCAGGCGATCGACCTGCAGAACGTGGGCCGCGCGATGACGCGCGACGCGCTCGAGGCCATGCACCGGATGAAGACCGGTGCGCTGCTGCGCGCCAGCGTGCGCATGGGCGCGTTGTGTGGCGAAATCGACGCCGGCGGGCTGGCCGAGCTGGACAAGTATGCGGCGGCGGTGGGATTGGCGTTCCAGGTGGTTGACGATATTCTGGACGTCACCGCGGATACCGCCACGCTGGGCAAGACCGCCGGCAAGGACGCCGCGCACGACAAGCCGACCTACGTGTCGCTGATGGGGCTGGCAGCGGCGCGCGACCTGGCCGGGGCGTTGCGCACCGAGGCGCATGCAGCGCTGGCCGGCTTCGGCAGCCGCGCAGCCCGCCTGGCCGACCTGGCGGACCTGATCGTGCTGCGCACACACTGAAATGACGAGCCGGACGAAAGAAACCGGTGGCCGAACGGAAATCATGACCTACGCACTCCTCAAGAAGATTGACGCCCCCGCAGACCTGCGCAAGCTCGACCGCCGCGAACTCCAGACGCTTGCGGATGAACTGCGCGCCTACGTGCTGGAGTCGGTCTCGCAGACCGGCGGCCACCTGTCTTCGAACCTCGGCACGGTCGAGCTGACCATCGCGCTGCACTACGTCTTCAACACCCCCGATGACCGGCTGGTGTGGGACGTGGGCCACCAGAGCTACCCGCACAAGATCCTGACCGGGCGCCGCGAGCGCATGGGCACGCTGCGCCAGTGGGGCGGCATCTCGGGCTTCCCGCGCCGCAGCGAGAGCGAGTACGACACCTTCGGCACCGCGCATTCGTCGACGTCGATCTCGGCAGCGCTGGGCATGGCGCTGGGCGCGCGCACGCTGGGCGAAAAGCGCGTCTCGGTGGCGGTGATAGGCGACGGCGCCATGACCGCGGGCATGGCCTTCGAGGCGCTGAACAACGCCGGCGTGTACAAGGACCTGCCGCTGGTGGTGGTGCTCAACGACAACGACATGTCGATCTCGCCGCCGGTGGGCGCACTCAACCGGCACCTGGCCCGGCTGCTGAGCGGCCAGTTCTATGCCGCCACCAAGAAGGGCATCGAGAAGGTGCTGTCGGTGGCGCCGCCGGTGCTGGAATTCGCCAAGCGCTTCGAGGAACACGCCAAGGGCATGATGGTGCCGGCGACGCTGTTCGAGGAATTCGGCTTCAACTACATCGGCCCGATCGACGGCCACGACCTGAACTCGCTGGTGCCGACGCTGCAGAACATCCGCGAGCGCGCGCTGGAAGGCGCGGGCCCGCAGTTCCTGCACGTCGTGACCAAGAAGGGCCAGGGCTACAAGCTGGCCGAGGCCGACCCGATCCTGTACCACGGCCCGGGCAAGTTCAATCCCGCGGAGGGCATCCGCCCGGCCGCCAAGCCGGCGCGCAAGACGTATACGCAGGTGTTCGGCGACTGGCTGTGCGACATGGCCGCCGCCGACAAGCGGCTGGTCGGCATCACCCCGGCGATGCGCGAAGGCTCGGGCATGGTCGAGTTCGAGAGGCGCTTCCCGGACCGCTACTACGACGTCGGCATCGCCGAGCAGCACGCGGTGACCTTCGCCGGCGGCCTGGCCTGCGAGGGCCTGAAGCCAGTGGTGGCGATCTACTCCACCTTCCTGCAGCGCGGCTATGACCAACTGATCCACGACGTGGCGCTGCAAGGCCTGCCGGTGGTGTTCGCGCTGGACCGCGCCGGCCTGGTCGGCGCAGACGGCGCCACCCATGCGGGTGCCTACGATATCGCCTACCTGCGCTGCATCCCCAACATGATGGTGATGACGCCGTCGGACGAAAACGAGTGCCGCCAGCTGCTGACCACGGCGTTCCACCAGGATTGCCCGACCGCGGTGCGCTATCCGCGCGGCACCGGCCCGGGCGCGGCAATTGCCGCCGAACTCGCCGGCGTACCGGTCGGCAAGGGCGTGGTGCGCCGCGAAGGCGCTGCGCGCGCCGGCCAGCGCGTCGGCTTCCTGGCCTTCGGCTCGATGCTGCATCCGGCCCTGGGCGCCGCCGAGGCGCTGGATGCGACCGTCGCCGACATGCGCTTCGTCAAGCCGCTCGACGTGGAACTGGTCAAGCGCCTGGCCGCCGGGAACGACTTCCTGGTCACGGTGGAAGAGGGCAGCGTGATGGGCGGTGCTGGCAGCGCCGTGCTTGAGGCGCTGGCCGAAGCCGGCATCGATATCCCGGTGCTGGTGCTGGGCCTGCCCGACCGCTTCGTCGACCATGGCGACCCGGCCTACCTGCTGCAGCAGTGCGGGCTCGACGCGGCCGGCATCGAGCGCTCGGTGCGGCAGCGCTTCGGCCTGGACCAGCCCAAGGTCTCGGTCGCTTCGCGCGTGGCCTGACCGCTGCCGGAGTGATCCCCGGCGGCTGGCCGGGATTACCTGTGCCGGCCAGGGGGATTTGGCCCTCGGCAACGAGTGCGTCCAAATTCCCTTAAACTCCCCCTTTTTGTGTTCGCAGCTGCGGGTCGGCGCGCCCTGTGCCGGGTCCCGTGGTTTCACACTCGTTGCGCGGCATGGATGGACTGCGAAAATGCCGCGACCGTAAGGACCTGTGCCAAGCGCTCAAACGCTCAAACGCTGGTGCAGCCCTGGAGGAAACCGTAGATGAATGACATCAATCCCGCCTTCGTGATGCCCGACGTCCAGTCGAGCCTCGACACCCGCCAGATCCCCATCCAGCGCGTCGGTGTCAAGGGCGTGCGATATCCCGTGACCCTGAAGACCCCGGCCGGCATCATGCCGAGCGTGGGTACCTTCAACCTCGACGTGCACCTGCCGGCGGACCAGAAGGGCACGCATATGTCGCGCTTCGTCGCGCTGCTGGAAGAAGAGCGCGCGCCGCTGGAGCTGGCCAGCTTCCGCCTGCTGCTCGGCAAGATGCTGGAAAAGCTGGAAGCCGAGGCGGGCCGCATCGAGGTCACCTTCCCGTACTTCATCAGCAAGATCGCGCCGGTGTCGGGCGTGGAGTCGCTGCTGGACTATGAGGTCACGCTGACCGGCGAAGTGCGCAACGGCCAGACGCGCGTGTTCCTGAAGGCGATGGTGCCGGTGACCAGCCTGTGCCCGTGCTCGAAGAAGATCTCGCAGTACGGCGCGCATAACCAGCGCTCGCATATCACGATGGACGTGGAACTGGCTGCGGAACTACCGGTGGAAGCGCTGGTGCGGATGGCCGAGGAAGAGGCGTCGTGCGAACTGTGGGGGCTGCTCAAGCGCCCGGACGAGAAGTTCGTCACCGAGCGCGCGTACGAGAACCCCAAGTTCGTCGAAGACCTGGTGCGCGATATCGCGATGCGGCTGAATGCGGATGAGCGCATCGTGGCCTATGTGCTGGAAGCGGAGAACTTCGAGTCGATCCACAACCACAGCGCGTATGCGGTGATCGAGCGGGACAAGCGGGTGAACTGATCCCCCAAGTTGCTGAAACGAAGAAGCCACCGCACGCGGTGGCTTCTTCCTTTGGCGAGGGAACCGTCAGGCCGCGGACGGCAGCCGGATATCCGCCAGGTCCCACCTCGGCGTCACGCCATAGCCGTACTCGCGCCGCGCCAGTTCCGGCGCCGCCTGCAGGCGCATCGCGCCGGCAAATGCAATCATCGCGCCGTTATCGGTGCAGAACGCCAGGTCCGGGTAATACACGTCGACCTTGCGCTGCCTGCCGAGCAGGTCCAGCCGCTCGCGCAGCTGCCGGTTGGCGCCGACGCCGCCGGCCACCACCAGCCGCTTGTGGCCGGTCTGCTTCAGCGCCGCGAACGACTTCGCCGCCAGCACATCGACGATCGCATCGACAAAGGCGCGCGCCAGGTTGGCGCGGTCCTGCTCGCAGGTATTGGACAGCTTGCGGGTTTGCGTCAGCACCGCGGTCTTCAGCCCCGCGAAGGAAAAATCGAGATTGCCCGAATGCAGCATCGGCCGGGGCAGCGCGAACGCGCCGGGCGTGCCGAACTCGGCCATTCGTGATACTTCCGGCCCGCCGGGATAGCCCAGGCCGAGCAGCTTGGCGGTCTTGTCGAAGGCCTCGCCGGCGGCATCGTCCAGCGTCTCGCCCAGCAGCGTGTAATCGCCGACGCCGCGCACGTCCATCAGCTGGGTATGCCCGCCGGACACCAGCAGCGCCACGAACGGGAACGGCGGCGGCTCGCGCGTCAGCAGCGGCGACAGCAGGTGGCCTTCGAGGTGGTGCACGCCGACCATCGGCACGTTCAGCGCAAAGCCCAGCGCATTGGCGACCGAGGCGCCGACCAGCAGCGCGCCGGCAAGACCCGGCCCCTGGGTAAAGGCGATGGCGTCGATGTCCCGGCGGGTGCGGCCGGCATCGGCCAGCACCTGTTCGAGCAGCGGCAGCACACGGCGGATATGGTCGCGCGAGGCAAGTTCGGGGACTACGCCACCATAGTCGCGGTGCATGGCGATCTGCGAATGCAGTGCATGCGCCAGCAGGCCGGCCTCGGTGTCGTAGAGGGCCAGCCCGGTTTCGTCGCAGGAAGATTCGATGCCGAGGACAAGCATGAGGAAGAAGCCAAAGGCCGCAGCGAAAGGCGAAACGGCCGTCGAAACAACAGGTTGCAGGAAGCGCGCAGGGTAGCACAGCGGCGGGCAGCGTGCTTTTCGCTACAATCTGCCTTTTCTTGAGCGGTGGCAACAGATGGATTGGCGAGGCGAGCAATGAGCGGGGCGACGGGAACCCGGACGGGCCGGTATGACGTGGCCGTGCTGGGCGCGGGCGCGGCCGGCATGATGTGCGCCGCCGTCGCCGGCCAGAACGGCGCCAGCGTGGTGCTGGTCGATCACGCGACCAAACTGGCCGAGAAGATCCGCATCTCCGGCGGCGGCCGCTGCAATTTCACCAACCTGCAGGCGGGGCCGGCCAACTACCTGTCGTCCAATCCGCACTTCTGCCGCTCGGCGCTGGCGCGCTATACCCCGCAGGACTTCCTCGACCTGATGCGCCGCCACGGCATCGCCTGGCATGAGAAACATCGCGGCCAGCTGTTCTGCAATGACAGCGCCGAGGACGTGATCGCCATGCTGCGCGCGGAATGCGACACCGGCCGCGTACGCTGGCAGACCGGCTGTGCGGTAGCGGAAGTCCGCCGCGAGGGCGATGACTTCATGTTGCTGACCTCCGCCGGCACGATCCGCGCCGGCGCCCTGGTGGTGGCAACCGGCGGGCTGTCGATCCCCAAGATCGGCGCCACCGACTTCGGCTACCGCATCGCGCGCCAGTTCGGGCTGGGCATCGTCGAAACCCGGCCGGCGCTGGTGCCGCTGACTTTCGACGGCAAGGACTGGACCCCGTTCGCGCCGCTGGCCGGCGTGTCTCTGGAGGTGGATGTCGCCACCGGCAACGGCAAGACGGCGGGCGCGTTCCGCGAAGACCTGCTGTGGACGCACCGCGGGTTGTCCGGGCCGGCGGTGCTGCAGATCTCGAGCTACTGGAAGCCGGGCACGCCGATTGCCATCGACCTGTTCGACGGAGAAGACGCCGCGGCCTGGCTGCTGGAGCAGAAGGGCGGCAGCCGCAAGCACCTCGGCAACCTGCTGGCGCAGCGGCTGCCGGCGCGGCTGGCCGACGCATGGTGCGCCGCCGCTGGCGTGGATGCCGCCATGCCGCTGCACGATGTCACGGACAAGGGACTGCGCAAGCTTGGCGCATCGCTCAACGGCTGGCGCATTGTGCCGTCGGGCACCGAAGGCTATCGCAAGGCTGAGGTGACGATCGGCGGCGTCGATACGCGCGCGCTGTCCTCGGCCACGATGATGGCGCGCGAGGTGCCGGGGCTCTACTTCATTGGCGAGGTGGTCGATGTGACGGGCTGGCTGGGCGGCTACAACTTCCAATGGGCCTGGGCGTCCGCCGTCGCGGCAGGCAAGGCGGTGGCGGAGGCCAGCCGCAGCGCTGCCGCGGGACAGTCAGTGGCCTGACCGCCGATCCTGTTTGTACTCAGGGCCCGCTTTTTCCGTGCCCGTTGCGCGCCACTTCCGTGCTCGGGGCTTGGTGCTACAATCCAGAACTTCGTAAAGCCGCTATCCCGAAAATCGAAGCTGTTCTGAACCGGGCCTCGCGCTTGCACCAACCCGCTGTGGCGCCACGCTTCGGCGGGTTTTTGCGTTATGGGCCTTGCAGTGGGCGGCTCTCGCCGCCACCTGTGAGTGTCCGCACACTTTCTGGAAGATCACGATGTCCCTCAAAGCCCGTATCAGCGAAGATATGAAGACCGCCATGCGCGCCCGCGAAACCGAGCGCCTCGGCACCATCCGCCTGCTTCTGGCCGCGATCAAGCAGCGCGAGGTCGACGAGCGCACGGAACTTGACGATACCGCCGTGCTGGCCGTGGTTGAGAAGCTGATCAAGCAGCGCAAGGATTCAATCTCCCAGTTCCAGCAGGCCGGCCGCAACGACCTGGCCGACAAGGAACTTGCCGAAGTCGAGGTGCTGAAGGTCTACATGCCCGCCGCGCTGTCCGAGGCCGAAGTCGCCGCCGAAGTCCAGCAAGCGGTCGCCGCCACCGGGGCTGCCGGCCCGCAGGACATGGGCAAGGTCATGGGCGTGCTCAAGGGCAAGCTCGCCGGCCGTGCCGACATGACGGCCGTGTCGGCGCTGGTCAAGGCAGCGCTGGCTCCGAAGTAAGTGCTGATTTAATCAGATATAGGCGTGATGCACGCCGGATCGTCGGGATTCGGCGTAAATGCACGGAGTTGATAAACATTGCGGGCGGCCTGAGCGCGCTGCACTACAATATTCCGATAGCAACCGGGCGCCGCACCGGTCACGCATTCCTAGAAATTGCCTCCCGTCGCGGGACGGCCAAGCCTCAGGACGGTCAGTCGGGTGATTCCGCAATCCTTTATTCAGGACCTGCTCAACCGTGTCGACATTGTCGATGTGGTGGGCAAGTATGTGCAGCTGAAGAAGGGCGGCGCGAATTTCATGGGGCTGTGCCCCTTCCATAACGAGAAATCGCCGTCGTTCACGGTTTCGCCGACCAAGCAGTTCTACCACTGCTTCGGCTGCGGCGCCCATGGCTCGGCCATCGGTTTCCTGATGGAGTACTCCGGCCAGTCCTACCCGGAGGCGGTGCGCGAGCTGGCGCAGTCGGTCGGCATGACCGTGCCGGAAGAGCGCGACCGGCTGCCGCCGGGGCAACGCGCCGAACAGCAGGCCCGCTCGGTGGCGCTGTCCGACGCCATGACCCGCGCGACCGACTTCTACCGCCGCCAGCTGCGCACCGCGCCGCAGGCGATCCAGTACCTGAAGGGGCGCGGGCTGACCGGCGAGATCGCCGCGCAGTTCGGCCTGGGCTATGCGCCGGACGACTGGCAGGGGCTGGAAGCGGTGTTCGGCAGCTATCGCGACGACAATATCGCCGCGCCGCTGGCCGAATCGGGCCTGCTGATCGAAAGCGACAAGCGCGACCCCGACGGCAAGCCGCGGCGCTATGACCGCTTTCGCGACCGGATCATGTTCCCCATCCGCAACACCAAGGGAGCCGTGATCGGCTTCGGCGGCCGCGTAATGGGCCAGGGCGAGCCCAAGTACCTGAACTCGCCTGAAACCCCGCTGTTCAGCAAGGGGACCGAACTATACGGCCTGTTCGAGGCGCGCCATGCCATCCGGGAAACCGGATACGTATTGGTGGTCGAAGGGTATATGGACGTCGTGGCACTGGCCCAGCTCGGTTTTGCCAATGCCGTCGCTACCCTCGGCACGGCGTGCACCCCCGTGCACGTGCAGAAGTTGCTGCGCCAGACCGACGCGGTGGTGTTCTCGTTCGACGGCGATGCCGCCGGCCGCCGTGCGGCGCGAAGGGCACTCGAAGCCTGCCTGCCGCATGTGGCCGACA
Organism: Cupriavidus sp. IK-TO18; assembly: GCF_015549295.1. Taxonomy (NCBI): domain Bacteria; kingdom Pseudomonadati; phylum Pseudomonadota; class Betaproteobacteria; order Burkholderiales; family Burkholderiaceae; genus Cupriavidus; species Cupriavidus sp. IK-TO18. Next base: position 275,154 of record NZ_JADGMP010000005.1, read on the forward strand.
ACAAGACCATCCGCTTCCTGTTCCTGCCGGCCGAGCACGATCCCGACAGCTATGTGCGCGAAGAGGGCACCGAAGCCTTTGCCACGCAGGTGCGCAATGCCATGCCGCTGTCGCGCTTCCTGCTGCAGTCGGTGACCGAGGAGCTTGACCTGCGCCAGCCCGAGGGCCGGGCCCGCGCCCAGTACGAGGCCAAGCCGCTGCTACAGGCGATGCCCGCCGGCGGCCTGCGGCTACAGATTGTGCGCGAACTTGCCGATGCCACTGGTACGACACCTGCCGAGATCGAGGCCATCTGCGGCTTGCGCAGCGATCCGGCCCGCGTGGGCCGTTTCGAGAAGCCGCGCCCGCGGGCAAGGCGGCAGGCGCCGACCGGCCTGGAGCAGCGCGTGATCCAGTTGCTGATGTGCTATCCGGCACTGTCCGCCCGGCTCGACGAAGACGCGCGCGCCTTGCTGCTGGATGGCGAGGGCGGCACAGGCGGAGAGAGCGAAGTGCTGACGCACCTGGTGTCGACATGCGATGGCCTGCAGGGCGAGGTGAATTTTGCGGCATTCAGCGAGCGGCTGGCCCAGTCGCCATATGCCGAACTGTACGCGGCTGCGCGCACCGCCGTGCTGAAGGAAGAGATCGAAGAGGCGCCTGCGACGCAGGAGTTCGATGCCGCCATCACCAAGCTGCTGGCAGAGCCGTTGCGGCGCGAACTCGACATGCTGCAGGCCGAAGTCGTGGCAGGGACCGCCGATGAGGCGGCCAAGCAACGCATGCGCTGGCTGGTGGGCGAGATCCACCGGCGGCGTCAACTTGGCTGAAGCGCGGCGGCGCGACGGCTATCAACCGGGAGGCAGGTTCAGGCGTTGGATGAGGGACTAGGCCGGCACCGCCGAGCTTAAGCCTTGATTTTTCAGGTGAAAACCTCACCTGACAGGAAGCTGGCTATCCGTGGCGTGCTACAATAGCCGGTTTGGATTGCGAAATCTTTCTTCCCAGTTCTGGTGAAAGTGAGCGTGCCAATGGCAAAGGCCAAAGCAACCGAAAAGGTTACAACGAAGGCTCCCCAATCAGGGAGCGGCAAGGCGTCTGCGAAAACGACGGCGGCGAAGACATCGACCGCGCCAGTCAGGACACCAGCCCGGTCTGCGCCATCCAAGTCCGTGCGTAGCGCGCAAGCGCCCGCCGTGACCACTCCTGCCAGGACTCGCACATCCAAGGAAACACAGGCCTCGACTTCGGCACGCGAGGGCGCCAGTACGAGCGGCAAGGTTGCCGTGTCTGCACCAGTGAAAGGCAAGAGTATCACCGTGGCGAAACAGCAGAATACCGAAGTCGAGAGCAAGCGAGCGGCAGCAGCCGGCGCCAAGAGCGGGGCCGCCAAGGCGGACAGCACCGCGACGGCATCCAAGGCGCGCACCGCGACCCCTGCATCCGTTGCATCCGAGCGTCCCGCTGCCCCGGCAATCAAGCCGGAGCCGAAAAAGCGCGGCCGCAAGCCCAAGGCCGAGATGCAGCACGACGACAGCACAACAGACGACGTGACTGAAGAGTTTTACGAGAACGACGTGCGCGCCGCGACGCCCGCAGCCGCGCCGAAGACCGAAAAGCAGAAGGCCAAGGACCGCAAGGCCAAGGAAAAGGCGCTGCTCAAGGAGTTCGCCTCGACCCAGCAGGGGACGGAAGAGGAGCTCGAGCTGCGTCGCCAGAAGCTCAAGGCGCTGATCAAGCTGGGCAAGTCGCGCGGCTACCTGACCTACGCGGAGATCAACGATCACCTGCCGGACGACATGGTCGATTCGGAAACGATCGACACGCTGGTCGCAACGCTGAACGACATCGGCATCGCCGTCTACGAACAGGCGCCGGATGCCGAGACGCTGCTGCTCAATGACAACGCGCCGTCCGCCACCAGCGAGGAAGAAGCCGAGGAAGAGGCCGAGGCGGCCCTGTCCACGGTTGACTCCGAGTTCGGCCGCACCACCGACCCGGTGCGCATGTACATGCGTGAAATGGGCACGGTCGAGCTGCTGACCCGCGAGGGCGAAATCGAAATCGCCAAGCGCATCGAAGCCGGCCTGAAGGACATGGTGATGGCGATCTCGGCATGCCCGGTCACCATCTCCGAGATCCTGGCCCACGCCGAGCGCGTGGCCAATGACGAGATCAAGATCGACGAGTTCGTCGACGGCCTGATCGACCCGAACGCCGATGAAGCCCCGGAAGCCCCCTCGGCCCCGGCGGCGGCGTCCGAAGACGAGGAGGAAGGCGACGAGAACGACGACGAGGAAGGCGACGAGGAAGACGACGACGAAGGCGGCGCCGGCGCCGGTGCCTCCGCGCGCCAGCTGGAAGAGCTGAAGCAGAACGCGCTGGAAAAATTCCGCGTGATCGCCGAGCAGTTCGACAAGATGCGCCGTGCCTTCGAGAAGGAGGGCTACAAGTCCAAGCCTTACGTCAAGGCCCAGGAAGCCATCCAGGCCGAACTGATGGGCATCCGCTTCACCGCCCGCAATGTCGAGCGCCTGTGCGACACGCTGCGCGGCCAGGTGGACGAAGTGCGCAAGCTCGAGCGCTCGATCCTGAATATCGTGGTCGACAAGTGCGGCATGCCGCGCTCGGAATTCGTCGCCCGTTTCCCGGGCAACGAGACCAACCTCGAGTGGATCAACACCGTGGTGGCCGACGGCAAGGGCTACAGCGCCATCGTCGAGCGCAACGTGCCGGCAGTGCATGAGCTGCAGCAGAAGCTGATCGACCTGCAGTCGCGCGTGGTGCTGCCGCTGAAGGAACTGAAGGGCGTCAACCGCAAGATGGCCGAGGGCGAGCGTCGTGCCCGCGAAGCCAAGCGCGAGATGACCGAGGCCAACCTGCGCCTGGTGATCTCGATCGCCAAGAAGTACACCAATCGCGGCCTGCAGTTCCTCGACCTGATCCAGGAAGGCAACATCGGCCTGATGAAGGCGGTGGACAAGTTCGAATACCGCCGCGGCTACAAGTTCTCGACGTATGCCACGTGGTGGATCCGCCAGGCCATCACGCGCTCGATCGCCGACCAGGCGCGCACCATTCGTATTCCGGTGCACATGATCGAGACGATCAACAAGATGAACCGCATCTCGCGCCAGATCCTGCAGGAAACCGGCAATGAACCGGATCCGGCAACGCTGGCCGAGAAGATGGAGATGCCGGAAGACAAGATCCGCAAGATCATGAAGATCGCCAAGGAACCGATCTCCATGGAAACGCCGATCGGTGACGACGACGACTCCCATCTGGGGGACTTCATCGAGGACACCAACACGCTGGCCCCGGCCGAAGCGGCGCTGCACGGCTCCATGCGCGACGTCGTCAAGGACGTGCTGGACTCGCTGACGCCGCGCGAAGCCAAGGTGCTGCGCATGCGCTTCGGCATCGAAATGAGCACCGACCACACGCTGGAAGAGGTCGGCAAGCAGTTCGACGTCACGCGCGAACGGATCCGCCAGATCGAGGCCAAGGCCCTGCGCAAGCTGCGCCACCCGAGCCGCTCCGACAAGCTGAAGAGTTTCCTGGAAGGCAACTAAACGCTTCCAAGGGCCTCTAGCTCATGCCTGGTTAGAGCAGCGGACTCATAATCCGTTGGTGCCGTGTTCGACTCACGGGAGGCCCACCAATGCTGTTAAAGAAGGGGTTACGGTGAATGCGCCGTAACCCCTTTTTTGCTTTGTCGCCAGTGACTTCCAGAAGCCCGCATGTGGCAACGCCGCTTCCAATGGCCAGCACACCACACGTTGGGGTGCAGGGCGCGATCCCTGGAGGAACCTCGGCCCGTGTAGCGATGGACTAAGGTAGTCGGATGCAACCCGTTCGCACCCGTTCAACCCGAAGAGGAGTCAAATCCATGTCCTATATCGACGGATTCTTGCTGGCCGTGCCGCAGGCCAATCGCGAAACCTACCGCCAGGTGGCGCAGAAGGCCGCAGCGGTGTTCAAGGAGCACGGCGCGCTGAAGGTGGTGGAATGCTGGGGCGATGACGTGCCGGAGGGAAAGGTGACGTCCTTCACCATGGCGGTCAAGCGCAAGGACGATGAAGCGGTGGTGTTCTCCTGGATCGTGTGGCCGTCAAAGGAGAAGCGCGACACCGGCATGAAGGCGGCGATGGAAGACCCGCGCCTGAAGGAAGGGATGGACCCGATGCCGTTCGACGGTCAGCGGATGATCTACGGCGGCTTCGAGGTGATTGTCGACGAGTAAGGTCGCAGGGCGCCGTCGTAACGAGCACCGCGCCGACGTGGCAGCGCCGGCGCCAGGCATGCCGGTTCAGATCAGGTGGAAGACCATGCCCAGGGCGATCGCGCCGCCCAGGGTTTCCACTGCTGCGAGGGCGAGAAGGTTCTTCAGTACGAATGCGTCTTCTTTTTTCGTCACCATGGTCTGTCTCCCGGTCATTGGAATCGTCTTGGTGCTCCATTGACTGCGGCGATGTGCCGCCTTGGCTGTGCCATATCAATGTGATACCAGTAGACCCCATGCGCGGCGCGACCGGAAGCTGGCGGAAACCCGCTCGGAGAAAACCCCGATTCCTGGCTGGGCGAGTGCGAGTGATGATTGACAGGCTTTACAGGTGACGCCAGGCGCGCGCCGCCCGGCGCTCTGTTGTCGGCCGTACGACCCGCATTTGGGTGATGTGGGCCTTGGCGCGATCGGACAAGATCACCGCGTGGGTAATCGGAAGGTTGCCCCGCTAGCACTTGAGCCCCGCTGCCCTCCCCGGCACCGGGGCTTTTTCCTTGCCAGGCGGCCAGCTGGACCCATGGCAGGCCTCATGTGCGGCGGCTACACGAAGTGGGGCAAGATGATCCAGGACAACGGCATCCGCGGCGACCGAGTCACCTGGACGCCGCGCCGGTGGTGGACGGATCTCCCTGTCAGGCCGCCTGCTGTGCAGGCTGGGCCGGCTGACTCGCCGGCCGCGCCGGCAAGGGCAGGACGGTGGCCAGGCCTAGGAACTGGCTCGAAGTGCGCAGGAACTGCTGGCAGGTCTGGCGGAATTGCTCGAAGTCCATATTGGTCTCGGTGGTCGGAAGGTGGCGTCCGCGCGGCCGGTTCTGGCTCGCCTTGTCAACGGTGCCGCCGGCATCATCCATTGCCGATGTGACAGTTTCTTGAAATCGCCCCGGCGGGGGCCGCGCAGTGTCGCGGCGCGCCTGCACACCCGCCCCATGCTGGTCACTCTAGCGGCAGAAATGCTAGAATTTAAGTCTTTGATTCTCTTGGCCAAAAGCTGCAAGCCCTGTGCAAGCGGCATGGCCGCGCCGGCGCCTCCCCGGTGTCAGCCGAGAGCCAGGGCGAGATGAGTTCCAGACGCGTATCCGTTTGTGCCGGGTTCGCCTCCCGCCAGACACCGATACCCATGACCACTACGACCGCACCAGAACCCACCACCGCCGGGCAGACCGCGGTGCAGACCTTCGAAAGCTTTGGCCTGGACGCGCGCATCCTGCGTGCCTTGTCCGACCAGGGCTACACCACGCCCACGCCGATCCAGGCACAGGCCATTCCCGTCGTGCTGCTCGGCAAGGACGTGATGGGCGCCGCGCAGACCGGCACCGGCAAGACCGCCGGCTTCGCGCTGCCGATCATCCAGCGCCTGTTGCCGCTGGCCAATGCCAGCGCCTCGCCGGCGCGCCATCCGGTGCGCGCGCTGATGCTGACGCCCACGCGCGAACTGGCCGACCAGGTCTACGACAACGTCGCCCGCTACGCCAAGCACACCGACCTGCGTAGCACGGTGGTGTTCGGCGGCGTTGACATGAATCCGCAGACCGACGCCCTGCGCCGCGGCGTCGAGATCCTGGTGGCCACGCCGGGCCGCCTGCTCGACCACGTGCAGCAGAAGTCGGTCAACCTGTCGCAGGTGCAGATGCTGGTGCTGGACGAAGCCGACCGCATGCTCGACATGGGCTTCCTGCCGGACCTGCAGCGCATCATCAACCTGCTGCCGGCACAGCGCCAGACGCTGCTGTTCTCGGCCACGTTCTCGCCGGAAATCAAGCGGCTGGCCGCCAGCTACCTGAAGCAGCCGGTCACCATCGAAGTGGCGCGCAGCAACTCGACCAACGAGAACGTGCGCCAGGCGGTGTACCAGGTCGAGGACGGCCACAAGCAGGCCGCGGTGGTGCACCTGCTCAAGCAGCGCGCCGAGCAGTCGCAGTCGCGCCAGTGCATCGTCTTCGTCAACAGCAAGATCGGCTGCTCGCGGCTGGCGCGGCACCTGGAGCGCGAGGGCATCAACGCCGCCGCGATCCATGGTGACAAGACCCAGACCGAGCGCATGCAGACGCTGGACGGCTTCAAGAGCGGCACCATCGATGCGCTGGTCGCCACCGACGTGGCGGCGCGCGGGCTCGATATCCCCGACATGCCATGCGTGATCAACTTCGACCTGCCGTTCAGCGCCGAGGACTACGTGCACCGTATCGGCCGCACCGGCCGTGCCGGCGCCAGCGGCGATGCGCTGTCGATCTACGTGCCGGGCAACGATGAGCGCCTGTTGTCCGATATCGAGAAGCTGATCAAGCGCAGCATTCCGCGCGGCAAGCTGGAGGGCTTTGACCCGACCGGCGAGAAGTCGCGCCAGGACGAGGCAGAGCGCCGCCGCCAGCGCAGCGACCTGCGCCGTGCGCGCGGCAGCGGCGACGAGGAGCGGCCGCGCCGCCACGAGCACAGCGGCAGCCGCCAGGTGTTCCGCCCTTCCGACGATCCGTTCTTCTCGCGCCCGTACGAGCCCAGCGCAAGCAGCTCGCAGGTCAAGCCGTCGGAGGAAATCGCCGCCGCGCTGAGCCGTGGCCGCCAGGCGCCCAAGCGCCCGGTCGCGGCGCTGCTGGGCGGCGTGCCGCGCAAGTCCTGAATCCTAAGTCCTAAGTCCTGATTGGGCGACCCGCCCGAGGCGGCCTGCGGGTCAGGCCGCCGCCATTCGCTGGCGCCAGTCCTCCGTGGCGCGCGCCAGCCAGTCCCGCACATTGCCTTCGTGGTTCGCCAGTCCCAGGTTCATGCCGGCCTGGCGCAGCGCCTCCAGAGGAGCGCCGGTGTCGATCGCCTGCGCGCCGCTCTGCTTGCTCAGCTTTTCCCCGATCTCGTTGACCACCACCGGCACGTGCAGGTAGCTCGGCGTGGGCAGGTCCAGCAGGTGCTGCAGGTGGATCTGCCGCGGCGTCGAGTCAAGCAGGTCGGCGCCACGCACGATATGCGTGATGCCCTGCAGGCCATCATCCACCACCACCGCCAGCTGGTAGGCCCACAGCCCGTCGGCACGGCGCAGCACGAAGTCCCCCAGCTCGGTCTCGAGGTCCTGGCACTGGCGCCCCTGCCAGCGGTCGTCAAAGCAGATCGTGGCGGCCGGGCCGTCCGGCACGCGCACGCGCCACGCGCGCGGCAGCTTGCCGTTCAGGCCATGACGGCAAGTGCCGGGGTAGCCCAGCGTCTGGTGCCGCTCGCGCACGTGCACCAGCGAATCGGCGATTTCCTTGCGTGAGCAGCCGCAGGGGTAGAGCTGCCCGGCGGCATCGAGCCGGCGCAGCGCCTCGGCGTAGTGCGCCTCGCGCCGGCTCTGCCACACGGGCGGCTCGTCCGGCGTCATGCCCAGGCGCGCCAGCGTCTGCAGGATGTCCTGGTCGGCGCCGCGCACGCAGCGCGGCATGTCGATGTCCTCGATACGCACCAGCCACTGGCCGCCGTGCGCGCGCGCATCCAGCCAGCTGGCCAGCGCGGTGACCAGCGAGCCCATATGCAGCGGGCCGGTCGGCGAGGGGGCAAAGCGGCCGCGGTAGCCGGCCGCCGAGGCAAACATTGCAGCCGTCACTGCCATGCGGACACCCTCAGCCGGCGAGTTCGGGTTGCAGCAGCAGTGCCTGCGCCAAGCGCGGGTCTTCCAGCTTGCCGGCCCACCACTGCAGCGCCTTGCCGCGGTTGCTGGTGCGCCACGCCACCTTGAAGTTGCCCGGGGCGCGCACCTCGACGGTCTCGCGCGCCTGCAGCACGCCGCTCTCGATATGCGGCTGCGCCATCGGCGCCGGCAGCCAGCCGCAGCCCAGGCCCCGGATCTGCGCTTCCAGCTTGTCGCGCATGGTCGGCACCACCAGCACGTCCTGGCCGGCCAGCACGCCATGGGTGCGCGCGGGCAGGTTGCGCGAGGTATCGCCCACCGCGACGATGCGGTGCCTGGCGATCTGGATGGTGGTGAGCGGGCCTTCCTCGGTGGCCAGCGGATGGTGCGCCGCCACCGCGAACACGAACGGCATCGTACCCAGCGGGCGGATCTGGAAGCCCTGCGTGCTGGGCGCGTCGTAGGCGCCGCCGATCACCAGGTCGGCACGGTTGCTGACCAGCGCGTCCCAGGCGCCGCCCAGCACTTCCTTGGCAAAGCGCAGCCGCGTGGCAGTGTTCTCTGCATAGAAGTCGTGGACCACCGGCAGCAGCGCGCGGAAATTGATCAGGTCGTCCACCACGATGGTCAGCGTGGCTTCCCAGCCGGTGGCCAGCCGCTTGACGCGGCGCGCCAGGTCGTCGGCGGCGTGCAGCAGGTGGCGGCCTTCGTCGAGCAGTGCGCGTCCGGCCGGGGTCAGCTCGGCGCGGTGCCGGCGCCGGTCGAACAGCAGCACGTCCAGGTCTTCTTCCAGCTTGCGCACCACATAGGTCAGCGCGGAGGGCACCTTGCCCATCTCGTGGGCGGCGGCGGCGAAGCTGCCCTTGCGCTCGATGGCGTCCAGGACTTCGAGGGATTCGAGTGAGAGTGGCATATTCAGAAAAACTGAATGAGTGCTTCTAAGGCGGTCCCCGTAAATATACGCGTCGAGGCCTAAACTTCCTAGCATCAACAACGCAATACATGCCATCCAGCGGTCCCAGGCAGTTCGGATGCCGGTGGCGACACGGATACAGGCCAAGGAGGGCCATCAAAATGATTGAAATCAGAAAGTCTGCAGAGCGCGGTTATGCGGATCACGGCTGGCTGAAGTCCTATCATTCGTTCTCGTTTGCCGACTACTACGATCCGCAGCATGTGCAGTTCGGGCCGCTGCGCGTGATCAACGAGGACCGCGTCGCGCCGGGCATGGGCTTCGGCACGCACGGCCACCGCGACATGGAGATCATCAGCTACGTGCTCGAAGGCGAACTGGCGCACAAGGACAGCATGGGCAACGGCAGCGTGATCCGTCCGGGCGACGTGCAGCGCATGAGCGCCGGCACCGGTGTGCGGCACTCGGAGTACAACCACGCCGCGCACGATACGACCCACTTCCTGCAGATCTGGATCATGCCTGCGCAGAATGGCATCGAGCCGGGCTACGAGGAAAAGCACTTCGAGGCGGCCGACAAGCGCGGCAAGCTGCGCCTGGTGGCCAGCCAGGACGGCGCCGACGGCTCGGTGGTGGTGCACCAGGACGTGCGCTTGTACGCCGGGCTGCTCGATGGCGAGGAGGCCGCCACGCTGGCCCTCGCGCCGGGTCGCCGCGCCTATGTCCATGTCGCGCGTGGCCGCGTGCTGGTCAACGGCAAGGCGCTGGAAGCGGGCGATGCGGCCAAGCTGGAGTCGGTCGGCGAGGTCGCGCTGTCTGGTGGCGATGACGCCGAGGTGCTGGTGTTCGACCTGCCCTGACCATCACGCGTAGATTCGCTTGAATATCCTGCCCGCCAACCGGCGGGCTTTTGCTTTTTGTGTCGCAACGGGTAGGGTCAGGTACCGCTGTGCTATCTTCTCGCTATGCATTGCGCCTGCGCCGGCACATCGGGCGGGGCGCGCCCCCTTGGAACACCCGTACCAAGATGACCTTTGTTTCTATTCTCCTGGCGCTGATCGCCGAGCAGTTCCGCGCCCTGGGCCGCAACAACCCGATCCACGAGATCGTGCGCGCGCTGGGCGACCGCGCCGAGCATGCCTTCGATACCGGCCGCCCCCGCGATGCGGCGCTGGCGTGGTTCACCGTGGTGCTGCCGCTGACGCTGGCAGTGGTCGTGGTGCACTACCTGCTCGCATCGATCAGCGTGGCGCTGACGCTCGCCTGGAACGTGCTGGTGCTCTACATGACGCTGGGCTTCCGCCAGTTCAGCCACTACTTCACCGATATCCATGAGGCGCTGAACCGCGACGACGTCCATACCGCGCGCACGCTGCTGCATGAGTGGACCGGCATCGACACAGTCGATATGCCTGTCACCGAGATCGTGCGGCACACGCTGGAAGCGGCGATCATCGCCGTGCACCGGCATGTGTTCGGCGTGTTCTTCTGGTTCCTGCTGCCGATCGGACCCGGCGGCGTGGTGCTGTACCGCGTCGCGGAATACCTCGGCCGCCACTGGAACGAGCCGTCGACCGAACGCAGCCCCGCGCTGGGCCGCTTTGCCGCGCGCGCGTTCTACTTGCTCGACTGGATCCCCTCGCGCCTGACCGCAATCGGCTTTGCCATCGTGGGCAATTTCGAGGATGCGGTGTATGCGTGGCGCAACCATGCGCGCAAGTGGAACGATGCGGTCAACGGCATCCTGCTCGCCAGCGGCGGCGGGGCGCTGGGCGTGCGCCTGGGCACGCCGCTGGCCGAGGACGATTCCACCGTGGTGCTGCGTACCAGCGCGGTCGGCCCGGCGGTGGACTATGCGCCGGGCATGGAAGAGGACAACGGTCCTGAGCCGTCGGCGCCGGAGTTCGGCGCCGAGCCAGGCGTGCGCACGCTGCAGTCGGCTGTCGGGCTGGTATGGCGTGCGGTGGTGCTGTGGATGCTGCTGCTCGCCATGGTGTCGCTGGCGCTGTGGGTGGGCTGATACCGGCGTCGTATATGAAAGGGCCGCCCGGCGCTAGTCGCGCGCCGCGCCGCAGCGCCAGCAGGCGCCAAATTGCGCCTCATGCCATTCGTGGCAGTGGCGGCATTGCCAGCTTGGCCCTGGCACCGGGTTCGCGGCGGCATTGAGGGCTGCCCACGCCTGCGCTTCCATGTCGTCATCGAGCAGCCAGACCTGCGGCGCACTTTCCCGGAATGGGATCTCGCCGGTGGCGCCACCCAGCCAGGTGTTGCGTAGTTCCGCCCGGATGCCGGCGGCCCGCAGCACATTCTGGCAATGGGCGGCGTGAACCAGCGAGGTGGCGTACAGCAGCAGTTTCATGGCGACTCACCGGTTACCCAGGCGCATTCACCTTACCACGGCTTCTGCTGGCTGGACTCGTGCAGCAGCTGCGCGTAGAGCTGGTGGCGGCGCTCGGCGATCGCTCCCGACGCCACTGCCGCCAGCACGCCGCAGCCGGGTTCGTTGGTGTGGTGGCAGTTGTAGAAGCGGCACTCCGTCAGCAGCGGACGGAACTCGGGGAAGGCGCGTTCCAGCATGCCTTCGCTCAGGTGGTACAGGCCGAATTCCTGGAAACCGGGCGAGTCGATCAGCGCACCATGGCGCCCGTCGACCATGCCCCAGTCCGCCGGCAGGTGATACAGCCGCGTGAAGGTGGTGGTGTGCTTGCCGGAATCAAGCTTGGCCGAGATCTCGCGCGTCTGCGCATCCACCCCGGGAATCAGCAGGTTCAGCAGCGACGACTTGCCCATGCCCGACTGGCCGATCAGGATGCTGGACAGCCCCGCCAGCCGCGGTTGTAGCGCCGCCAGCGCCTGTTCCGGGTTGGCGCGCACCGACAGTTCCAGCGTCTCATAGCCCAGCTCGCGGTACAGCGCCAGGCGCCGGCGCGCCTCGTCCAGCCGCTCGGGCAGGTCGGTCTTGTTGAGCACGATCAGGGGCCGGATCTCCAGCGCCTCGGCCGATACCAGCGCACGTCCCAGCAAGTCTTCGGAAAAGCCCGGCTCGGTCGCCAGCACGATGATGACCTGGTCGATATTGGCCGCCAGCAGCTTGGACTTGAACTGGTCGGAACGGTGCAGCAGGTTCTTGCGCGCCTGGACCCTGGTGATCACGCACTGGTCCGCCGCGGCGCGCTCGACGCTGACATGGTCGCCCACGGCGCTGTCGCTCTTCTTGCCGCGCGGGAAGGCATGCATGCGCGTGCCGTCGGCCAGCTCGACGACGTAGTGCCGGCCGTGCGCGGCGATGATCAGTGCGGGCTCGGCGCTTGTGCCTGCATTTGCGCGTGCATTCGCGCCGGCATTATTGGCGCCGCCGGCGCCGCGGTGTCGGGAGGTACGGCTCATGCGTGCGCCAGCAACCGGTCGATCCGCTGCGCGGCGGGCGGATGCGAGTAGTAGAAGGCGCTGTAGAGCGGATCGGGCGTGAGGGTCGAAGCGTTGTCCTTGTACAGCTTCACCAGTGCCGACACCAGGTGGCCGGCGTTGGTCTGGTCGGCGGCGAAGGCGTCGGCCTCGAATTCATGGCGGCGCGACGACTGGCTCGACAGCGGCCCCAGCAGGAAGGTGAACACCGGCAGCGTCAGGAAGAACAGCACCAGTGCCAGCGCATGGTTGGATACGCCCAGGTTGGGCGCCACGCCGAGGCCCGTGTAGAACCACGTGCGCGTTGCCAGCCAGCCCAACAGCGCCAGGAATACCAGGCTCAGCGCAAAGGTGACGGCGATGCGCTTGGCCACGTGGCGGCGCTTGAAGTGGCCGAGTTCGTGCGCCAGCACCGCCTCGATCTCGTCGCCCGACAGGCGCGCCAGCAGCGTGTCGAAGAAGACGATGCGCTTGGCCGCGCCGAAGCCGGTGAAGTAGGCGTTGCCGTGCGCGCTGCGCTTGCTGCCGTCCATCACGAACAGGCCCTTGCTGGCAAAGCCGCAGCGCTGCATCAGGCCCTCGATGCGCTGGCGCAGCGATTCGTCGGCCAGCGGCTCGAACTTGTTGAACAGCGGCGCGATAAAGGTCGGGAACACCACCAGCAGGAACAGGTTGAAGCCCATCCATACCAGCCACGTCCACAGCCACCACAGCGAGCCGGCGCGTTCCATCAGCCACAGCACCGCCAGCAGCAGCGGCAGGCCCAGCACGCTGGCGACCGCCAGCATCTTGACCATGTCGGCCAGCCACAGGCCGAAGGTCATCTTGTTGAAGCCAAAGCGCTCCTCGATGCCGAACTGGCCATAGAGCGCGAAGGGCAGGTCGACCAGCCCCCCGATCACCGCCACGCTGGCGACCAGCGCCACGCCATACGCATAGCCCGGGCCGAAGGTCTCCAGCCAGAACTGGTTGAGCCACTGCAGCCCGCCCAGCATGGTGAAGCCGATCAGCACCGCGGCGCCTGCCAGCACTTCAAGCATCGACAGCCGGGTGCGGGCGACGGTGTAGTCGGCCGCCTTCTGGTGCGAGGCGAGCGAGATGGTGTCGGCAAACCGCGCCGGCACCGCGTTGCGGTGCTGTGCCACATGGCGCACCTGGCGCGCGGCCAGCCAGAGCTTGGTCAGCACCATCAGCACCAGCGCGGCGAGGAAGACAAAGGTGAACATCGGCAAGAGCCTTGGAACGGATATGCGAGAATTATAAGTTGTTCGCGTCCGCCTCCGCCGCCGACGCTTCCCCAAATCCCTTTCTCAGCAGTCCCGATGACCACCCACGCCACCGCCAAATCCGTCAAGAGCGAACACAACCTGATCTGGCTCGATATGGAAATGACCGGCTTGCAGCCGGATACCGACCGCATTATCGAAGTGGCGATCGTCATTACCGACTCCGAGCTCAATATCCTGGCCGAAGGCCCGGTGCTGGTGATCCACCAGAGCGACGCCGTGCTCGACGGCATGGACAACTGGAACAAGGGCACCCACGGCCGCTCCGGCCTGATCGACAAGGTCAAGGCGTCCACGCTGACCGAGGAGCAGGCCGAGGCCGAGCTGCTGGCCTTCCTCAAGCGCTGGGTGCCGGCCGGCAAGTCGCCGATGTGCGGCAACTCGATCTGCCAGGACCGCCGCTTCATGGCGCGCTACATGCCCAAGCTGGAGGCGTTCTTCCACTACCGCAACCTGGACGTGTCCACGCTCAAGGAGCTGTGCAAGCGCTGGGAGCCGGTCATCCACAAGGGCTTCGTCAAGCGCCAGCTGCACACGGCGCTGGCCGACATCCTGGAATCGGTGGAAGAGCTGCGCTACTACCGCACGCACTTTATCCGTCACACGCCGCCGGGCGCACCGGCCGCCGCTACTCTGGCCGCCGCTACTCCGGCTGCTGATACTCCGGCTGCCGACACCCCGGCGCAATAAGCCGACGCTAATAAGCCGGCGCTAATAAGCCGGCTTCGCGGCCTCCGACAACAACAACCAACCACCACCGACGGGGCGCGCGCTGCCCTCCCGGGCACCTCCCGTCGAGCCTGCCATGTTCGAGCGCATCGTATCCATCATCACGCCGGTCATCCTGATCATCCTGGTCGGGTGGCTGTACGGGCGCAAGGCCCACCCGGACATGGCCGGGATCAATCGCGCCACCCTCGATGTGATCGCGCCGCTGCTGGTGGTGTCGGCTTTTGTCAGCAAGGACTTCGTGCTGGCAGACCAGCTGGCGCTGCTGGTCTGCGCGGTGGCGGTGGTGCTCGGTTCGGGCGTGCTGGCGTGGGCGGTGGCGCGGCTGCTCAAGGTCGATCCGCGTACCTTCGTGCCGCCGATGATGTTCAACAACTGCGGCAACATGGGCTTGCCGCTGTCGGTCTTTGCCTTCGGCCACGCCGGGCTGGCTCCGGCGGTGGCGCTGTTCGCGGCGTCGAACCTGATGCACTTCACCCTCGGCCTGAAGATCGTCAACCGGCATGCGTCGATGGCACAGATCGCGCGCAACCCGATGGTGCTGGCCACGGTGGCCGGTGTCGGGCTGTCGCTGGCGCGGCCCTGGTTCACCATGCCGGACCCGGTCTACCAGTCGGTCAAGCTGCTGGGCGATGCCACTGTGCCGCTGATGCTGTTCGCGCTGGGCGTGCGCATGAAGGACGTGAGCCTGCGCAACTGGGGCATGGGCGTGGTGGGCGCGGTGGCGTGCCCGCTGACCGGCGTCGCGGTGGCGCTGCTGCTGGCGCAGTGGGTGCCGCTGACGGAACTGCAGCGCGGGCTGCTGTTCGTTTTCGCGGCGCTGCCGCCGGCGGTGCTGAACTTCCTGATCGCCGACCATTTCCGGCAGGAGCCCGACCAGGTCGCGTCGATCGTGCTGCTCGGCAATATTGCCGCGGTGGTGTTCGTGCCGCTGGGGTTGTACCTGGGATTGCGCTGAGGCGCGGGATGGCTGCCGCCGGCAGGCGCCGGCGGCGCGGTTGGGGTGTGACTTACGCAGCAGGCTTGGCGCGCACCGCGTTCTTCGGCCGCCAGGCCTTGACCACGGCCTCGTCGGTTTCCATGTAAGGCCCGCCGATCAGGTCGATGCAATACGGCACCGCGGCAAAGATGCCTTGCACCACCGGCTTGCCGTCGGCATCGCGCAGGCCTTCCAGCGTCTCGCGGATGGCGCGCGGCTGGCCGGGCAGGTTGATGATCAGCGCGGCGCGGCTGGCGGTCTCGCGGATCACCGCCACCTGGCGCGACAGGATCGCGGTCGGCACGAAGTGCAGGCTTACTTGCCGCATCTGCTCGCCGAAGCCCGGCATTTCCTTGGTCGCCACGGCCAGCGTGGCCTCCGGCGTGACATCGCGCCGCGCCGGGCCGGTGCCGCCGGTGGTCAGCACCAGGTCGCAGCCGGCCACATCCACCAGCTCGATCAGCGTGCGCGAGATCTGCGCCTGCTCATCCGGGATCAGCCGCTCCACCGCCTGCCACGGCGAGGTCATCGTGCGGCCGAACCACTCGCGCAGCGCCGGGATGCCTTCATCCTGGTAGGTACCGGCCGAGGCGCGGTCCGAGACCGAGACAAAGCCGACGACGAGTTCGTCGGGATGGTTGCGGGATACCGGCTGCGTCGACTGCGTGGTCTGGGTCATGCCTCGGGCTCCGGTGAAGGGGCTGCGTCGGTGGAGGCAGCGCCGTCCTTGGCGTCGAGCGCTGCCTTGATGGCCTGGAACAGTTCGCGGAAGTAGCGCGGCGGCTTGGCCTGCTCCTTCTCCTTGCGTGCGTTGCGGATGATGTTGCGCAGCGACTGCACGTCGGCGACCGGGTGCTCGCCGAGGAAGCGCGTCAGCGCCGCGTCGTCGGCCAGCAGCAGCTCGCGCCAGCGCTCGATCAGGTGCATGCGGGCGGTCTCGGCCTTGCTGGTGCCCTTGAAGCCTTCCAGCGCGGCGCGGATCGCATCGACCTCGTCGTCGTCCAGGCCGCGCATGACCTTGCCCACGAACTGCATCTGGCGGCGCTTGCCTTCATGGCTGGTGATGCGGCGGGCCTCGTGGATGGCGTCGGCCAGCGGCTCGGGCATGGGCACGCGCGCCAGCCGGTCCTTGGGCAGCGCTTCCAGCTCGGCGCCAAGGTCCTGCAGGGCGGTCATGTCGCGCTTGCGCTGCGACTTGCTTTTCGGTTCGTCGTCTTCAGGCTCCGGCGAAAACGCGCCGGGGAAGCGCGAGCCTTGGGAATTACGGGAATTTCGCGTCATGACCGGCATTTTATCTTGCTATGATTCCCGCTTGGACTTTTGATGACCCCCAGGCACGGATCCCCCATGGACCAGATCGCAGAACAGACCGCGCATTTCACCTACACCCAGGCCCAGCTCAGCGAGATGGCCGCCGATGTGCTGCGTGTGGCACGCGAGCTGGGCGCAACGGACGCCGCCACGGAGATCTCCGAAGGCAGCGGCCTGTCCGTATCGGTGCGCAAGGGGCAGGTGGAAACGATCGAGCAGAACCGCGACAAGGTGGTCGGCGTCACGGTCATGATCGGCAAGCGCCGCGGCAATGCCAGCACCTCGGACTTCTCGCCGGCCGCGCTGCGCGCCACTGCCGAGGCAGCCTACAACATCGCCCGCTTCACCGCGGAAGACGAGTGTGCGGGCCTGGCCGAGGAAGAGCTGCTGGAGCGCTCGCCGCAGGACCTGGACCTGTTCCATCCGTGGACCATCGATGCCGAGGCCGCCATCGACATCGCCACCCGCGCCGAGGCCGCCGCCTTCGCGGTGTCGCCGCGTATCCGCAACAGCGACGGCGCCAGCGTGTCGGCGCAGCATTCGCAGTTCGTGCTGGCGACCACGCGCGGTTTCTCGGGCGGCTATCCGTATTCGCGCCATTTCATCTCGTGCGCGCCGATCGCCGGCAGCGGCAGCGGCATGCAGCGCGATGACTGGTACTCGTCCAAGCGCGCGCCGCTGGCACTGGCCAACCCCGAGGACATCGGCCGCTACGCCGCCGAGCGCGCGCTGGCGCGGCTGCAGGCGCGCAAGCTGTCCACGCGCCGCTGCCCGGTGCTGTTCGAGGCGCCGCTGGCCGCCGGCCTGCTGGGCGCCTTCGTGCAGGCGGTGTCGGGCGGGGCGCTGTACCGCAAGTCCACCTTCCTGTGCGATACGCTGGGCAAGGCCGTGTTCGCGCCGCACGTGCAGATCCACGAGCAGCCGCACACCCCGGGCGCGATGGGCAGCGCCCCGTTCGACGAAGAAGGCGTGCGCACGCGCGAGCGCGACGTGGTGCGCGACGGCGTGGTGCAGGGCTACTTCCTGTCGACCTATTCTGCGCGCAAGCTCGGCATGAAGACCACCGGCAACGCCGGCGGCTCGCACAACCTGACGCTGCACAGCAACCTGACCGAGCCTGGCGACGACTTCCCGGCGATGCTGCGCAAGCTCGGCACCGGCCTGCTCGTGACCGAACTGATGGGGCAGGGCGTCAACTACGTCACCGGCGATTATTCGCGCGGCGCGTCGGGCTACTGGGTCGAGAACGGCGTGATCCAGTACCCGGTGGAAGAAATCACCATTGCCGGCAATATGGCCGAGATGTTCCAGCAGATCGTTGCGATCGGCGCCGATTCGCTGATCCGCGGCACCAAGGAAACCGGCTCGATCCTGATCGAGCAGATGACCATCGCCGGCAACTGATCGGCACTGACCGACTGGCGAGCCGCCTGCGGGCGGCTCGCTTGCGTTTACGCGAGGAACATGCGGTACGCCGGGTTGTCGCTGACTTCCTGCCACGGATAGCCCAGCGTGGCCAGCCGCTCGCGGAAAGCCTGCACCTGGCCGTCGGTCACCTCGTCGGTCACCTGAATGCCGGCCAGCACCGATCCCGTATCGCCGCCCTGGTTGCGGTAGTGGAACAGGCTGATGTTCCAGTCCGGCGCCAGCGCCGACAGGAAGGCCATCAATGCCCCCGGCTTCTCGGGGAATTCAAAGCGGAACAGGCGCTCGCCGCGCGCCAGCGGCGAGCGGCCGCCGATCATATGCCGCACGTGCTCCTTGGCCACCTCGTCGGCGGTCAGGTCGATCGCCGGGAAGCCGTCGGCGTGCAGCGTGTCGAGGATCTCCGTCGCCTCGCCGGCCGTGCGCAGTTGCATGCCGACAAAGACGTGCGCGGTCTGCGCATCGGCAATCCGGTAGGTGAACTCGCTGATCTGCCTGTGGCCCACGCGGGCGCACAGGCGCCGGAACGCGCCGCAGGTTTCGGGCAGCGTCACGCCGAACATGGCTTCGCGCGCATTGCCCAGTTCGGCGCGATCCGCGACGAAACGCATGCGCTCGAAGTTGATATTGGCCCCGGAGGTCACCGCCACCAGCGTCTGGTTGCGCAGGCCCTCGCGCATCGCATACTGCTTGGCCGCTGCCACCGCCAGCGCGCCGGCGGGTTCCAGCACGCTGCGGGTGTCCTCGAACACATCCTTGATCGCCGCGCACAGCGCGTCGGTGTCGACGGTGACGATCTCGTCCAGATAGCGCCGGCACAGCCTGAAGGTCTCTTCGCCGACCAGCTTGACCGCGGTGCCGTCCGAGAACAGTCCCACTTCCTCCAGCTCGACGCGCCGCCCTGCGCGCACCGATTGCGCCATCGCGCACGAGTCGTCCGTCTGCACGCCGATGACCCTGATCTCCGGCCGCACCGCCTTGACGTAGGTGGCCACGCCCGCGGCGAGGCTGCCGCCGCCGATCGGCACGAAGATCGCGTGGATCGGGCCGCGGTGCGCGTTGAGGATTTCCGCCGCGACGGTTCCCTGGCCGGCGATGACATCGGGGTCATCGAATGCCGGGATGAAAGTCAGTCCGTGCTCGGCCTGCAGCTGCATCGCATGACGGTAGGCGTCGGTATAGGAGTCGCCGGCCTGCACCACCTCGACGGTGGGCCCGCCGTGCGCGCGCGCTGCGTCGACCTTGACCTGCGGCGCCGTGGTCGGCACTACGATCAGCGCGCGCACGCCGAGCCGCGCCGCGGACAGCGCCACGCCTTGCGCATGGTTGCCGGCCGAGGCGGTGATGACGCCGCGCCGCAGCGCTTCCGGGCTGAGGTGCGCCATCTTGTTGTAGGCGCCGCGCAGCTTGAACGAGAACACCGGCTGGGTGTCTTCGCGCTTGAGGTAGACCTGGTTGTGCAGCCGCGCGGACAGGTGCCTGGCAAAGTCCAGCTCCGTCTCGCGCGCCACATCGTAGACGCGCGCGGTCAGGATGCGCTTCAGGTAGGCGTGATGGTCGGATGCGGCGGAGGTGGCGACTTCGGTGGCGACTTCGGTGGCGACTTCGGTGGTCGCTTCGGCAGTGGCTTGCATGGAGTGGCTCCGGGATTCGTTGTCGATTGCCCTGGAGCCGGAAAACAAAACACCCGCCTGCAGGGCGGGTGTTTGCGGAAATCTGGTTCTGGACGCGCGCTAACCCACCATTCGGAGAATGGTGCGAATAATTCGCGCGATGGGGAGGTGACGGCGGTCCATGGGGCAGACTTTGGGCGATGCGGCGGGATTTGTCAATGCCGCCGGCATCGGCTCAGGACTCTTCCGAAGGCGGCCGATCGTAGGTGACGAACGCATAGTCGAAGCCGTTGGCCTCGGAATGATGCGTCTCGCGCGCGGTTTCCAGCCATTGCGTGCGGTCGATCGGCGGGAAGAAGGCGTCGCCTTCCACGTCGGCATCGATTTCGGTCACGACCAGCCGGTCGGCGCTCGGCATCGCCTCGGCATACAGCTGCGCGCCGCCGATCAGGAAGATCTGGTCGACGCCCACGCACAGGCGCTGCGCGTCTTCCAGCGACGTTGCCACCTCGGCGCCTTCGATGCGCAGGTCCGGGTTGCGGCTGACCACGATATTGCGCCGGCCCGGCAGCGGGCGGCCGATCGAGTCCCAGGTCTTGCGGCCCATGATCACGGGCGCGCCCATGGTGGTGCGCTTGAAATGCGCCAGGTCTTCGGGCAGGCGCCACGGCAGCGTGTTGTCGCGGCCGATGGTGCCGTTGCGGGCCTTGGCGACTACCAGCGTCAGGATCGTCATACGGCCACCGGTGCCTTGATGGCGGCATGCGACTGGTAGCCGTCCAGTTCGAAGTCTTCGTAGCGGTAGTCGAAGATGCTGTCGGGCTTGCGCACGATCTTCAGTCGCGGCAGCGGCAGTGGCTCACGCGCCAGCTGGGTCTGCACCTGCTCGAAGTGGTTGTTGTAGATGTGGCAGTCGCCGCCGGTCCAGATAAAGTCGCCCACTTCCAGCCCGGCCTGCTGCGCGATCATGTGCGTCAGCAGCGCATAGCTTGCGATATTGAAGGGCACGCCCAGGAAAATATCGGCGCTGCGCTGGTACAGCTGGCACGACAGCTTGCCGTCGGCCACGTAGAACTGGAAGAACGCGTGGCAGGGCGGCAGCTTCATGCGCGGGATATCGGCCACGTTCCAGGCCGACACGATCAGCCGGCGCGAGTCCGGGTTGGCGCGGATCTGCGCCATCAGGTCGGTGATCTGGTCGATATGGCGGCCATCCGGCGCCGGCCACGAGCGCCACTGCGAGCCGTACACCGGGCCCAGTTCGCCGTTCTCGTCGGCCCATTCGTCCCAGATGCTGACGCCGTTTTCCTGCAGCCAGCGCACGTTGGTCGAGCCCTGCAGGAACCACAGCAGTTCCAGGATGATGGACTTCAGGTGCAGCTTCTTGGTGGTCACCACCGGGAAGCCTTCGAGCAGGTCGAAGCGCATCTGGTAGCCGAACACCGAGCGCGTGCCGGTGCCGGTGCGGTCGGCCTTGTCGGTGCCATGCTCGTACACATGGCGCATGAAGTCGAGATACTGTTTCATCGGCGCGGGGCAGGGGATGTGACGCGGGCGCTGGACCCGCAAAGCAGGCATTTTAAAGCAAGAAGGGCCACCCTTCCGGGCGGCCCTTCCGTCAGCGGGCCGGGGCGGCTGCCCCGGCACGGCGGCAAGCCTTAGTGGCTGCCAGCCGGTTCCTGCTGGTCGCGGCGCTTCTGCACCAGGTAGCCGGCACCCAGCACGCCGCCGATGATCAGCACGTACAGGCCCCAGTTGACCACCGGGTTGGCCTCGAAGAAGGCCTTGACCAGCGGCTCGTGCACGATCATCTTGACCGCCGTGAACGCCAGCACGCCCGCGCCCACGTAGATGATGGCCGGGAAGCGCGACATCAGCTTGAGCACCAGGCTCGAGCCCCACACCACGATGGGGATGCTGATCAGCAGGCCCAGCACCACCAGCAGGAAGCTGCCGTGCGCGGCGCCGGCCACGGCCAGCACGTTGTCCACGCCCATCACCGCATCGGCGATGATGATGGTCTTCATCGCGCCCCACAGGGTCGCGGCGCCCGAGCCGTGCCCTTCTTCACCGCCTTCGTCGGAGAGCAGCTTGTAGGCGATCCACACCAGCGCCAGGCCACCGACCAGCAGCAGCCCGGGGATCTTCAGCAGCCAGACCACGCCGATCGTCATGGCCGAACGCACCACCACGGCACCGATGGTGCCCCAGATGATGGCCTTCTTTTGCAGGTGCGGGGGCAGGTTGCGTGCCGCCAGTGCGATCACGATGGCATTGTCGCCGGCCAGCACCAGGTCAATGACGACAATCGACAGCAGCGCCGTCAGGAACTGCATCGTGAACAGATCGGTAAACCACTCCATGAACTCTCCTCAGGGTACAAAACAGCGCAAACGCGCACGCTTAACGTTGGTTCGCCTGGATTCGCGGAGCACGGGGCATGGGGGCGCCTTTGCAAACCATGAAGTCCAGGTTGCAAAGGTCTTGCTCGACCACAAGCGCGGTATGCGCACCGGTGGTCAGCACAACCGGAGACGAAGTCCCGGAATGACGATTGTGCTAAGGGCATCAGCCCCGGAGCTACTCCCCTTTGAGGGTCGCGGGCCACGGAGGCCGCGCTGGGCGGCATTATAAACGAACTGTTGCCGGTGTGGCGCATTAGGGGAGATACCGACTCAAGTTGCGGTGGGTGCTGCATCGTGCCCCTCCCGGCATGCAACGGTGCGCAATCCGCCGGATGCACCTATCCTTGAAGCTCGGTTCCGCCCGATGCGCGCCGGACAGCACAGGAGCGGGTTGCGGAGACCGGCGCGCACGACATGCACAGCGCGACCTTGGGGAATACGCAGTGAAGCAGTGACCATTCGCGACCACACAAGGAAACGTCATGCCGGCTGTCCCGAACCCGCCGAACGCCCCTTCCCAGCACACCCAGCAGACCACTCCCCGCAACCACCACAACGGCCATGCCGTCTCGCCGGCGCCCGGCGCCCAGCCCGCGCTGGTCGCCCTGGCCGACGGCCACGCCCACCGCCCGCCGCCACAGCCCGAGTTCGTGCAGCAGTATTGCGAGGACAGCGGCGCCCTGCGCCGGCAAGTGCTGGCCGGGCTGTGCGCCGAGCCGGCCGCGATCAGTCCCAAGTTCTTCTACGACGTGCTGGGCTCGCGCCTGTTCGAGGCGATCACCGACCTGCCCGAGTACTATCCGACACGCACCGAGGCAGCGATCTTTGCCAGCGCCGCCCCCGCCATCGCGGCACGCGCCGGCAGCGGCTGCGTGCTGGTGGACCTGGGCGCCGGCAATTGCGAGAAGGCCGCGCGCCTGTTCGGCAGCCTGCGGCCGGCACAGTACGTGGCCCTCGATATCTCGGTCGATTTCCTGCGCACGACGCTGTCGGCGCTGCAGCAGCAACATCCCGCCATCCCGATGCTGGGGCTGGGCGCCGACCTGTGCTCGCCGTTCGACCTGCCGCGCAATGTCAGGCGCGGCAGGCGGCTGTTTTTCTACCCGGGCTCGAGCATCGGCAATTTCTCCCCGATGGAAGCGCTGGCGCTATTGCAGCGGCTGCGCGGCGCGGCAGGGCGCGGCGATGGCGTGCTCATCGGCGTCGACCTGCACAAGGATGAGGCGGCGCTGGTGTCCGCCTACGACGATGCGCTGGGCGTCACCGCTGCCTTCAACCGCAATATGCTGCGCAACGTGAACCGGATCGTCGGCACCGACTTCGTGCTGGCAGACTGGCGCCACGTGGCCAGCTTCGACCGCGAGGCGTCGCGCATCCAGATGCACCTGGCGGCATGCCGCGACGTGCGCGTGCAGTGGGAGGGCGGCGCGCGCGAGTTCGGCGCGGGCGAGCGCATCCACACCGAGGATTCGTACAAGTACAAGCCTGACGATTTCGCGCTGCTGCTCGAAGCGGCCGGGTTTGAGGACCCGGTCTGCTGGACCGATCCGCGCGGCTGGTTCGCGGTGTTCCACGCGCGCGGCTGAGCCTGCCGGCCCTGCCCCGGGTTGCCGCCGGGCTGCTCCGGGCAGGGCCGGCAGGTGGTGTCATAATGGCCGCACCGGCGTGCGCTGCAGGCTGCACGCCGGTGCGGCCATTGCCTCCCCACTCCATCTAACTGCGAACTGCGCGGACTTGTCGATGAGCGGCTTTCCCATGCTTCCCGATCTCTATTTCACCGGCGGCAAGGCGGCCTGGTCCGACCCGCGCCGGCTGCCGCGCGAAGGCCTGGCGCAGGCGCTGGTCGAGACGCGCAACCGCACGCTGGCATGGCTGGCACCGTTCGGCCAGACCCGCCGCGCCTGGGACGTGCCGCGCCAGTATGACGCCGACCCGCCGCTATGGACACTGGGCCATGTTGCCTGGCATGCGGAGTGGTGGTGCCTGCGCGGCGTGCGCCAGGTAGACCGCGGCGGCGTGCCGGTGCCGGTGGCGTCCGAGCCCTCGCTGCTCGACGGCGCCGACGAATGGTTCGATCCCGACCGTATCGGCCCGGACGAGCGCTGGGAAGTCACGCTGCCCGACGTGGCCGTGGTCAAGCGCTATGCCGCCGATGTGCTCGACGGCTTGCTGCGCCGGGTGGCATTGCTGCCCGGCGACAGCGACCTGACCCTGTACCCGTACCGCCGCGCGCTGTTCCATGAAGATGGGCAGGGCGAGGGGCTGGCCGCGCTGCTGCAGGCGCTGGGCATGGCGCCCGCGGAATCGGCGCCCGCCACGGGCCTTGCCCGGCCAGCCGGGCAGGGCGGCACGCTGCAGTTCCCGGGCGGGCGCTTCACGCTGGGCTGGAGCGAGGCGGACGGCTTTGCGTGGCCCGACGAACTGCCGCCGCAACCGACCTATGTGCCGGCCTTCGAGATGGATGTCGCGCCGGTCAGCAACGCGCAGTTCCTGGAATTCATCGAAGACGGCGGCTACGAGCGGCCCGCGTGGTGGTCGGCGTCGGGCCGCCAGTGGCTGATGACGCAGGAGCGCTCGTCCCCGCGCTACTGGTCACGCCATCCGGACTCGCGCCAATGGATGGTGGAGCGCTTCGGCACGCTGCGCACGCTCAATCCCGACGAAGCGGTGCGCCACGTGACGCTGTTCGAAGCACAGGCGTGGTGTGTGTGGGCCGGCCGGCGCCTGCCGGCGGAATCGGAATGGGAGCTGGCAGCCACGCAGAACCGCGGGCTGCAATGGGGCGCGTTGCGCGAGTGGACGGCGACGCCGTACGAGCCTTACGCGGGCTTCAACGCGGCGCCGTCGGACGGCGAGTTTGTCGGCCGCTTCAGCACGCACCAGGCGGTGCGCGGCGTATCGTTCGCCAGCCCGTCGCGGCTGCGCCATGCGCGGGCGCGCTGGGCGCTGCTGCCGGAGGATGACCTGGCGTTCGTCGGCTTCCGGACCTGCGCGCTGTAGCGTCTTTCGCGCGCATGCAAAAAGGGCACCCTCGGGTGCCCTTTTTGCTGCCGGTGGCAAGGTGCGCTCAGCGCACCGGCCCATCAACGCTCGTAGCGCGAGCGGCTGTTGCGGTTGCCGCCATTGCCACCGTTGCCACCATAACCGCCGCCAAAGCCGCGGTTGCCGTCACGGTTGCCGAAGCTGCGGCCTTCGCCGTTGCCGCGGTAGCCGCCGCCGTTGCGGTTGTCGTCGCCGAAGCTGCGGGCGCCATCGCGGTTGCCGAAGCCGCCGCGGTTGTCATCGCCGAAGCTGCGGCCGCCTTCGCGGTTGCCGAAGCCACGGGCGCCGTCGTTGCCGCCGCGGTAGCCACCATTGCCGCCCTGGCCACGGTAGCCGCCTTCACGGTTGCCGAAGCCGCCGCGGTTGTCGTCGCCGAACGGGCGCGCGCCTTCCGTGCGGTTGCCGAAGCCGCGGCTTTCGCCGCCGAACTTGCGGTCGCCAAAGCTGCGCTCGCCGCCGTTGCCGCCGAACTTGCGGTCACCGAAGCTGCGTTCGCCGCCACGGTAGCCGCCGCCATTGCCACGGAAATCACCACGGCCGCCCGGCTTGCCGCCGAAGTTCGAGCGCGGCTTGGGCTGGCGGCGCGGCTCCAGGCCTTCGATCACCGAAGCGTCGACGCGCTGGTTGGTAAAGCGCTCGATGCGGCGCCACTGGAACACGTCGCCGTGGTTGACCAGGTTGATGGCGATGCCCGAGCGGCCCGCGCGGCCGGTGCGGCCGATGCGGTGCACGTAGTCCTCGGCCTGCTTGGGCAGGTCGAAGTTCACCACGTGGGTGATGTCGGGCACGTCGATGCCGCGTGCGGCCACGTCGGTGGCCACCAGGATGCGCAGGTTGCCGCGGCGCAGGGCCGTCAGCGTGCGGTTGCGCGCGCCCTGGGTCATGTCGCCGTGCAGCGCGCCGGCGGCAAAGCCGGTGTCGGACAGGCGCTCGGCCAGCGAGTCGGCATCGCGCTTGGTCGCGGTGAAGACGATGGCCTGCTTCAGGCCGACATCGCGCAGCAGGTGGTCAAGCAGGCGCTCCTTGTGCGACATGTCGTCGGTGTAGTGCAGGCGCTGCTCGATATGGCTCTGGTCGGCGCGGGCCGCGGCGATCTCGATGCGTTGCGGATCCTTCAGCTGGCGCGAGGCGAGCTGGGCGATGCGCGCATCCAGCGTGGCCGAGAACATCAGCGTCTGGCGAGAAGCCGGCGTGGCGTTGACGATGGCGTCGATGTCGTCGGCAAAGCCCATGTCGAGCATGCGGTCGGCCTCGTCGAACACCAGCATCTGCAGTGCCGACAGGTCGATGCGGCCGGCGTCGATATGGTCGAGCAGGCGGCCCGGCGTCGCCACCAGGATGTCAGGCATCTTGGACAGCGCGGCCAGCTGCTTGGGGTAGGGCATGCCGCCCAGGATGCTGGCGCAGACGATGCGGCGCAGGTTGCGGCCGTACTTGGCGGCGGCTTCGGTCACCTGCAGCGCCAGTTCGCGCGTCGGGGTCAGCACCAGCAGCGCGGGCTGGGCCGGCGACGGACGGGGGCGCTTGCCCTTCATGCGCTTGGCGGGTTCAGTCGAGCGCTGCGGCGCCGGCATTTCACTGATGCGCTGGATCGCCGGCAGCATGAATGCGGCGGTCTTGCCCGAGCCGGTCTGGCTCGACACCAGCAGGTCGCGGCCGGCCAGGAAGGCGGGAATGGCCTGGGCCTGCACCGGAGTCGGCGTGTTGTAGTTCAGTTCGGAAAGCGCGCGCAGGATGGCCGCGTCGAGGCCAAGCTTGGCAAAGCCGCTTTCGGTCGCAGCGGTTTCAGTGGCGGCCTGGGCTTCGGCTGCCTGGCTGCCGTTGAGCATGGCGTCGAGCTTGTCGAGCGGGCTCTCGATAATCTGGGCAGCGTCGGAAGTGATCGAAGCGTCGGTCGCGGAGGCAATAGCTTGCTCCGCACGAATGTCGTGCTGGGTCATGTCGTAATGATCAAATAAATGCATGGCACCCCGAACGCAGAATGGGGTGGGCGCAGTGCAAAGTCTTAAAAAGGCTTCGGCGCCAATCGGTGAGGCCGTTACGACAGACACAGCTGGCAGTACGGCGGCAGGCAGGGCGTTGGCTGGTTCCGCTGGGCGGTCCGGCCATGTCCCTGGCAGGCAAACAGCTCAGGTTTCAGGCTGTTCAACAGGATCGGAGACGAGGCGACGTCAGGTGAGCGGTGCGTTCTGCTGGGCGGCTGGCGCAAACAACAACTAGGCGTCCGGCAGCGAGGAAACAGAGCTTGGGAGGGCAGCGGATTCGCCGCGGCATTGAGGTGAAGCCGGTGCCGGGCGGTTGGCGGATCTCACAGTTGCGAAACTCACGGCGCGGATTATAGCAGAGTGAGAAAATTTTGTTGCACTGCGAAAACGTAACCAGATATGTCAGCCTGGCGTCACCTGCATGCGCCGCTGGCGACACCCTGGCGCGCCGCAGGCGCCGGCCGGGTTGAAAGGCCGCGGCCCCTGCCTATACTGGAGGCGCGAGCACACAGGATGCCCGCACGGGGCGGACGAAAAACGTTCCCGCTTTGACCTCCTCCAGCGGCATTGCGCCACTGCTAGCGGCAAGCATTGCGGTCATTGCCCCAAGCGCCAGTCTTCCTGCGACTCTCCGGGTGGTCCGGATGGGCGTCCGCTTCATGGGCGGAATCATGGGAAGCCTGCCTGGCAAAGAATGACCGAACTGTTGACCGCGTGACCGAGAAGGTCCGGGCCCGTCCGCAACCAAGCCCGCCAGTGACTGGCGGGCTTTTCATTTGATCGACCGCTTCTCTCTACCCGTTGCCGCCCGCGCTTAGCCGCCCGTCCCCTTGTCTGCAGGTTTTCGGGGCAACCGGCCCAGCGGGACTTCCCGCGGCATCACGTGGCGATTGCCGGGCAGGCCGCCCGGGTAATCGACGATGCGCGCCGGTCCGCTGCGCCGCAGCCCATGCCATCCCTGGCCGCCGGCGGTGCGCCCGCCGCCCAGGATGGCGGTCATGGCCTGCCGGTCGAGATCCACGCTGTCGGACAAATCCTTGATGACGATTACTGCCATGGCTGTCTCCGGTAATGCGGCGCCACGGCCATGCGGCCGCGGGACCGCTTCAGTATAGGCGGCGGCCCGCGGTGCACTCGCGGGCCGGCCGCCGCTCCCCGTATTACCCAGGCGCTCAGACCGCGGCGAAGTTGCCGGCCCATTGCGACGGGTTGACATCGACGCTCACAGGGCCTGCGCCGTGGCCGACGAAGCTGTTGTTGAGCGTGTTGACATTGATGCTCTGCAGCTGGGCGATGTTCTGGTTGACGTTGACGGTCACGTTGGCCAGCGGGCCGACGTTGCCGACACCGCGGGTGAGCCAGGAATTGCCGCCGCGCACGGCGCGCAGCGAGGCACGGTCGAGGTCTTTGCTGACGGCGAGGTCGCGAACGATGATGGATGACATGATGGCGCTCCTTCAGGTGATTCGATGAGGGTTCCGGAGCGGCTGGCGCGGGGCTTGCATATGGCCACCGCGCGCCGCGGCCGTGGCTGGATCAGCCGTAGATGTTGTTGGTGGCGTTCTGGTTGGTGTGCACGTTCGACTTGACGTGATCCAGGAAGGCCGAGCCGTTGCCGTTCAGGTTGGTAACGGTCTGCATCTGTGCGATCGACTGCTTGGCGTCGATGCTGCCGTCGAACGCCAGCTTGATCGGCGCGTAGACGGCGGCGAAGGGCAGGTAGGCGAGGCCGCCGCGCACGGCGTGCATGCGCTTGCTGTCGAGGGTTTCGGCGGCGGACAGGTCTTTGATGGTCAGCGTGGTCATGATGGTCTCCGGGTCTCGGTATGTGTGAGTGGGCAGCTATGGCGCGGGGCTCAGCCGTAGATGTTGTTGGTGGCGTTCTGGTTGGTGTGCACGTTCGACTTGACGTGGTCCAGGAACGCGGAGCCGTTGCCGTTCAGGTTGGTGACAGACTGCATTTGCGCGATTTCCTGCGTGGCGGTGATGCTCTTGTCGATCGACAGCTTCAGCGGCATGTACACCGCGGCGAACGGCATGTAGGTCATGCCGCCGCGCACGGCTTGCATGCCCTTGCGGTCCAGGGTTTCGGCGGAGGACAGGTCCTTGATGGTCAGCGTGGTCATGATGGTCTCCAGTGGCGGAAGGTATTGCGTTTGGGTTTGGATTCGAGCATCGGGTTGGTGTCGCGCTCGGTTGGGATATCGCAGGGAGCGTGCCAGCGCCGCAGCCGGCTGCGCGCGCCGCGCGCAAATGCCTGAAAACAAGGGGTTTTTGACGGGCATGTCGGCTTTCCGGCACCGGTCGTGTGCGCCATTGCGGGCCACTGGATGGCGGTGCCCGGCCAACATGTGTGGCGCCGGTGTTGGCCCCGCAGTGACAGTCGGCGCCGATCGCGGCCGACGAATGCCGGCGCCGCACGCGCACGGCGTTGCGTGCCGGCAGCGCAGCGCAAGCGCACGGATTGCGCATGCCATGGGTGCGCACTAGTATCCATCGAAGACAGGGCAATTTCGCACTGCACACAGCGCGGGCAACCCTGCCCGAAAACCATGTCAGGGCGAGCCGTGGCCAGTCTTAAAGACCTGATCCGAAAGTTCCAGAGCGGCGGACTGTCCGACGACGAATTCGTTGCGTCGTTCGAGACTGCGCTGGCCCAGGACCCCACTTCGCCCAGCCAGGCGGCGCGCGTGGTCATCGAGGAAAACACCCGATTCCCGTTCCCGCCCGCGGTCTATGCCGAAGTGATGCGGCGCATCGAGCGCCGCAGTGCGACCCAGTACGAGGGCGTTACCGAAGCCACGCGCATGGCCACCGGGCCGCAGACAGGTTCGCTCTACGCGACCTCACCCGAGGCCGGCACCTTGCCGCCGGCGGCACATGCCAAGGGCGTGGGCGATACGCTGAACGGCCGCTTCGTGCTGGAAGAGTGCCTGGGCGTGGGCGGCATGGGCACGGTGTACAAGGCGCTCGACCTGCGCAAGCTGGAGGCGTCCGACCGCAAGCCCTATATCGCCATCAAGGTGCTGAACCTGCAGTTCAGCGGCCATCCCAAGTCGCTGATCGCGCTGCAGCGCGAGGCGCGCAAGGCGCAGACGCTGGCGCACCGGAATATCGTTACCGTTTACGACTTCGACCGCGACGGGCCGGTGGTCTTCCTGACCATGGAATACCTGTCGGGCAATTCGCTCAACCACGTGCTGAAGGCGCCCGGCTTCAGCGGCATGCCGATGGCGCGCGCCATGCCCATCATCAACGGCATGGGCAATGCACTGGCCTATGCGCACGAGCGCGGCTTCGTGCACTGCGACTTCAAGCCTGCCAACGTGTTTCTGACCGACAGCGGCGAGGTCAAGGTGATCGACTTCGGCATCGCGCGCGGCTTCCTGCCGCCGGCTGACGAGTCCGACCGCACCGTGTTCGATCCCGGCTCGCTGGGCGGCATGACGCCGGCGTATGCGAGCCCGGAGATGTTCGAGCACCGCGAGCCAGACCCGCGCGACGATATCTACGCGCTGGCCTGCGTGACCTACGAACTGATCACAGGCAAGCACCCGTACCAGCGCATGTCGGCCAACCAGGCGCGCGAGGCGGGCGTCAAGCCGCCGCAGCCCCCGCAGCTCAGCCGCACGCAGTGGAAAACGATGCGCGAGGCACTGTCGCTGAATCGCGCCACGCGCACGCCAACCGTCGCGCGTTTCCTGCATGGCATGAGCGCGGTGCCGATGACCACGCCGTCGCAGCGTTCGCCGATGATGATCGGCGGTGTCGCCGCCGTGCTCGCCGGGGTGTCGGCGATCGGCTACTACGCCTGGCATGCGCAGCGGCAGCCCGCCACGGCGCCGGCCGAGACGCGTGCGGAGGCGCCCCCCACGCAGCCTGTCACACCTCCCGCGCCGCCAGAAGCGCCAGCGCCGGCGCGCCCAGCGGTGTTTTCCATGGCCGAGGTTACCAAGGCGCTCGCCGCCGTGCCGTGTTCGCTGCTCAACGCCAGCGAAAAGGCCCATACGCTGCGCGTGCGCGGCTTCCTGGCCGAAAGCGTGGGGCCGGCGCGCCTGCGCGAGCAGTTGGCGAAGTTGCCCGGCGTGAAGGGCGTGACCGTCGAGACGCAGCCGCTTGCGGATGATAAGTGCGAGGTGGCGAAACTGGTCGCGCCGTACTGGTCAGGCAATCGCGAAGGCGGCACCGCCTCGTCGTTGCGGTTGCGTGGCAAGAGCTCGCAGCTGACCGATGGCTCGCCGCTGGTGCTGGAGCTGCGTACGCCGGCGCAGGAGTCCTATGTCTACGTCGATTACTTCGCGGCCGACGGCAAGGTCGCGCACATGGTGCCCAGCTCGCGGGTGTCCGCCCACCAGGCTCCGGCAGGGCACCAGGCGACGATCGGCGAAGGTGGCGCCTGGGTTGTGTCGGCCCCCTTCGGCACCGAGCTGGTGGTGCTGCTGACGACGCCGGTGCCGCTGTTCGAAGGGCGCCGCACGGAGGTGGAAGGGCAGCAGGATTACCTGCGCGCGCTGGAAAAGCCGCTGGCGCAGATGGCGCGCACTTATGGCAACGACCGCATCAGCGCGGACGTAGTGCAGATCTCGACGCGTGCGCGCTGACGGGCGCACGCGTTGGCTTGCGCTTCACCGACGGGCTTCGTGCGCGCACGCTATTTCATGTCGCGCGCCACGCGGAAGCCGTTCTGCGACTGCCGCACGCTCGGGCTGTACTTGAAGCGCGTGGAAGACACCATGTAGCCGGCCCCTTCGCGCCACGAGCCGCCGCGGATCACGCGCGAGCCGCACGCGTTCTCGTTCCAGGCGCGCCCGTCCGCGGGAGCGCCCTTGTACGAGCTGTGCCAGCAGTCGGCCACCCATTCCCACACGCTGCCGTTGACGTCATGCAGGCCCCACGGGTTGGCGGCGAACGAGCCCACCGGCGCCGGCGCATCGTTGCTCCACGGATCGCCGCAGTCCTTGCAGTTGGCGTTGCCCTTGCGCATCTGGTCGCCCCACCAGAACGCGCTGGCGGTGCCGCCGCGCGCCGCGTATTCCCATTCCGCTTCCGTCGGCAGGCGGTAGGCCTTGCCGGTGGTCTTGCTCAGCCACTCCACGTACTGTTGCGCATCGTCCCAGCTGACATCGCGGACCGGTGAGTTCTTCGCGCTTTCAGCAATGGTCGGCACGCGCTGGCAGCCGCCGGCGTCGACGCAGGCATTCCACTGCTCGACCGTGACTTCGAAGCGGCCGATCGCGAACGGCTGGCCGATGGTGACGTGATGCGGCGGCTTCTCCGCCGGGTCGCTGGCACTGCTGCCCATGGTGAAGCTGCCCGCGGGCAGCGGGATCAGCACCGGGCATGTCGGGCAATCGCGAATTTCGCCGGCGCGGGCTGGCGGTGGCGCAACGCTGATCGAGCCACCGGCCGCGGCGCCGGCCTTGGGTGCTGCCGCTGAGGGCGGAGCAGGGGCCGGCTCGGAACGGGCAGCGGCAGGTGCCGACGCGGCCGGCGCTCGCGAAACCTGCCCGCCCGAGGAAGTGCCGGACCGGGGCGGCGGCGCGGCCTGCTTCTGTGCCTTAGGCGCGGGCGCAGGTGCCGGCGCCGATGCCGAAGCACGCAGCCGCTCGAGCCGTGACTTGGCCAGCACCGCGAAGCGCCCGTTGGGATATTGCTTCAGGTACGCCTCGTAGTCGGCGGCATAGTTGCTGTTCTTGATCGATTCCCAGAAGCTGAGCTCATACTGCTCGTCGGTGTTCTTGGGCAGGATGCCGGCCAGCAGCAGCGTGTCCGTGGACGCAGCGGACGCCGCACCCATGGAAAGTGCGGTGGAGGCGAGAATCCCGGCCATCGCGGCCAGATGCACGACTGGTAGATTGCGCCACATCTTCACACCTCGTCGGACGGCAGCGAACCCGATTGCATGCCGGCACATGCGTTGCGGACGCTTTGTGGTGTTGCCGAGACCTAGACCGGCTTGCTTCAAGATAGCACAGCGCCTGTGTCCCGGGCCAAGCATTGCAAAGCCGCCCCGCTTCGCCGGGGTCGCATTTTCCGGGCTTGCGTCCTAACCTGAATGACGAATCGCCGAGCGCTGGCCAACAAGCAACAAGAATGGGCTGACGGGACAACGTGATCGGGTTTCGGGCAGATCTCCGGGGAGGGCGTATGTC
The DNA here is from genome assembly GCF_015549295.1 of Cupriavidus sp. IK-TO18. Taxonomy (NCBI): domain Bacteria; kingdom Pseudomonadati; phylum Pseudomonadota; class Betaproteobacteria; order Burkholderiales; family Burkholderiaceae; genus Cupriavidus; species Cupriavidus sp. IK-TO18. Next base: position 308,255 of record NZ_JADGMP010000005.1, read on the forward strand.
CAGACGATTCCTGTTCCGCCTGGCGGCGGCCGCCGTGTTCGCGGCCGCGCCATCGCTGTCGCTGTCGACAGCCGCGCCACCCAACGCCGAGGCCTACATCATCTGGCCGCACGACGGCACGGTGATCACCGGCGGCAAGTTCTGGGTGCGCATGGGGCTGCGCAACATGGGTGTGTGCCCCAAAGGCATCGAGCTGCCACGCTGCGGCCACCACCACCTGTTGATCGACGTCGAGCTGCCGCCGCTGGATAAGGAGATCCCGAACGACCGGAACCACCTGCACTTCGGCGCGGGCGAGACCGATGCGCGCATCGAACTGCCACCGGGCAAGCACACTTTGCAACTGCTGATGGGCGACGCCAAGCACATACCGTTCGAGCCGCCGATCTATTCGAAGAAGATCACGATCACCGTGCGCTAGCGTTGCGTGCGGCGTGGCATCGCACGGCCACCACGGGAGAGGGTTATGTCCAGATCCAGACTACTTGCTGCCGCTGCGCTCGCTGCCAGCGTGCTGGTGTCGTTCGCAGCCCAGGGCGGATCCACGCCGGCGCCGCCGAATGCCTATCTCTATATCGGCTGGCCCAATGACGGGCAGGTGATGCCTGCCGGCAAGCCGTTCAAGGTATGGTTTGGATTGCGCAACATGGGGGTGGCGCCAAAGGATGTGAAGTATGCCAACACCGGGCACCACCACTTGCTGATCGACGTCGAGCTGCCGCCAATGGACAAGGAAATCCCGAACGACCGGAACCACCTGCATTTCGGCGCGGGAGAGACTGAAACCATGCTGGAACTGCCGCCCGGCAAGCATACGCTGCAGCTGATCATGGGGGATGACAAGCACATCCCCACAAATCCGCCCGTGTATTCAAAGCGAATCACAATCTACGTAAAGTAAAAGGCCCCCCATGTGACCGGCGCGCAGCGCAGCCGAAGGCGTTCCTGCGTTGCCGTCAGCAGCAGGGTACCGGCCCTGCTGTCACAGCACACCCAACACACACCCTCAACGTGTTGGGTCGAACCCACCAGCCAGTGCCCTTCAAAAGCAGCGGCAACCTGAGCCTGAAGGGCAAGGTCGAATAAAAAATCCCTTATTTTCAGGCGTTTACAAAACGCCAACCCCCAGCCGCACCCTCCTGGCACGCTCCCTGCGATATCCCAACCGAGCGCGACACCAACCCGATGCTCGAACCCCAACCCAGGCAACACCATCCTCACCAGGAGCCCATCATGACCACGCTGACCATCAACGACCTGACCACCATCGACACCCTGGACCAGAAGCGCATGCACGCCGTCCGCGGCGGCTTCGCCTATGTCCCGTTCGTCGCCGCCTACATGCCGCTGAAGCTGTCGATCGACAAGAGCATCACCGCCACGCAGGAAATCGCGCAACTGCAGAACGTCACCAACATGAACGGCAACGGTTCGGCGTTCCTGGACCACGTCAAGTCGAACGTGCACACCAACCAGAACGCCACCAACAACATCTACGGCTGAGCCCCGCGCCATAGCTGCCCACGCACCCACGCACACATCGATACCCGGAGAACGATCATGCTGACCATCAAAGACCTGGCCGCCACCGAAACCCTCGACAGCAAGCGCATGCAAGCCGTGCGCGGCGGTCTCGCCTACATGCCCTTCGCGGCGGTCTACGCCCCGATCAAGTTCAAGCTAGACAGCAGCATCACCGCCACGCAGGAAATCGCGCAGATGCAGACCGTCACCAACCTGAATGGCAACGGCTCGGCCTTCCTTGACCATGTCCGTTCGCATGTGGATACCAACCAGAACGCCAGCAACAATATCTATCGTTGAGAAGCTTGTTGAGATGGCGCCGCGCCGCGAGGGTGTCCTCGCGGCGCGCCTCATGTGCCCATCCATGGCCGACTGCATCGGATTTCGCCTGATGCAGATCGGGGTTGGAGCGCGCGCCCGCGCGCACCACAATACAGACAGACCTCCGCGGCCACGGCACGCCAGTGCGTTCCCCGCCGCGCACGCACGCAGGATCGCACCGTGCCCGTATCCCTTACTGCCGCTCCCCGGGTCATGCCGACCCAAGCCTCGCGCCGCCTGGCCTGGCTCGCTTCCGCCGCATGCGCCGCGCTGCTGGCCGGCTGCGCCGATTTCCGGCCGCCGGTGTACCAGCGTCCGGAAACGCCGGCCAAGGCCGAATGGTCGCGCCAGGATTCGATCACGGTGTCGCCAAAGGACGCGGTGCAGCCCAACTGGTGGCACAACTTTAACGACCCGTACCTCGACGGCCTGATCGACCAGGCGCTGGCCGGCAACTACGACATCAAGGTGCTGGCCGCGCGCATCCGCGTGGCGAATGCGCAGATCGGCGAAGCACGTGCCGGCGGGCTGCCGGTGATCGATATCGGCGCCGGTGCGAGCTTCGAGAAAAGCACCGGGCAGAAATCCACCTGGACCTACAACGCGGGCGCGCAGCTGAACTGGGATATCGATATCTGGGGCAAGGTCGAGAAGGGCGTGCAGGCGCAGACCGCCGAGTTCCGCGCCACCGAGGCCGACTGGCGCGCCGGCTACCTGACGCTGGTGTCCAATGTATCGACCACTTACTTCACGATCCTGCAGTTCGACGAGCAGATCGAGCAGCAGACGCGCACCGTCGCCAAGAACGGGCAGATCCTCACCACTTACCAGGCCATGTACCAGAATGGCCTGGCGCCCAAGATCCGCGTCATGCAGCAGCAGGCTGAAATCAACCGGCTCAACAAGGATTTGCTGGAGCTGCGCCGTTCGCGCGATGTGGCGGAAAACGCGCTGGCCACGCTGGTGGGCGTGCCCGCGGGCAACCTCAAGGTACCGGCGGGACGCCTGCAGGACCGCGTGCAGCCGCCCAGCGTGCCGGCCGGCCTGCCGTCGCAGTTGCTGGCGCGCCGGCCCGACATCGTCGCGGCCGAATATCGCGTGCTGGCGGCCTACAACATCGTCGGCCAGGCGCGGCTGGCGCAGCTGCCCAGCATCAGCCTGACCGCGCGCGGCGGCACCGCCAGCTTTGCGCTGAGCGACCTGCTCAAGTCCTTCACCTTCGGCTTTATGCCGAGCATCAACCTGCCCATGCTCGATCCCAGCGTGCGTGCGCGCGTGAAGACCACCGAAGCGCAGGTGGGCGTGGCGGAAAACGAATATGGCCGCGCCGTGATGACGGCGTTCGAAGAGGTGGAGAGTGCACTGGTCAACGTCGATGCGCACAAGAAGCAGCGCGTAGAGCTGCAGCAGCAGGTGGAGCAGCTGCGCGTGGTGTCGGCGCAGATCGAGGCGCAGCTCAGGGAAGGCGTGGTCTCGCAGCTCGAAGTGTTCGAGACCGAGCGCTCGCTGCTGAACGCACAGCTGCAATTGTTGGCGGTCCACCAACAGATTCTGGCCGACACTGTCACGCTGTACAAGGCGCTTGGCGGCGGCTGGCCCGACACCGAAGTGCGCAACACGGCGGCCAGCCAGCCGCAATAGTGCGCTCGCTGCCGCGCGGCGCGGGCCGGTGCCTGCGGTACCTGCCACGACCTTCACGCGCGGCGTGACGCATGCGTACGCAACGCGTTGCGCAATGCCTTGCGCCACGCGTGCAGCCCTTGCCTCTTTCCCTGCCCGACTCAGTGAAAACACGCGCCTGCACGCGTGCCGCAGCCGATTGACTAGCCTAAGCCGTCGCCTACTATGTTCTTAGTCGCTTCACCCCCCTTGGCCGGCCGCCGCGGCAGCCGCGCTGTTGGCTCCCTGGAAACATGGCTCCTGACGAAGCACTGATCATGGAAATGCCGGTGAAAATGGCCCAGGGGATCGCTCGGGAGTCGAGCCAGGAACTGGCAAGGGAATTCGATGTGTTCCTGACGCCGGTCTCGCGGCCGGACCTGGGCGAGATCCGCATCGACGAAGACCTGTTCCCGGTCGGCCGCACCGAGCTGCCATTCGCCGCCTATCCCGAAGACCTCGCGGCGCCGCTGTCGCGGCGCCATGCGCGCATCTTTGCCGAGCAAGGCGCGGTCTATGTTGCCGACCTGGGCAGCAAGAACGGCACGCGCGTGAACGGCGCGGCGGTGGCGCGGCAGCCGGCGCAACTGCGCGATGGCGACGAGCTGGCATTCGGCCCGGCGCTGTCGTTCCGCGTGCGGCTGTCGCCGCGGGCACCGCAGCCGGAGCCGCCGCGGGTCGCGCTGACGCTGCTGCCGGAACGCGACGATGTCGGGCTGCAGCCGATTCATGTCGACGGCTTCCCGTACCTGATCAGCAAGGCCGACGATGCCTTTGCGCGCTATCGCGACAACTATCCGCAGCAGGTCAACTACCTGTCGCGCCGGCACGCGCACGTGTACCTGAAGGGCGGCGTGCCGTTCCTGGAAGACCTGGGCAGCACCAACGGCACCTTCGTCAACGGCAGGCGCCTGGCGGACCACGGCGTGCCGCTGGACAACGGCGACCGCATTGCGTTCGGCGGCAGCCATTTCGTCTACAAGGCCGAGGTCCGCCGCGCCGGCGACGACGATGCCACCGCGACGCGGACCACGCTGGAGCCCGCCGTACCGGCGCAGGTGCCGGCTGAACCGGCCGCACACGACGCCGCACACGACGAAGATGACCGCACCACCTTTGTCGGCGCCGCCGATTCCTTCCTGGACATCTTCTGCGTCGACTACGCCTCGCACCAGGAAGACGAAGTCAACGCCGACGCCGAAGCCCAGGCCGCTGCCGCGACCGCCGCGCCAGACCGCGCGCATCCGCCGCGCAAGCGCGGACGCATTGCGCTGCTGCTGGCGGAGGCGGCGCGCAGCTTCGGCCTCGACGACGGCGCACGCCTGCGGCGCGCCGCGCGCTGGGGCGGCGCGCTGTTGCTGCTGGCCGTGCTGGCCGGCGCGGCGCTTTACTGGCGCGGCGCCGACGAGCGCGCGGTGCAGACCCTGCATGCGGCGGGCGACTACGCCGGCGCGGCGAAGGCGGCCGACCGCTATCTCGCACGCCATCCCGGCGATGCAGAGGTGCAGGCGCTCGGCACCGAAGCGCTGCTGCGCGCCTACGTGCCCGGCTGGGTCGCGAAGCTCAAGGCCGGCGACTTCGGCGGTGCCGATGCCGCGCTCGCGCAGATGCGGCAGCTCGGCGCGAATAACGCCGACGCCCGGCCGCTGGTGGCCGAACTCGAATGGATCGGCCGGCTCGAACGCTATGCCGCGCAGCGGGGTGCCGATGCGCCGATCCGCCTCTACGCCGATGAGGCGCCGATCCGCGAGCTGCTGGCGCACTGGAACCAGGACACCATCGCGCACCAGCGCGCGCTGGGCCGCATTGCCGCCGACGTGCCGGCATTCCGCGACCTCTATGCCGATGCGCTCAGCGACGTGCGCCGGCTGCAGAACGATGCGTCTGTCTACCTGGCGGCGATCGGGCGGCTCGACACCAGCATCGCCACCGAACTCGGCCGCGATCGGCCGGAAGCGCTGCAGCCGGTGATCGCCGACTATCGCGAGAAATACCCGCGGCTGGCGGGCCTGGACCAGGTGCAGGCGGACCTGGACCGCTACACCGCGCTGCTGCAGGCCTTGCGCGCGCGCCGCCCCGGCACGCTGGTGGCGCGGCTGGCGGACAGCCGCTTCGCCACGCCGCCGTTCCAGGCGCAGTTCGCGCAACTGTCGCCGCGGCTGCCGCCGCCGGAGATGGCAACGCAGTACGCCAGTGCGGCCAGCGCGTGGCAGCAGGGCGACAGCAACACCGCGCTAGCGGGATTCAGGCGCATCCAGGGCGGCGCATGGAGCGACGATCTCGCGCGCGACCTCGCGCACAAGCAGAAGGTGGCGGCGCAGTTTGCCGAGCTGCAGGCCGCGCGCGGCAGCAAGGGCTATGAAGACCGCCTGCTCGGCTTCTACGCCATGCTCGACGCCGACGAAGACAAGTTCTTCGCCAGCGCGGTGGAAGCCGATGTCAACGGCGTGCGCGACAGCGCGCTGCGGCGCGCGCGCGAACTGATGGGCAGCGCCGTGGCCGCGTGGAAGCAATACCGCAGCAACGGCGTGATCGGCAGCGAGCAGCGGCTCGAACCCGGCATCTCGCCCAGGTTCCGCGCGCAGGCCCGGCTGCTGTCGCAGGCGCAGGACGATGCGCGCCAGGGCATGCGCATCTTTACGCAGCTGCGCGCCGGCGAAAGTGCGGACCTGGCGCAGCTGGCCAAGGTCGAGGAAGAGATCCGCGCCGAGGCCGACCAGCAGCGCCATGCGCTGCGTGAATTGCGCACCGTGCTCGATCCCGCCGTCCTCAAGACCAAGCTCGAGCTGATCGGCGGCGAAGACAGCGGCAAGGTGCCCGCGGATGCCGCCCCGAGTGACGCGGCCAACGCGGCCAACGCGGCGAACCCCGCGCCGCAGCAGCCAGCGAGGCAGCCATGAAAGACGATTCCCGCCAGGCCGGCCTGAAGCCGCTGTCGGAAGCGCTCGAAGACCACAGCGCCGAGGGTATCGGCCTGCTTACCGCCGAACCGTCGCGGCTGGGCATGCTGACCATCGTCACCACGTTTGCGCTGGTGGTATGCGGGCTGGTGTGGTCCTTCGTCGGCCATGCCGATGTCATCGTCACCGCGCAAGGCACGCTGGCACCCGAATCGGAAGTGCGGCGCTTCTATGCCCCTGTCGACGGCGAGCTGGCCGACCTGTACGTCGCCGAAGGCCAGCCGGTGTCCAAGGATGACGTGCTGGCGCGGCTGAACGCGCGCGGCGCGATCGAGGCCGCCGCCAATGCGCTGGAAGCGCAGCTCAAGCTGGAGGATTCCGAGCGCGAATGGAAGCAGTTCCCGGAGAAAAAGGCGCTGATGGAACGCCGCGCCAACGCGCTCAAGCAGCAGATCGACGTGGCCACGCGCCAGCACGAGAACCGCCTTGCCCAGGGCACCACGCGGCTGGCCGAGGAACAGCGCGCGCAGCTGCAGGAGGCGCGCAGCAACCTGGAAAACGCCCGGCGCGCGCGCGAGTTTGCGCGCCAGGAGCAGGACCGCTATGCGCGCCTGCTGGCGCTGCCCGGCGGCGGCGGCGTGTCGCAGTCGCAGCTCGATGCCAAGCGCGCCGCGGCGCAGGACGCCGAGAACAACCTGCGCGTGGCGCAGTCGCGGCTGAGCGAGCTTGATGCCCGGCTGTCCCGCGAGATGACCCAGGCCAGCGCGCTGCTCGAAAGCAGCGGGCAGGACCTGGCCGGGCTGCGCGTGCAGTACGACGCGGCGCTGCGCGAGATCGCCAGCACCGAAGACAAGCTGCGGCTGCAGGTACAGACCGCGCGGCTGGTGGCGGACGCCGCCGCGCGCATCCGCTTCGAGAATATCGACAAGGACAATTTCCTGCTGATCCTGGCGCCGGTGTCGGGCGTGATCACCGATGTCACCTCCACCCAGCGCGGCGACAAGGTGCAGGCCAACACGCCGCTGGGCGGGATCGCGCCCAAGGATGCGCGCCCGGTGGTCAAGATCGTCATTGCCGAGCGCGACCGCGCCTTCCTGCGCGAGGGGCTGCTGGTCAAGCTCAAGTTCAGCGCCTTCCCGTACCAGCGCTACGGGATCATCGAAGGCACGCTGGAATTCATTTCGCCCGCGACCAAGCCGGGCCCCGACAAGCAGCCGGTCTACGAGGGCAGGGTGCGCCTGGCGCGCGACTACTACACCGTGGCCGACAACAAGTATCCGTTGCGCTATGGCATGACCGCCACGGCGGAGATCGTGGTGCGCGAGCGCCGCCTGATCGACCTGGGGCTCGACCCCTTCCGCGAGGTGGCGGGGTAACCGCCGGCAGCACCGGCAGCAGCCGGGGGAATACAGGAACAGCCAATCCGGATGCCCGTGCTAACGCATAGGGCCGTCAAAAGGAGCCTAGACATGACTGGCATTGTCCGTATCGACGACGAGGTGCTCGGCGTCGAGGAATTCGTTCGGCTGCTCAAGCTGACCGGGCAGTTCGAAGGTCTGGTCGAGCAGATGGTGCGCGACAAGCTGACGGTGCACGCCGCGAAGCGTCAGGGCATGGTGGTCACGCCCGAAGAAATCCAGGAGCGCGCCGACCAGTTCCGCCGCGTGCAGGGGCTGCACCGCGCCGCCGACATGAACCACTACCTCGATGCGCTCAATGTCAGCCTCGACGAGTTCGAGGCGTTCATCACCGACAACCTGTACCAGGAGCGGATGATGGAGCAGGTCTGCAGCGACGCCGCGGTGCAGGAGTACTTTGCGCTGAACTCGCCGCGCTTCGACAGCATCGAGGTCAGCCATATCGTGGTCGACAGCGAAGGCAAGGCCAAGGAGCTGATCTCTTACCTGCAGGACGATCCGGACGCGTTCGCCGACATGGCGCGCGAGCATTCGATCGCCGACACGCGCGAGCACGGCGGCGCGATCGGCAAGGTGCTGCGCGGCTCGCTCAAGACCGATATCGAGGCCAAGGTATTCAACGCGGAGCCGGGCGACCTGCTGGGGCCGTTCCCAGCGCCGGACCGCTCTTTCTTTGAAGTCTTCCTGGTGCGCGCCAAGCATCCCGCCACGCTCGACACCGAGGTTGCGGTGGAAGTGCGGCGCCTGCTGCGCGAAGACTGGCTGATGGGCAGGGCGCAGGAACATGTCATCGAAGCCCGCTAGCGAGTCTGGCGAAGGCGCCGCCGCTGCCGCTGCGCCGGCCGCACCGACAGCGCCGACAGCACCGGAACGGCCCGAGGGCGGATCCGCGCTGGCCACGTTCCTGGCCGGCGTCGAAATCCTGTCGGTGCTGACGCCGGAGGAAGTGTCGCGCCTGGCCGAGGCCGCGCAGGTGCTGACCTTCGGCTTTGGCGATACCGTCTGCAATGCCGGCGATGCGGCGCCCGGCCTGTTTATCGTCAAGTCGGGATCCGTGCGCGTGTTCAACGAGGAACACGGCAAGGAAATCAGCATGGGCGTGCGCAAGGTTGGCGAGGTCTTTGCCGATATCGCGCTGCTGCGCGAGTACCGGCACGAGTCGTCGGTGCGCGCCTCGGGAAAGACCGAGCTGCTGATGATCCCGCGCAGCGTGGCCGAGCCGGTGGTCGCGGGCAACCCGGCCGCGCTGGCCTTTGTCACCAGCTATGTCGCGATCAGTTCCGCCGGCGGCTTTGTCGCGCGGCTGTTCGACCTGCGCGGCAAGCTCGACAAGCAGGAACTGGCCGACGCCGTGCGCAGCGTGGGCGTCAAGCGCGTCAGCGCCGGCAAGGAAATCCTGAAGCAGGACGGGCGCGAGGACCGGCGCCTGTACGTGGTGCGCCAGGGCACCGTGCGCGTGGTGCGCAGCGAAGAAGGCAGCGAGTTCCCCCTGGCGACACTTGGGCAGGGCGACATCTTCGGCGAGCGCGCCTGCGTGATGCGGCAGGAGCAGCTGGCAGCGGCCGTCGCCGAGACCGACGTGCGCCTGCTGGTCATTCCCGAGAAGACCGTGCAGCTGATCCTGGAGCGCAACCCGCGCCTGCGCGAGGTGCTGGAGGAGCGCATCCGCGCGCTCGACCGCGAGCTGCATCGGCAGAAGAAGCTGGCCGAGCGGCGCAAGCGTCCCGTGCTGCTGGACCTGCATTCCAGGCCCGAACTGGGCGAGAAGCTGATCCGCCGCTTCGGCCTGGTCGAGCAGGCCGAGGAAATGGACTGCGGCGCGGCCTGCCTGGCAATGATCTGCCGGCACTACGGCATCCCGATGACGCTGGGCAAGCTGCGCGAACTGGCCAACGTGACCACGCAGGGCGCCACGCTCGACAGCCTGGCGCGCGCCGGTGAATCGCTCGGCTTCACCACGCGCGGCGTGCAATGCACGCGCGACTCGCTGATGGGCTTCGAGCTGCCGTTCATCGTGCACTGGGAGGGCTACCACTACGTGGTGGTGTACGGCATCTCGTCGCGCTGGGTGTGGGTGGCCGATCCCGCCATCGGCTTCCGCAAGATGAGCGCGGAGGAGTTCGAGCGCGGCTGGAGCGGCACCTGCCTGCTGTTCTCGCCGGGCGAGAGCATGACGCAGCTGTCGGTGCAGCGCTCGCCGTGGCTGCGCTTCATCGGCTACCTGGCGCCGTACAAGAAGATCCTGGCGCACCTGTTCCTGGCGACCTTCGTGATCCAGATGCTGGGCGTGGTGCCGCCGCTGATCATCCAGAACATCCTCGACGGCGTGGTGGTGCACCAGAACGTGGGGCTGCTGCACCTGCTGATCGTGGGGCTGATCATCTCCAACGTGTTCTCGCAGCTGATGTCGACGATCCGCGCGTACCTGGCCAACTTCATGGTGCGCAACATGGACTTCGCCATGATGTCGCACTTCTTCAAGCACACGCTGTCGCTGCCGCTGTCGTTCTTCGCCAAGCGCAAGACCGGCGACATCTTCGCGCGCTTCCAGGAGAACCAGACCATCCGCGCCTTCCTGACCGAGTCGACGGTGACCACGGCGCTGAACCTGCTGATGGTGTTTATCTACTTCACCATCATGTTCCTCTACAACGTCAAGCTGACGCTGCTGCTGATCGCCTTCGTGATCCCGATCGCGGCGCTGACGGTGGTGGTGACGCCCAGGGTCAAGACCTATGCGCGCGAGGTCTTTGCCGCGTCGACCGATGCCAAGGCCTACCTGATGGAAACGCTGGGCGGCGCGGAGACCGTCAAGGGCATGGGCATCGAACGGCCGGTGCGGCTGCGCTGGGAGCGCAAGTACACCAAGGCGCTGGAAGCGCAATACAAGGCGCAGGCTTTCCATATCCTGGTGGGGCTGGCGAGCCAGCTGCTCAATGCCGCGACCACCATCGCGGTGCTGTGGGTGGGGGCGACGCTGGTGCTCGAGCGCGAGCTGACCATCGGCCAGCTGATCGCCTTCAACGCCTTCATGGGCAGCGTGCTGGCGCCGCTGATGGGACTGGTGGCGCTGTGGGGCCAGCTCAACGATGCCGGCGTGGCGATGGAGCGGCTCGGCGACGTGCTCGACCTGGAGCCGGAGCAGAAGCCGCAGGACGTGCTGTCGCGCGTGATGCTGCCCGACCTGCAGGGCGAGATCGTGATGAAGGATCTGTACTTCCGCTATGGCGGCGAGGACACGCCCTACGTGCTGGAGAACATCAGCTTTACCATCCGGCCGGGCGAGATGGTCGCCATCGTCGGGCGCAGCGGCTCGGGCAAGACCACGCTGGCCAAGCTGCTGGTGGGCTTCTACAAGCCGACCGAGGGCTCGATGTCGGTGGACGGCTACGACCTCAACGTGATCGACGCGGCGTTCTACCGCGCGCAGGTCGGCTATGTGATGCAGTCCAACCTGCTGTTCTCGGGCACCATCGCCGAGAACATCGCCTGCGGCGACGACAGCCCGGACCGGCGCCGCATCGAGGAAGTGGCGCGCATGGCCGATGCCCACGCCTTTATCAGCAAGCTGCCGCTCGGCTACGAGCAGGTGGTGGGCGAGCGCGGCATGGGGTTGTCGGGCGGGCAGATCCAGCGGCTGTGCATCGCGCGCGCGCTGTACCACGACCCGCGGCTGCTGGTGTTCGACGAAGCGACCTCGGCGCTCGACACGCAGTCCGAGAGCAACATCCTGGCGAACATGCAGGAGATCCTGCGCGGGCGCACCGCGGTCATCATCGCGCACCGCCTCAGCACCATCATGCAGGCCGACAAGATCCTGGTGCTGTATGAAGGCGCGATCGTCGAGCAGGGCCGGCATGAAGAGCTGCTGGAACGCAAGGGCATGTATTACCAACTGGTGCAGAAGCAACTGAGCGCAGCATGAAGCTATACAACCAGGGTGCCACCCCCGCCTCGGTCACCTCGCCGGTGTCGTTCGCCGGCCTGATCGAGAAGATCGAGATCCTGCGCTCGACGCTGCGCTGGGCGTCGCGCCTCGACCGGCCCGAGATCGAGAAGCTGCTCAAGCAGGCCACCACGCTGCGCGACGAGGTCATGGGGCTGTCGCACAAGGAACGCTTCGTGCAGGCAGCGTCTTCTGCCGAAACCGGGGCCGACAGCGCGGCCAAGAACGCGCCGCCGCAGCAGGAGGTCGAACGCATGCCGCGCGAGCGGCGCCAAGCGCTGATGGAGCGAAGCTTTATCTTCGAGGGGACCTTCGGCGACAACCCCAAGCTGCTCGAAGCGCTGGAAATCGCCGAGAAAGCCGCGCCGACCGACCTGCCGGTGCTGATCGACGGCGAGAGCGGCACCGGCAAGGAACTGATGGCCAAGGTGATCCACGCCAACGGTTCGCGCACCGACAAGCCGTTCATCTCGGTCAACTGCGGCGCGATCCCCGACAGCCTGCTCGAGTCCGAGCTGTTCGGCCACAAGAAGGGCGCGTTCACCGGCGCCAGCAACGACCGGCGCGGCAAGTTCGAAAGCGCGCATACGGGCACCATCTTCCTCGACGAGATTGGCGAGCTGCCGCTGACGGGGCAGGTCAAGCTGCTGCGCGTGCTGGAAGCGCACGAGATCCAGCGCGTGGGCTCGGACGAGATTATCTCGGTCGATGCGCGCATCGTCGCCGCCACCAACAAGGACCTGCGCAAGATGAGCGAGGCCGGCACCTTCCGCGAAGACCTGTTCTACCGCCTGAGCGTAATCCATGTCAGCCTGCCCGCGCTGCGCGAGCGGCACGACGAGATCCCGCTGCTGGTGTCCTACTTCAGCGACGAGGCCGCCAGCATGCTCAAGCGCGCGCCGGTCAGGCTGACGCCGCGGCTACGCGACTTCCTGCTGCACTATGACTACCCGGGCAATATCCGCGAGCTGCGCAACCTGATGTACCGGCTTTCCTGCCTGGCTGGCGACACCGCCGACCTGGCGCAGCTGCCGCAGGACATCCGGCCCAGGCCGGCGGCGCTGGCGGTGGTGGGGACGGCAACAGCAGGGGGAGCGGGGGCCGACATCGCCATGCCCACCTCGCTCAGCGAGGCCAAGCGCGCGGCCAGCGACGAAGCCGAGCGCGCCTTCCTGGAGCGCGGGCTGCAGGAAGTCGGCGGCACCGTCGCCGAGCTGGCGCGGCGCTTCGACATGAACCGCTCGCACGTGCAGATGCTGCTGAAGAAGCACGGCATCCATTCCAAGGATTTCCGCGCCAGCCGGCAGGCTGACGGGAGCAAGGGGTAGCAAGGGGTAGCAAGGGGTAGCAAGGGGTAGTAAGGAGTAGGGGCGCTGCTCAGGTGTCCAGCTCGGGATTGACCAGCGTCTTGTCCGAGCCGTACGGATCGGCAGCGCGGATCACCACCACCGAGATGTTGTCGCGCCCGCCGGCATCGAGCGCCATCTGCAGCAGCGTCTGCGCGGCTTGCGGCGGATCCTGTTGCGCCAGCACCGCGGCGATGTCGGGGTCGTCGACCTCATTGCTCAGGCCGTCGCTGCACAGCAGGAAGACGTCGCCATCGGCAACTTCGGTCAGCAGCTGCTCCGGCGCCAGCGTCGCCGCGGCGCCGACGGCGCGCGTGATGGTGTTCTGCGCGGGATGGTGGCGCGCCTGCTCGGGCGTGATCAGTCCGCGCGCCAGCAGGCGCTCGACCTGGTTGTGGTCGCGCGTCAGCCGCACCAGCTCGCCGCCGCGCAGCCGGTACAGCCGGCTGTCGCCCGCCCACAGGCAGCCGCAGCGCCGGTCGCCGGCCAGCAGCACCACCACCGTGCTGCCGATGCAGCGCACCCCCAGCCGCGCGGCTTCGTCGACCAGCGCCAGGTTAACCCCCTGCATCGCCGCGCGCGTGGCTTCCATCCGGTCTTCCAGCAGCGGCTGCGGCGGCAGCGCGGCCAGCGCCTTGACCACGGCCTGGCTGGCGAAGTCGCCGACGGCGTGACCTCCCATGCCGTCGGCGACCGCCCACAGCTGCTGCGCGGGCAGGTCCAGGCACGCATCCTCGTTGCGTTCGCGTACGCGGCCGACGTCGGTACAGGCCGCCGAGGTCCACTGGAAGTGCGAATCGAAACCCAAATCTAGCCTCCGCTCCGCATCGCGCGCCCCTTTATTGCCCCATTCTTGCCCCGTCGCGCCGGGGCGTGCCACGACGCTCGCTCAGACCAGGCGGCCGTCGTTCCTTGCGCCCTGGTCGCCCTGGACGCTGATATTGGAGTTGGGCGCGTTGTTGCGGATATCGATGTTCTGGAACTGGTTGTTCATCTGATCAGCATAGAAGCTGTAATTGATCTCGTAAAAGTTGAACACCGCGCCGGCCGGCAATGGCGATGAAGGCACGAACGGGCGGATCCACCCGAACACCCACTGCCCGCCGGCACCGCGCACGCGGGCCATGGTGTCGGAAGCAAGTTCGCGGCAGCTGGCAAGATCGTGGATAGCGAGGGTGGCCATATTTCTGTCTCCAGTTAGTGGCGGCTTGGTGCCGGCGCGGTACCGGAATACAGCAAGGCGCGTGCCAGCGCTCGCGGCCGTTGCCCGGGTCGGCGCCAGGGCGCCGTGCGGCGCGGGTTGGCGGCTGGCGGCACGGCGACGCGCCATCAGCGGATCGTCGCTATGCGTTGGGCTGGCACCGACACCGGCGCGACCAGCTGTCGGAAATTCCCCGGCACTGTTCTGCACCCCGGCATAACCCCGCTGCAGCCGTAATTTTCCTCCTCTGTCCTCTGATATGTGCCGCGGACCACCGATGCAGCATCTGCGCCGCAGCGGTGTCGGCTGACTCCCGGCAAGAGGATTTTGATATACTCCCCTCCTGCTTCAGGGTCCCCTCGCCGTAGTTCAATGGATAGAACGAGCGCCTCCTAAGCGCTAGATACAGGTTCGATTCCTGTCGGCGGGACCATCCACGCTTCAGCTTTCTTCCCATCCCCAAACAAGCAGGCGGGCGGCCGGAGTCCCAGGGCCCTGGCAGGGCAGGGTCAGCGCCGTCTCGGGCCCGAACAGCCTGGTACGGCGATTGCGCCGTTAGCGGTGGTGCGAGGTGGAGCAGTTCTATTTGGCTTGGCGGTTTTGGCCGCAATGTCATTTATGACATTGCCACGTTTCTGCCCCGCGGCACGCGGGTTGCGCGGAAGCGCACTGACATCGTCGGGGTTGACCAGGTCTGGAACCGTCCAGCCGGTCAGGTCGTAGTCATCCATTGCCGAACGGGCGAAAGCCTTCATCTGGTCCAGGTTGCCCGTGTTCTGCGCCGCCGACAGGTTGGTCAACCGCGTGGCGTCGTTGCCGCCGATGTAATTGATCTCGTAAAGTTCATGACGTGCGCCGAACTCGGTGCCGATGGCATCCCACAGCAGCTTCATGACCTTGACGCGTTCCTCGGCCGGCGCGCCGCCGGAACCGCGCAGGTACTTGTCGAGATAGGCTCGTATCTCGGGCACGCTGAAGTCGATCGCATGTGAGTTCAGGTAAATCAGGCCGCTGGCTACGACCTGCTCGATGATATTGCGCACGCGCGGCAATGCCTCCTGGTTCAGTACGCGGTAGGCGCCGGCAAAGTGCGGATCGGGATGGACGTGGCCATGCCAGGGCACTTCGCTCTTGGCCATCGCATCAGACAAGGCCCAGAAAGCGTTGCGCCATGCGATCACCTCGCCGAGGTGCACCTGAACGCCATACAGGCCGCGGGTGCCGGTGATCTCCAGCGCGCGGGCCAATAGTCCGATGATAAAGTCGAGCTTGACCGCGACACGCGTACAGCCGTGGAGCGATGCGCGCTCCAGGTATCCGGAGCCGGATTGTATGGCGTCCGCCTGCGGGACCTCTCCGTGCATGAAGACGTTCTCCCACGGCACGAAAACATTGTCCATCACGAGAATGGCGTCGTTCTCGTCCAGGCGCGATGACAGGGGATAGTCGAACGGGCTGCCGAGTACCGCGGCCCGATATTCGTTCGAGACCCGGCACAGAAGCTTCAATCCCGGGGCGTTGGTGGGTACGATGAACTTGGGCCCTCGCGCTGGCGTGGCGTCGACATTGGCAACATAGGTGTAGTGAGTCAGCGCCGCGCCGGTGGCAACGACCTTGGCCCCGCTCACGTAGATGCCGCCATCGTCTTCATGGACCACACGCACAAATACGTCCGATGTGGCCGACGGCGGCAGATCGCGATCCACCGGGGGATTGACTATGGCGTGGCCCAGGTACCAGGTCCGCTCCTGAGCCTTGCGATACCAATGTCGGGCGTTTTCCTCGTAGCCCTTGTAGAACGCCGGGTTGGCCCCCAGCGTGGCCAGGAACGAGCCCTTGTAGTCCGGAGACCGTCCCATCCAGCCCCATGCGCACTTCTGCCAGCCAGCAATCGCATCGCGCTGCGCCACCTGCTCGGCCGCATCGCGCGGGGCGCGAAAAAAGCGCTGGGTAAAGCCGCCCCATTCGGTCGGAACGCAGAGTTCGGTGTGGCGTTCCGGATCGTGCAGCGCCTGGTACATCCGGGCAATCATGCGCGCCATGTTGCGAAAGGCCGGATGCTCGGCGACATTGCGTACACGCTCTCCGTAGATCCACACTTCGCGCCCATCGTCCAGGCTTTGCAGGAATTCCTTGCCGGTGAACGGCACATAGACGCGGTCGTAGGTATTGCGCAGGTCGTCGAACATATCGCTTGGCTTCTCGCGGAAAGAGTATGTGCCGTACCGCAAGGCGGGCACGCCAGAGCTTCGGTGCGCAAACGCGCAGGCCGAAGCTGCATTGACGATACATTGTTATGCCATGGCAATGACGCGGCGTTTGTGTCCGGGGCCGCTTTCGCTATGTCTGAATGTGAATCCGGCCAGATGCAGATTCGATTCTTGGCGACAGCCTCAGGCAAATTCCCCCATCCCGATTCGATCACCAGGGGGCCAATTGCGCCTTGCTTGCCTATACTTCCGCAAAGGCAAAGGTTGCGTTCCCGACACCTGCCGGCAGCGGCCTTGCCCTACAGGGAGATCGCCATGGTACGCGTCGGACTTCTCGTACGTTCACTAGTGTTGTTGCCGCTTCTTGGGCTCGCCAGTTGCATCTCGGTGCAACGCACCGTTTCCGATCCGCCGCCGAGCGGCCGTACCATCATCGTGCCGCCGGGTTCCACCGTGACATGTACGCCCGGGCCGTGCGAGGTGCGGTAAATCGTTCGGCTGCCAGCAGGCCAAGCGGCGTTGCATCCTGCAGTCTGGGCATGGCGTTGTTCAGTGCGCGCTGGACTTGGAAAAAAGCTGAATCACCGCGACGCCGGCAATGATCAGGCCGATCCCCAGGCAAGCGGCCAGATCCGGGATCTGCCGGTACAGCACCACCGCGATCAGCGTCACCAGCACGATCCCGGCCCCGCTCCAGATTGCATACGCAATCCCTACCGGCACGGTCCGCATCACCATCATCAGCAGCCAGAACGCCGCCACGTAGCCGCCCACCACCAGCACGCTGGGCACCAGCCGCGTGAATCCTTGCGAGGCCTTCAGGCTGCTGGTGGCGATGACTTCGGCGACGATGGCGAGGGCGAGGAGCAGGTATCCGTTCATGGTTGGGGCTGGAAAGAGGGGCGGCAACGCAGCCAGACCGGCATCTTAGCGCCGCCGCCATGTTGCGCCAAAGCCGCGTCCCTCCGTCGTGGTGGTTGTGCGCAGCGGCATTGCGGTTTTCAATGAAACAAAATACAGAACTAGGCACGCCCCGCGGGCGTGCATTACCAGGCAGTCGCGGTATTGCGGCCTGACCAAGCCGGCACGAACCTTACGATGCCGGCGGCTGGCTTTTGGGTAAGGGGAGCGGTATGAATCACACCGGCATCGAAGACGCGGCCGTCTGGCCAACGACGCAGTCCGGGGAGAAGGCGCTGGAGGCGGACACGACGCCATGGCAGGACACCATCGCCGCGGCGGACCATGCGTTGGAAGAAGCCACGCGCATCCAGCGGGGCGTGCAGCACAACCTCAAGCTGATGCAGGAGGTCCGGTCGCTGCGCGAAGAACTGCGCAAGGCCCATGCGGAAATCGACCGCTACCGGGGCATGCACGCGCGGGTGGTGGTCGGTATGCGCCAGCTGGAAGACGACCACACGGGGACGATGAGCCGGTTCAAGGCAGAAAACGAAATGCTGCTGGTGCGCCACCGGGTCTACAAGCTGATGGCCGAGCACTACGCCCGCATGGCGTTGCGGCTGGACCCGCAGACCTTCGCCACGCACCGCGACCGCGTGCTGCAGCACATCCTGTTCCAGCGCCGCAAGGGCGTGCCGCCGGATGCGGTCAGCGCCGCCGACGTTGCCTTCATGATGCTGTAGCGGCGCCTGGGGGGGACGCTCAGGGTCGTTCAGGGCGCGCGCGGGCGCCTCAGCTTGTCGAACCTCCGGTCATGCCGGTGGCCGCCATCACCAGCGCGGCCATCAGGAAGGTCCATGCGGCGCGCCTTCCCCTGGCCTGGCTACGTCAGTCCGACACCTTGTCGCTCGGGAACTTGAACGAGTCGCGCAGCAGGTAGCTCATCGGGATATCGAGCCGGATGCCGTGCGGCGGAATCGGCGCCTGGAACCACTTGCGGTACAGCCGCTGCGTGTCCTGGTCATAGATCGACGCCACCAGCGTCTTGTCGACCAGCTGCTTGAAGGCCGCGTCGTGGCGCGACAGCATGATGGCGTAGGGCTCGATGGTGAGCAGGTCGCCGGTGACGCGGTAGTCGTCCGGGCGCGCCGCGTTGGCGCGCAGGCCATAGAGCAGCACGTCATCCATCACGAAGGCATCGGCCTTGCCGGCCTCGACCATGGCAAAGGCCTGGGCGTGGTCCCTGGCCTCGACCAGCCGCAGCTGCAGCGCGCCGGACTCATCCATCTTGCGCAGCGTGGCCAGCGGCGTCGTGCCGGTGGTCGAGACTACGGTCTTGCCGCGCAGGTCCGGCCACCGGTTGATGCCCGACGCCGCCTTGACCAGCATGCGGCTGCCGGCGATGTAATGCGGGATGGTGAAGGCGACCTGCTCGCGCCGCTCGCGGTTGTTGGTGGTGGAGCCGCATTCCAGGTCGGCCTTGCCCTCGACGATGGCCGGGATGCGGCTGGCCGGCGTGACCGGCACCCAGTCCACGCGCAGCGACGGCAGCTTCAGCGCGCCGCGCACGGCGTCGGCAACCTTCAGGCACAGGTCGACGGCATAGCCGACCGGCTTGCCGTCGGCGACGAAGGAGAACGGCACCGAGCTTTCGCGGTGGGCGATGCGGATGGCGCCGGTCTGCCTGATCCGGCGCAGCACCGGCGCGACGTCGGACGGCGCCGCGGCGGCAGGGTCGGTGGCAGTGGTGGATGCGCTGGCGGCGGCGGATGGTGCCGGCATGGCCGCAGCCAGCAGCGCCACTGCCAGCGCGGCCAGGGCAGGGCATGACAAGACGGGCGCGCGCTTCCCGCAGGAAGGCAGGCGCCCCGGACCCGGATCGAACATGTAACCCCCGTACAAAAATGACTGGAACCGGCGCGGGCAGCGGCCGGAGGCCAACCACCCGTTCCGTCTTCTGGCCGGCTGTGGCGCCGGCTCTGCGTTGTCTTGCCTGTCGTCTTGCGTGTCGTCTTGCCTGTCGTGCCGGCACCCCGGGTGTGCAGGACAAGCCATTGTTCCACGCGGCACCGGGTCCGGACAACTGGCGGCGCGGCAAGCGTGCCCGGCGAGCAACGCCGGGTTGACGGGACTTTCCCTTACGGATTTGTCCGACTGGAGCGGGACCGGGCCCATTGATACTCTGTTTGCGTGCCTTGCGAGCAGGGCACCGAGGAGAGACTCTTGGGCCCGCAGTGCGCGGGCCCTTCTTTTTTGGGCCGCCTGCCCGGGGGCCGCGTGTCTGGGGCCGCCTGCGGCCGGGGTCGTCTACAATGCGGGCTGCCGCGCCATGCCCGGCAACCATCCCCGTCCGATCCGGCTCCGTCTTTCCATTCGTCGTCTTTTCCCATGGCCCTGTTTTCCATTACCGACGCCCAGCTCGCCTTCGGGCACGTGGCTTTGCTCGACCACGCCGATTTTTCGCTGGAGTCTGGCGAACGCGTGGGCCTGATCGGGCGCAACGGCTCGGGCAAGTCCTCGCTGCTGAAGATCGTGGCCGGGCTGTCGGCGCCTGACGATGGCCTGATCGCACGCCAGAGCGGTGTGACCAGTGCCTACGTGCCGCAGGAGCCGCAGTTCGAGCCGGGCATCACCGTGTTCGACGCGGTGTCGCAGGGCATGGGCGATGCGCATGACCTGCTGGTGCGCTACGAGGCCGCGGCCGATCGCGTTGCCGAGCACCACGACGACGAAGCCGCGCTGGCCGAACTGCACCGGCTGCAGTCCGAGCTGGACGCCGCCGGCGCCTGGCAGCTGCGCACCCGCGTGGAAACCACGCTGGCCCGGCTGGGGCTCGATTCGCACACCCGCGTCGACGCGCTCTCCGGCGGCCTGCAGAAGCGCGTGGCGCTGGCGCAGGCGCTGGTCGCCGAACCCGACATCCTGCTGCTGGACGAGCCGACCAACCACCTCGACGTGGAGGCGATCCGCTGGCTGGAAGACCTGCTGCTCGCCTTCCGCGGCAGCGTGCTGCTGATTACCCATGACCGCGCCTTCCTGGACCGCGTGGCCACTCGCATCGTCGAGCTGGACCGCGGCCGGCTGGTGTCCTTCCCCGGCAACTTTGCCGCCTACCAGGCGCGCAAGGAAGAAATGCTGGCCGCCGAGCAGGTCGAGCAGGCCAAGTTCGACAAGCTGCTGGCGCAGGAAGAAGTGTGGATCCGCAAGGGCGTGGAGGCGCGCCGCACGCGCAGCGTATCTCGCATCCAGCGCCTGGTGGCGATGCGCACCGAGCGCGCCGCGCGCCGCGAGGTGCAGGGCAACGTCAAGCTGGAGGTATCGCAGGCGGACCGCTCCGGCAAGATCGTGTCCGAGCTGACCGACGTGAACAAGGCCTATGGCGACAAGGTGGTGGTGCGCGATTTCACCGCCACCATCATGCGCGGCGACAAGGTTGGCCTGATCGGCCCCAATGGCGCCGGCAAGACCACGCTGCTGCGGCTGATCCTGGGCGAGCTGGCGCCGGACAGCGGCACGGTGCGCAACGGCAGCAACCTGCAGGTGGCGTACTTCGACCAGATGCGCACCGCGCTTGACCTGGAAAAATCGCTGGCCGACACCATCAGCCCGGGCAGCGACTGGGTCGAGGTCAACGGGCAGCGCAAGCACGTGATGAGCTACCTGGGCGATTTCCTGTTCGCGCCGGAGCGCGCGCGTTCGCCGGTCAAGTCGCTGTCGGGCGGCGAGCGCAACCGCTTGCTGCTGGCGCGGCTGTTCGCGCGGCCGGCCAACGTGCTGGTGCTGGACGAGCCGACCAACGACCTCGATATCGATACGCTGGAGCTGCTGGAAGAACTGCTGCAGGACTACAGCGGCACGGTGTTCCTGGTCTCTCACGACCGCGCGTTCCTGGACAACGTGGTGACCTCCACCATCGCCGCCGAGGGTGAAGGCGTGTGGCGCGAGTCGGTGGGCGGCTATTCCGACTGGGTCGAGCAATCGGCCCGCGCCGCCGGGATCCAGGCTGCGCGCAAGCCGGAGCAGAAGGCGGCCGAGTCGGCCAGGGGCAAGGAGTCGCGCGAGGCGCGCGGCGCCAATCGTTCGGTCAAGCTGTCATACAAGGAGCAGCGCGAGCTGGATGGCCTGCCGGAGCGCATCGCCGCGCTGGAGACCGAGCAGAAGACGATATCGGCGCAGCTGGAGGATGGCTCGCTCTATGTCAGCGACGCGGCCAAGGCGGCGCAGCTCGCAACGCGGCATGATGAGATCGAGATGGAATTGCTGGAGGCGTTGGAGCGGTGGGAGGTGTTGGAGGGGAAGGTGAAGGGGGAGGGGATATAAGGAGCGACAGGCTCTCGGCTTGTTCAAGCGCCGGTGTCGCTGTTGGTGACATGCTGTCGGCTGTTTATGCGTCCGCTGTCGCTGCTTATGACATGCTGTTGGCCGTTGAGCCGCCTGGTTCCGCCCTCCTGGGCGGGTCACTTTTTGTCCGAGCGACAAAAAGTAACCAAAAAGCGCGTTTACTGCCCTGCGGGCGGTCACTCTTATCGTAGTGGGCTTGGGCTTTCGTACGGGGCTTTGCTTCGTTGCAGAGCAGGACTGCCTGACGCCTTGGTGCGCCAAGGTGGCCTGCGATTAAAGCGATGTTTGAACGAGCCCAGAGCTGTGGCGGGCCCCTGCTGCCGACCGCAACGTAGGAACGCCTACGGCTGCTGCGCTGCGCGCCGGCCCTAAGGTGGCAGGGCTGCGCCCACGTCCTGATCCGGGCTT